>JAUMZM010000014.1 GCA_030528125.1 Tissierellia bacterium
ATCTCCGCCATTTTCATCTGGGTTTTCTGGTGTCTCGTCTTCGCCGTTTTCATCTGGGTTTTCTGGTGTTTCATCTCCACCTTGATCTTCTGGTATTTCTACATCTACTCCCAATTCATGTGCTCTTACTTTTAGAACTTTTATTGCTGCATCTGTCTCTTCTTGAGTTGCTGTTTCATCTGCTAGGACTGCTTTAGCTTTTTCTAATGCTTTCAAGAAGTTTTCTTGACTTTCGATATCTACATTGTCTTTTTCGTTTTCTACTTTTCCAATGTATTGTTCAAGTTTTGACTTATCTTTTGCAGCTTTTACTCTCTTTCCATTTGCGATATTTTCATCTGTCTTATGGATTGTGTAATTATCTACTACATTTCCGTAAGGATCCATTGTTGTTACATTGAAGTTGTTCTTATCAAATGATAGTATTGAGAATAATTGTGATCTATCATCCAAGCTTCTTGATACATACCAGTTATCTTCTCCTATTGGATTGTAGAATTTTGATCCTGCTGATGCGCTCATTGTTAAGAATAATGTTCCGTCTGGATCTGTAACTTCATTCTTACCATAGTCAATTCCTATTCCATCAACTATTACATCTCCATCTTTTCCTACTGTTGCATTATGTGTCTTTGAATGTCCATCTACTATATTTGCGCTTGGATTATCAAGGCTTGTTCCAAAGGCTTCTTCAAATTTCATTGTGTTTTCGCCTGCTATCATGTGCTTTGATCTTGTGTAGATGTGATCATGTCCGTTAAGCACTATATCTACTCCATTGTTGTTAAATATCTTTACTAATTCTGCTCTTCTTTGGAGTATATCATTATCTGATGAATGTGTAGCACTTGAATATGGTGAATGATGGAAGCTTGCTACTATAAAGCTGTAGTTTGATCCTCTCTTGCTCTTTGCATCTGCTATTGCTTTTTTGATAAATTCTTCATGTACTTTTGAATCATTATTATTTGAATTTAAGTTTAAGAATAATGTATCTCCATAGCTATACCAATAATCTCCTGGATATTTATCATATCCGCCATAACTATTCTTTTCGGATTTTGATCCCAATTCGCTTTCATTTGGTAAATAGAAATGGTCTTTAAATACGCTGTTATTTGGATTTGTTTCTCCTGCTCCTATATATGTCTCATGATTTCCCATTACTGATGAGAATACATGTGTTTTGAAAAAGTCATTTTCTAATAATGCGTCGTATTCTCCTTCATAAGTAGCTGATTCTACATTATCTCCCATCGATAAATAGAAGTGTGGATCTATGCCTTTGGCTGCTTTTAGTGTCTTTAAGAAATCTATTCTATCTTGGTCTACTTTTCCTTGTGAGTGTTTGTATAGTCCTACTTTTTCCCAAACGCTATCTCCTGATCCCATTTGTGGATCGCCAAAATATGCTATGCTAAATGAATTGTTCTTACCAAGTGCTTTAGTTCTTAGTGAGTATACATCTGATTTATTTTCCCCTGTTTTTACATAGTAATCATAAGAATCTCCAGGTTTTATTCCTGTAATTACTGCTTTATATGAATAATATCCTGCATCATCTGTAGTTTGTGAGCCTTGTGCCTTGTATTCTACGCCATTAAATACTACTGATGATTCTTTTTCATCGCCTTTGCCAAACCATGTAATTCCTACTTCTGTTTCGTTTGAGCCAGGTGTTATTACGATATCTTTAATCTCTTCTTCTGATTCTTTTAGGTTTACGCCTGTATAAGAGCCTTCTTTTGCTCCGTATTCTCCGTTAGTTTCTTCTAACTTTTCTTTTACACTTGGATCAAGGTTTAATACATTCTTATCTTCTCCAAATGTGTCTCTATCTGTATCTGTTGCTCTGTTGAACTTATCTGTTCCGTCTTCTTGTCTTTCTTCGCTTTCGTTTTTAGGATATTCTTTTCCATCTTCATAGTCTTCGTTATCAATATTATCCAAGTTTTCATTTGAAGAATCTTCCTTCATTTCCATTGGTTTTTCTTGTGGTTCTTCATTTTCTTCGTTTGATTGGCTTGGTACTAATTCTTTAGAAGATTCTTTTATTTTTGCAATTTCATCTTGATCTTCTTTTTCTTTTACAGTTACCTCTTCTACGGCTGATTTTACTTCACCATCAAGACTATCTGCATAAGAATAACTTTGTGGTATTACGGTTGATGTTATACTTGCTGCAAGTAATAACGCTATTAATCTACTATTTTTTTTCATAATATCCTCCTCTTTTCTTAATTCTAATTAGTTTTTATTTTGTTTATGATTCGGATATATAAACAATATGTAAGATTTTTGTGTGTAATTTAAAGTTATTATTAAAAAAAGTGCAATCTAGATATAGATTGCACTTTCATTTGCTATAATGTTTGTGGTTTATCATAAGAAATGCCAAAGGTTTCAACTGTAACTTTCTTCATTTTTTGTTCATCTAATGGCTTATCTCTATAATCTGTTTCTACATTTGCGATTTCATCTATAACATCTAAGCCTTCTATTACTTTTCCAAATGCTGCATATTCTCCATCAAGATGTGGTGCTTTGGCATGCATTATGAAAAACTGACTTCCAGCAGAATCTGGCATCATTGTTCTTGCCATTGATAAAACGCCCTTGTCATGCTTTAGATCGTTTTTGAATCCATTGCTTGTAAATTCTCCTTTTATACTGTAATTAGGTCCTCCAACTCCAGTTCCCTCAGGATCTCCTCCTTGGATCATAAATCCTTTAATTACTCTGTGGAATATAATTCCATCATAGAAGCCTTCACTTACTAGAGATATGAAGTTATTTACGGTATTTGGTGCAATTTCTGGATACAATAGGGCTTTAAATGTCTTGCCATTTTCCATTTCAAATGTAACTATTGGGTTTTTCTTTTCCATAAAATCCTCTTTTCTTAATTTCTATTTATATAAGATACTATATATTTTTTACCCATTTATGATTAGGCTTTCTCATTCATTTGATTTATTATTAAATCTCTTATTTCAAAAAGCTTTTCTAGATTTCTTTCATAAAAATACTTATAGCTTTCGCAAAATTTATTATATCCTCTATTATCCTTATATCTATAACAGCCGGATCTACAAATTTTTAGGTATTTGCAATTTTTGCATTTATTGTTTAGTTCAAATGATCTTTTTATAAATTCATAGGATTTTTTTGAAAATAATATATCAATGATACTTTTATCCTTGATATTTCCAAGCTTCCATCTATCTATCACATAGAAATCGCATGGATAGACCGATCCATCTGCTTCAACTATAAGATTAATCGAGCAATGTCCTGTCATATCACAGGATTCGGGATTTCTTCCCATAAGTATCATAATTAGATTTTCAAAATATCTAATTGATCTTATATCTTTCTTTATAATATCCTCATACCATAAGTTAAAAAGCTCATCTAGAAATACTCCATAATCTTTTTCACTTAGTGAATAGTCTTTTCTTTTATTATCGAAAGAATCTATTAACGGGATAAATTGCATGAAATATATATCATTTTCTTTGTAGAAATTATAAATTTCTTTTGCGGATCTAGCGACTTTGCTATTTATTACTGTAAGTATGTTAAAATCTATATTTCTTTTTTTAAGTTCGTCTAGGTTTTCTATTACTTTATCAAATACATTATCTCCATTTTGATTTATTCGAAATTCATTCGAAGATTTTATTCCATCAAGTGAAATTCCTACAAGATAATTGTATTTTTCAAAAAGATTAAGCCAATTATCATCAATCAATGCCCCATTTGTCTGAATTGCAAAACCTACATTTATATTATCTTTGTTGTAATAATCTATAAGTCTATGAAATTCATAGAAAAACTCCACTCCTCTAAGTGTCGGTTCTCCTCCTTGAAACAGAAATGATGCACTTTTTGTGACATTGGAAAAAACATTTTGTATTAGTTTTTCTAATGTATCTATCTTCATCATTCCATAATCAGAAATCTTTCTGTTATTAGCCTCATCAAAATAAAAGCAATATCTACATCTAAGATTGCAATTAGAAGATGCTGGCTTAATCATAATATTTAGGCTTTCTATCTTTCTTTTATCCATTATTTCCTTCAATTCTATAGTTCATTTATAATTCTATAGACCCAATTCCAAGGGATCTTTTAATCTTTGCATTTGCTTTCGCATTTGTTCTAACATTTCTTTTTTTATTTTATGTTTTATTTATTCATGCAAAATTTAAAATACATGAGCTCTTTTTAGTATATCACAATTATAAATTCCGTTATTAATTCATTTTGCAATTTTAATTCTAGATTGCTCTAAGATTTATTAATATCTTTTGAAAGTTTCATAATCATGTATTTGGGTTGTGATATAATTTTATTAAGATTTTAGATAAGGAGTTTATTGTGAAGGAGAAATTTTTTAGTGCAAAAAGCCCTTTAAAATCGCTTTTTATTGTGATTTTTCTTTTGGCTATTGCTACAGGTATTGGTTATATATTTAGACATTTTGGTTTTGATGAGATGAATGTTGTTATCTTATACATTCTTGTCGTACTTCTTGTATCATGGTCAACTGAGGCTTATATTTATGGATTCCTTTCTGCAATTTTGTCTCTTGCTATGTTTAATTGGTTTTTCACAGAGCCTTATTTTACACTTGAGGTAAATGATCCTACTTATGCTATTACATTTGTGACAATGACTATAACAACTCTTATAACTACAACTCTTACAGCAAATGTCAAAAAAGCCAATGAAGAATCGAAAGAAAGAGAAGCTGAGACTAAGGCTTTATATAAGATGACGACTCTTTTAAATAATGCTAAGGATATAGAAGAGATTGACACTATATGTGCCAAAACTTTATATTCTATCTTAAATTCAAATGTAGCTTGGATAAACTTTGATGAAGATTCCAAGGCTTTTAAGAAATTTATCCAAGTAAAAGATAACGGAGAGATTGTCCATAGAGAATTTGATGATAATATTAGTTTTTCTAAGAGAATCAACAATGTCCATAGCTCATTCGATGTGGAAAATGGGTTTTGCGATTTCCCGATTTTTTCTAAAGACAGAGTCCTTGCAGTAATTAGAATCCCCGAAACCACAGTAAATGAAATGAATCATTTCCAGAAAAGAATGCTTCATGCCATTATGGAAAATTCAACCCTTGCTCTTGAAAGATTTATAAGTATAAGAGATAAGATCAAAAGTAAAGAAGAGACAGAAAGAGAGAGATATCGTGCCAATCTTTTAAGATCAATCTCTCATGATCTAAGAACTCCTTTATCTGCAATTATGGGCACAAGTGAAGTTATAAAGAGCATGTCCAATAAGGATGATCCAAGATACAAATTATCCAATGATATATTTGAAGATGCTAATTGGCTATTCTCACTTGTAGAAAATATCTTAAATCTTACAAAACTTCAAGGCGAAAACCTAAAACTTGACAAAAAGCTTGAAGATGTATGTGATGTAGTTGGAGTTTCTCTTTCTATTATTGAAAAAAGAGTCCCTGATAGAAAGATTGATGTATCACTTCCTGATGATATACTAATGGTTCCAATGGATGAATCTCTTATAAGTCAAGTCCTTGTAAATCTATTGGATAATGCGATAAAGCATACCGATTTTGATGATGAAATTCTTCTTAGTGTGAATTTATCATCTGATAAGAAATTTGTAGAGTTCAACGTATTAGATAGAGGTAGTGGAATTAGCGAAGAAAATCTCAAAAATATCTTCCAGATATTTTTTACAACAAGAAAGGAATCCTCAGGCTACAAGAAGGGCATGGGAATAGGACTTGCAATTTGTAAGACAATAGTTAAAGCTCATGGCGGAGAAATTTATGCCGAAAACAGACAAGGTAAAGGTAGCAAATTTACCTTTACACTTCCAATGGAGAATTGATATGAATAATAAAGAGACAATTTTAGTTGTAGAAGATGACAGCAAGATAAGAAATTTTATAGTCTATATATTAGAAGAAGAAGGTTTCAATTGCATGAGTGCAGAAACCGCCCAAGGTGCGATGATGATACTTGTTTCAGAAAACATCGATATCTTATTGCTTGATATGGGACTTCCTGACTTTGATGGGATGGAAGTTATAAAGAAATTAAGGCAATGGTCAAATATACCCATAATAGTAGTATCAGCAAGAGATCAAGACAAAGAAAAGGCCGAAGCCTTAGATAATGGAGCCGATGATTATCTTACAAAGCCTTTTTCAAAGACAGAGCTACTTGCAAGGATAAGAGTTTCTCTAAGACATCTTGAACTTTTTAATAAGATAACAGAAAGCCCGACAGTATCTGTAGGTGATTTGAGTATTGACTTTGAAAAACATCAAGTCTTTTTAAATGAAAATCCAATCCATCTTACAAATATGGAATACAATCTATTGTCGCTATTTTTTAAAAACATCGGCAAAGTCCTTACAACTCAATATATAATAAAAGAAATCTATGGAATATCATATGGTACAGATACACAAGCCCTTAGAAGATTGATGGCTAATCTAAGAAGAAAGATAGAACAAACCCCTGCCAAACCTAGATATATAAAGACAGAAATAGGTGTAGGATACAGGCTATCAGATCAATAAATCAAAAATCACAAGAGAATTGTCTAATTTATCTAATTTATAAGCAAAAAGTCTAATTTTATTAGGCTTTTTTTAAATTATCACACCATTATCACAGCAAGGCTTTTTTTCTCACAGCACCCTCACAGAAAAGATAATATAATAGAATCATCAAAGGAGTGGTGATTATGAATACAACTTATCAAAATATAAATAAATTACATGCAATGTACTTAAAATTAAAAAAATCAATATATAAAGAAAATCTTAAAGATAAAGGAGATGTTAGTATGAATATTACTTATGAAAGTATAAATAAATTGCACACATTGTGCTTTAAAGTTAAAGAATTAATAAACGAAGGAAATTACAATAATTCAATAGAGTTAATATGTGAGGCAATGAGAAGTAATCCTAATTCTCCAGAACCACATAATTTACTTGGAATAATTTTTGAGAAAAAAGGCGATCATTCAAGTGCTATGAAGCATTTCCGTGCAGCTTATGCACTAGATCCTTCATATAAACCTGCAAAATACAATCTAGATACCTTCGGAACATTTTTCTCTGGAGGAGGATTTGCATTTGATGAAAAAGATCTAAGAAAATACGATAGCCTTGAAAAAGAACCACAAAACTTAGGATATGTATTAGGGAGAAGAAAATGAACATTTTTAAAAAAGATTATGATAAAAATTACACAGTGATTATAGGTTGTGGAAGACTTGGATCATATCTTGCTCAAGTGCTATCCAGTCAAAACAAAAATGTGATAATATTAGATAAAGAAAAGAAATCTTTCGATAGATTATCTGGTAATTTCGGCGGACTTTCAATATGTGCTAGCGGATTAGACTTAGATGTATTAGAAGAGATCAATATAAAAAAAGCTTCAGCCGTAATAGTTGTTACAGATAATGACAACACAAATATAATGATTGCACAGATTGTAAAATATATGTTTAATGTAGAAAATGTTCTTGCAAGATTATACGATCCTGAAAGAGATATGGTATATAGAAAGCTTGGAATAAGAACAATATGCCCATCGACATTATCAGCTACAGAAATCGAAAATTTTCTCGATAGTTCAAGAATAAATCGAATTAACCTAGAAAGGAAGATTGCTAACGCATAATGAAAACTAAAAAAGTTCTCTTGATTGGAGGTAACAACAAAGCTAAATCTTTGGCATTATCTCTACAAGAAAAAGGGTATAAAGTTATAATAATAAATAAAAACAGAGAAAACTGCCAACAGCTCTCAAAGATAAAGGGAGTAACTGTAGTTTGTGGAGATGGAACGAAACAATATATATTAGAAGATGCCAATGCTATAGAATGTGATATCTGTATAGCTTTAACATCAAAAGACGAAGACAATCTTGTAGCTTGTCAGCTTTGCAAAAGAGTCTTTAATATAGAAAAGACAGTTGCATTAGTTACAGATCCCAAGAAAATCGAGTTTTTCTATCAAATGGGAGTAGATAGTGTCATTTGTATAGTTTCAACGGTTACATCTATTATAGAACATAAAGCCTTTGTTGATAAATTTACAAATGTAGTACCTATAGCACAAGGACAAATACAAGTTTTGGAAATAAAAATCTATGACAATTCTCCTGCAAATGGAAAGAAACTTTGGGAGATAGAAATGCCCAAGGAATCCATAGTTGGATGTATATTAAGAAGGGATATGACAATAATCCCAAGAGGAGATACAACAATTAATTCAGGAGATACATTAGTTGTTATTGGACAAACCAATAAGGAATTTCAAATAATAGAAGCTTTAGCGGGTAATATACAATGAAAAAATTATCATTCGAAAACCAAACAATTGGAAAACTTATGATTATGATAGGACTATTTGTCCTTTTCCCATTAATCATACCAATCTGGTATAGGCAAGATTTAATATATAGAAGCTACTTTCTTATACCAGGTATGTTTTCCATTGCATTAGGATTTTTATTATCAATATTTAAAAAACAATCTTTTAATAAACCACTATCAAGAAAAGATGGTGAGGGATATTCTGGATTAATAGTGCTTTTTGCATGGGGCTGGGGGATAATTATAGGATCAATGCCCTTTTTTCTTTCTGGTAAATTAAATCTTATAGGATCTATATTCGAAGCAGTAAGTGGATTTACAACAACTGGACTATCTGTAATAGATGTATCCAAGACTCCTAATATTTTCCTATTTCATAGAAGCTTTATGCAATACTGTGGTGGACTTGGATTTATAATGATGATGATATTATTTATAAACAACAAGAATTCAATGAGCCTATACAGTGCAGAAGGTCATCCAGATAAGATAAAGCCAACTATCAAAAAGACTGCAATAGCAATTTTCTTTGTGTATGTAATAAGTCTTATAGTAGGAAGTATTGCCTATAAAATCGCAGGAATGAGCTGGTTTGATAGTTTTAACCATGCAATGTGTTCATTATCAACAGGAGGTTTTTCTACAAAATTAAATAGCATTGGAGAATATAATAATATATATATAGAAATCATTACAATAATTCTAATGCTAATAGGAACTACAAACTTTGCCTCATTGCTTGTTCTTGTAAGAGGTAATTTCAAGATGTTTTCTAAGATAAGTGAAATAAGATTTATGTTTATTTTGCTTATAATATTTATTCCAATAGTTGCAGTATCTCTTTCTAATGGACTTGGTATAAGCCTAAAACAAGGATTTAGAAAATCATCTGTAGATATAATATCTGCACTTTCAACTACAGGTTATTCTACAATGAGCTATACCGATTGGCCTGAGCTTTCGATAGGAATAATGATTCTTATGATGCTTATAGGTGGTGGAGTTGGATCTACTGCTGGAGGAATCAAATTACAAAGAGCCTATCTTGCTTGTAGATTCCTAAAGACAAATATCAAGAAAAAGCTCAATAGCAAAAATCACATAATATCAGATAGCTATGTAAAAGCTGAAGGAGAAGTACCAATAGATAAAGAGCTTTATGAAGATACTATGGGATTCATTTTGACATATCTATTGCTATTTGTAACAGGATCTTTGATAATAGTTGCAAGTGCTAATTGTTCACTAAAAGAAGCGATGTTTGACTTCTCATCTGCAATTGGAACAGTTGGACTTTCGATAGGAATTACCAATCCATCAACAGATACAATCACTCTTATAGTTGAAATCTTTGGAATGTTACTAGGTCGTCTTGAGATATTTATAGTATTTATAGGAGTGACATTTGGATTTAAAAAGATTAAAGAGTTCTTTGCTATGAGTTTTAATAGATAATTCTTTTGCTTTAAAAAGATTTCTATATTTTTAATTTAAAAAATATTTAATAGAAAGTTCTAATCAATTGATTAAAACTTTACAAAAAAAGAGCTATTATAAAATGAAAATTTTATAATAGCTTTATATTTGATATTATTTTACGGATTCTTCTAATATCTTGTTAACAGTTTCATCCTCATACATTTTTTCCATAAATCTCTTTACATTTGGATATTCTTTCCATGATTTAGGTGTATTTACACTCCAACGTGTAAGTATAAATGCATAAGCATCAAGAACAGTCTTTTTGTTCTTATATATATGATCTTTTCCTTCAAGTAAGCTATCAAGATATTTGATTGCATCATCTACTTTCTTGTAGGCAGCTTCTTTTACATTTTCCAATTCTTTGTCATCTGTACTTGTTGTATAACCAGCTGGTCCAAATATTGGCCAATAAGCTGGATGATAATCTGCTGATATAAATGCTGCTATTTGATCAAATAGATATCTATCTTCAATTGAATCATCTGCTCCAAGATCTTTTTGTGGATAAAGCTCTGTTAGATAGCTTAAGATAGCGCCTGCTTGAGTCTTTATATTGCCATCTCCTGTATCAAGAGCTGGTACTGCTCCTAATGGATTTATTTTTCTGTACTCATCAGATCCTAATTGTACTTTCTCTACTTCATAATCTGCGCCTAGCCATTCTAATGATATCCATACTGCTACGGCACAAGTTCCTGGTGCATAATATAATTTCATATATTCCTCCTTTTTAATACTTATACCCATATTATATGCTTTTATTTATTTACTTTCAATCCCAACTATAATTTTCTGTATTTGTGATATTATTTTTATCACTTACAATATTCCATAATTAAATTTAAAGCATAAAAAAAGAATACAATATCATCTTTATAGATAATGATGATACTATATTCTTACAATTAATATTGTTCTGATGGTTCAAGCAATTCTGCTAATATATATCCTTCATAGTCATCGTATGATACCATTGCCCATCCATCTTCTACTGAATTAACATAGACTTGATCTTCTGGTGTTAGTTGCAATACTATATCGCTATCTGTTGAAGCTTCGCTTCTTAGATTGGTTATATCTACAACATTGGCATAACTTCCAACCAAATCTTCTCCATTTTCCATTTCTCTTTCTGTAGTATAGGAATCTTCTGTGCTTTTGTCATTGCTTTTATTTATTTCTACAAAGATTCCATTTGAGCTTTTGTGATTTTTCTCTACACTTTCACTTGTAGCTTGTGGATTTTCGGGATGTCTTTTTGAAACATAGCTTTCTTCTTTGGCACATGAGCTCATTACAAATGCTATTATCAATAGATTTAGTACAAAAATTCTCTTTTTCATTTAAAGCCTCTCAATCACAGTTTGTAACTACTATTCCATAGACTCTTCCGCCTACTTTTTCGATCGATTCTACACAATAATCTAGCTCTTTTCTCTTGGATTCACCCTTTTTTGTTACAACTATAAATCCATCTACAATAGTTGATATCAAATTTGCATCAGGATAGTTCTTATTAGATGGTGTATCTATTAAAACATAATCATAATCTGTTCTTATCGCATATATAAATTGCTTCATGTGCTCGCTATCTATATATTTTACAGGTTCTTCTATGATATCTCCTGTAAGAATTAGATCGAGGTTTTTCTCATAGATATCTTGAGTTATCTCATTTACATATGGGCGTCTTTTTATAAGTATATTTCTAAGTCCATTTACATTTTCATTTCTTGATACTTTGCCAACTTCTGGGTTTCTAAAGTTTGCATCTATAAGTACAACCTTCTTCCCGCTTTTGCTAAGGCTTCTAGCAAGCGAGACTATGGCATCTGTCTTATGGACTTTATCATCAGTTGATGTAAATCCTACAACCACATTCTTTCTTTTAATCGAATGCTCGAAATTTATTCTAAATGATTCAATATTTTCTTTTAATCTGTCTTTTTCGCTGATTTTATTATTCTTCATTTAAATCTCCGGCATCAAATTCTGGAAGCATTGCTAATATATTGTAATCTTTATCAAGCTCATCAATATAATAGATGGTATCATCGTATTTAACATTTATAAATATCTTTATCAAAGAAATAACAAATCCCACAAGGATAAATTTATATATTACAGATACTTGATCTACTTTTTGAGTATTTTGATAACCATACTCTATTACTTTTGCATCATTATTATATAGAGTATTTAATCTAACTACGGCTTTATCTGCCATTTCATCTGTAAGATCTGCTGCTCTTAGTTCTATTGTATCTTTAGCAAATATATTTATTATTTGCGAATCTTCCGTTGGTTCTATCTTAACTTTCTTGTCAAATTCTTCTATTGTCCAATTAAGTCCAAGGCTTTCCATAACTTCTTTTTTCAAAGAATTGGAATTGATTGATTCTGCAAATGTCTTTGCGGAATCTGAATCTGTTTTTTCAGTTGATTCGGCATAAATTTTGGCATTACTTGTGTATTCTACTGGATTAATAAATTTGATATATAAAAATCCTAAAAGTATAAATACACATACAAATATAGCTATTGTATATAAACTTTTTCTAAAACTCTTGAGAACTTGCATTATAACTCCTTATTGTTTATAAACTTTGCTTTCCCCAAGTAGTTTGTATCTTTGTTGTTCTTGTCAAAGTACATGGGAAAATAGAATGTTTTCTATTTTTAGGACTAGTCTCTAAAGAATATATCTTTTGTATAAACTTTATCTTTTATTTTGTCTAAATTACTATCATATCTGTTAGCTATTATTATATCACTTTCTATAAACTTGCTAAAATCATTTACAATCTTTAATCCTTCATAGCTTTCTTCTTTTAATGTTGGCTCATATATTATTACATCAACATTTTCTTCTTTTAAGAAGTTTATTACATCAAATATAGCGCTTTTTCTAAAGTTATCTGAGCCTGATTTCATTGTAAGTCTGTATACTCCTACAACTTTGGGTTTTTTGTCTAGTATTTCTTTTGCTACGAATTTCTTTCTTGTATCATTTGCATCTACTATTGCTTTTATGATCTCATTTGGAACATCTTTGAAATTGCTTAGTAATTGCTTAGTATCTTTTGGTAGGCAATATCCTCCATATCCAAATGATGGATTATTATACATATTTCCTATTCTTGGATCAGATGATACTCCATTTATTATATCCTTTGTATTAAGATTGTACTTTGATGCAAAGCTATCTAGCTCATTAAAGTATGATACTCTCATTGCAAGATATGTATTTGCAAAAAGTTTTACAGCCTCTGCTTCTGTTGAATCCATAAGAAATGTCTCTGGATTATTTAAAGCTGCTTTTTTATAAAGATTTAATATCTTTTCTCCTCTTTGTGATTTTTCTCCAATAATTATTCTTGATGGATATAGTGAATCATATAAGGCTTTGCCTTCTCTTAGAAATTCTGGAGAAAATATTATATTTTCTGTGTTATTTTCTTTACGAGCTTTCTGTGTAAATCCTATTGGAATTGTGGATTTTATAACTATATCCATATCTTTATTTACTTCTAGTATATCTTTAATTACTCTTTCTACAATGCTTGTATCAAAATAATCTTTTTTCTCATCATAATTTGTAGGTACTGCTATTATTACTAATTCGCTGTCCTTGTAATCTTTTTTTGGATCTGTTTTTACTGTTAAATTAAGATCTTCTTTTAAGTATTTTTCTATAAAGCTATCAGAAATCGGTGAAATCTTGTTATTTATCAAATCTTTCTTCTTCTCATCTACTTCTATGCCCACTACTTCATTATTTAATGAAAAAAGTATTGCATTTGATAAACCAACATAGCCCATTCCTACTACTGTTATTTTCATATTCCCTCCTAATTTACAATTATTATACAATTAGTTAAACTTTTTACAAAGTCTTACCTAAAATATGACAAAATATGCTAATACTACAATTGATAGTATTATTCTATAGATTCCAAATGGTATGAAGTCGTTGTTTTTTACATATTCTAGGAATTTCTTTATTACAATATATGCAACTATAAAGCTTAGAACCATTCCAAGTACTATTAGAAAGCCTTGGTATGAAGTTAATCCTGCTGAATTTTTGGCAACTTTTAGAATGGTTGCTCCAAGCATTGTTGGTATTGCAAGAAAGAATGAGAACTCTGCTGCAACTTTTCTATTTGTTCCAATTAGCATTGCTCCTATTATTGTAGCTGCTGATCTACTTGTTCCAGGAATCATTGCAAGACATTGAAATAATCCTATAATAAATGCTGTCTTTAGGCTTACTTCGCTTATATCATCGTATTTGAAGTTGTCTTTTCCTTTATTTCTCTTTTCTACAAATATTATTATAATACCCCATACTAGAAGCATTACTCCAACTACTATAGGTGAGAATAGGTGTTCGTCTATGAAATCATCAAACAAAAATCCCAATACTGCTGCAGGTAATACTCCTACTATTACTTTCTTCCAAAGATCTAGTGTTCTTTTGTCAGGATGCTTAATCAAAAAATAGAATTTTGATTGTGAATTTAGATTATCATAATTTGATGGTACAACTGTGGGGCTAAGTTTTTTTACAGACCATGGATTAAGTCTTGTAAAATATACTACAACTACTGAAAGTATAGCTCCCAATTGAATTATTACATTAAATGCATTGGCAAATGCATCTGGACTTAACTTTACAAATTCATTTACTAATATCAAATGTCCTGTTGATGAAACAGGCAAAAACTCTGTAACTCCCTCTACTATAGATAGAATTATTACTTTTAAAATTTCCATTATTTCTCCTTAAATTCTTCCAAAAAAACTATGTTTTTGGCCATCTTTTCCATATCCTATAATCATATCACAATTTACATTATATGCACTCTTAAATATTGATTTGTCTACATCTTTTATGTCATCTTTTAGCTTTTCTATTAATTCTTTAACATACTTTCTTGTGTAGGATTCGCTCTTTTTGGTTACAGAACAAGCACAATTGATGGCTTTTACACCGCAATAATCTCTCCATTTTATTATATCTTCTTCTTTTATATGATAAAGTGGTCTTATTAATTCTAGATTATCGAAGTTTTGGCTTTTTAATCTTGGCTTCATAGTCTTAAAATTTCCTGCATATAATACATTTATCATAGTTGTTTCTATTACATCATTAAAATGATGACCTAAAGCAAGCTTATTGCATCCTAATTCTTTGGCCTTTGCATATAGAAATCCTCTTCTCATTCTAGCACACATATAGCAAGGATAATCTGAGCTTATCTTCTCGCTTATATCAAAGATTTGTGAATCATATATATGTGCTTTGATTCCAAGATAATCTAGAGTTCTTTCGATCTTTTCTCTGTTTTCTTTGCTATAACCTGGATCCATTACAAGATATTCTACATCAAATTTATATATTGAATGTCTATGTAATTCCTCTATTAGCTTTGCACATAATAGGGAATCCTTGCCTCCTGATATTGCAACTGCGACTTTGTCATTTTCTCCTATAAGGGAAAACTCCTTTACAGCCTTTATAAATGGAGACCACAAAGTTTTTCTGTATTTTTTTATTATTGATCTTTCTATTTCATTTACTTGCATTATAGTTTTATTACCTCTGATGGTTTATTTCTAGGTGCCACGTTTAATTTTATATCCTTTTTCGTATCAAGTCCATAGGATGTTAATATTTCATCTACTGTTGCAAATGATAAATCAGGCGTGTTATTTATATTTGATAAATGTGCCAAAAACACCTCTTCTCTTCTTCCTTGTATTATATCTGCAAGGTAATTTGCTGATTGTTCATTTGAAAGATGTCCAAAATTACTCATTATTCTCTTTTTGGTTGAAAAAGGATAAGGTCCTCTTTTTAAAGCCTCGATATCGTGATTTGCCTCGAAATAATATATATCAGAGCCTTTTATCTCATAGAGCATCTTTTGATCGACATAGCCTGTATCAGTAAGAAGAGTTATCTTCTTGTTGTTAAGATAAAATACAAATCCGACAGGTTCATTTGCATCATGATGAATCCTTATTGGAAGAATATCCATGTTTTTAAAGCGCATAAAATTATCAGATTTAAAAACTTTTATATTTTCTTCTTTGATCTTTCCTGAAACTTTTGCAAAACCTTGCCAAGTTCCCTCATTTGCAAAAATCGGTATATCAAATCTTCTTGATATAATACCTGCACCTTTGACATGATCTGTATGCTCATGAGTTAGAAATATAGCATCTATAGTAGAAGGATCTTCTCCTATATCTTTTATTAATTTTTCGATAGTTCTTCCGGAAAAGCCACAATCGACTATAACTTTTACCCCATCATGTTCGATAAAAACCGAATTGCCACTTGATCCGGAGGATAAAGTTGCAAACTTCGTCATATACCCCCTCTTATCTTCTTAAAAATCTCTCGGTAAATTTCTTTTTGTGATTTTTCTTAATGTATTCATTTTTAAATGAGTTAAATAATAATAACACATTTATAAATATAAATATAACTACAACAATTGCAGTATATATATGATATCTTTCAAGTCCAAGTCTTAGTACAATTCTAATCAAAATTCCAGAAAGCACAAAAAGACTTGAAATATAATAAATTCTTCCGTCAGAATTTTGCGAACAAAACAAAATCCAAAAACCCGATACCAATAATCCTACAGTATTTATTATAGCCTCCACAAAATATCCACTAAAAGTCTCAATACCAGATAAGATTGCAGAAATCTCGCTTCCTACTAAAAATATTGTAAACGGCAAAAACCACACGAACATAAAGTTAATTTCAATCATTCTTCTTTTAGCTTCGATATCAAGCTTTGACAAATAAAATACCATAAGATATGTAAATGTAACCTCAGTTGAAGCTATAAGAAATGATAAGAAATTATGATGTGTGTGGAAACATATTAGATAAAATATATTACATAGATTAATAATTATCAATGTATTTATAGATTTTTTGATTAGATATTCGTCAGGATCTTTCCATTTTATGATATCAAAAAGCCTTAGGAAAAAAATCCCCTGTGCAACCAAAAACACAAACACAACAAAAAAGCTCACAGAAGCAGGGTAAATTGACGTAGCAAATTTGCCCATAGCCTCTGTAATATTTGTTTTATAAATTCCAATAGTTATTGAAGATATGTTTAAAATCAATGCAATAAAATACAAGAATAAAGCAATGTAGGCCTTACTTCTCCTATTCATTATTTCCTCCCAGTAACGGCATATCCTATAATAAATACAATAGCGCAGAATACTATATATATTATGACATTTACAAAGTTTATAGACAAAGCCCCAAATGTCACAAATAAAGCTGTAGCTATTGCAAGTAAAGGCGATATAATTCCCCTAAATATTCCTTTTATTTCACCTTTTCTATGCATACTTATAACCTTAACATAAAGAATTATATAGGTAATATAGCTAAATGCAACAGCAATTTCTGATATATCGCTATTATTTAAAAGCCCGTATTTTGTAATTACATAATGCAAAAGCATCCATATACTACATATTATAAAATAAATTATTGAGCTTTTTATAGAGATTTGATACTTTGGGTTGATTTTTTGCACAGATTTAGAAAATAAAATATTTCTTTCCGAAAGAGCCTGTGGCATTCTTATACCAGCAAGACTAAGACCATTTACAACACCAACAATTGCAATAAATACAAGAATTGTAAGAATCTTTCCAGCAGAATTTCCAAACAAACTTACAAATATGTAATTTAAGTAACCATCAGATAGCTCCATAATAGCATTAATCTCCAAGATATTTGTTACACCATAGAAAAACAACAAATACGAGATAAGAATTATAATAGGAGCAATAGTTAGAGCAATTGGCATATTTTTCTTAGGAGCTTTGACCTCACCTGCAATAGTTGTAGATATCGGCCAGCCATCATAAGAAAAAGTAATAGGAGCCAAGGCAGCAATCCAACTTATATTGCTGTTAAAACTTACATTATTAGTAACTTCATAGCTAACAGATTTTGAAGTAAATCCCAAAATCGCAACCAAAATCAAAGGAATTAATTTTATAATAGCAGTAATATTTTGAAAATAACCACCAACTCTTCTTGATATAATATTCATAATTAAAATAAATACAAAAATCAAATAAGCAATTAAAATCTGCAATTCAAAGCTTACTTTTATTCCCAAGACTATAGTTAGATATATGCTTGAAGCATAACTTACAATTACATTTACAGTAGGATAATAGATTAGAGTCTGGAAAGTTCCAAACCCGCCTGCAGCCTTATTTGAAACGAATTTTTCAAAATAATCTACAAGACCACCATTCCTATCACTTCTTGTAGCAAATTCAGAAATTGTAAGAGAGCCAAATATTATAGCCATAGCTCCTAGAGTTAAAGCCAACATTCCAAGTCCGACATTTCCACTTGTTGATTTCAAAATATCATCAGCCTTAAAAAAGATTCCAGAACCTATAACAATTCCAACAATCATAGATATTGACGTTGTAAGTCCGTATGCCCTTCTTTTTTCCATAATTACCTCCTCTAATAATTTATTACTTTATTATAACATAATATTAAAATAAAAAATAATGATTTATTTAAAAATAATAAGATTTTATAACCTCTAAAATAAGAATTCATCAACTATAAATTCCTGATATAATATAATTGAAAGTGTATTCACATTAATATAAACAATTATGGTATAATCTGTATAATAGGAGGAATTATGAAGAAATCAACAGGAATAATTATTGGAGTTATTGTAATTCTTGCAATAATATTTGGAACAAGTTATAATAGTATGCTAAATCTAGATGAGGATGTGGATGCTCAATGGGCTCAAGTTGAAAACCAACTTAAAAGAAGAGCTGATCTTATCCCTAATCTTACTAATACTGTAAAAGGCTATGCTGAACACGAAAATGAAACTTTAACTAAGCTTGCAGAAGCTAGAAGTGGATTTGATAATGCAAAATCTATAGAAGATTACGAAAAAGCTAATGAAAAGATGGATGGTGCGATTGATAGCTTAAATGTAGTTGTTGAAGCATATCCTGAACTTAAAGCCGATAAATCTTTTGAAAATCTTCAAGTAAGTCTTGAAGGGACTGAAAATAGAATCGCTACAGAAAGAATGAGATACAATGAATTAGTTAGGGATTATAATAAGAAAGTTAAGAGATTTCCTACAAATATAATTTCAGGCTTTATGGGATTTGATCAAAGGGAGTACTTCGGGGTTTCAGAAAAGGATAAAGAGGCTCCAGAAGTTGATTTTGGAAAATGATTAAGAGAAAGACGCTATTTCTGATAATACTTTTAATATTCTTTCCCTTTTTGTCAAAGGCTGATATTTATGATGAAATTCCTGATCCTGAGGATTTTAAAGTAAATGTCTACGATGAAACTGACTCTCTTGCTGATAGTGATATAAAAGAGATAAATTCAATTTATAAAAGGGTAAAAGATGAGACTGGTGCAGATATAGCAATAATCATAAAAAGCGATACAAGCTATGATATGGACTATTACAAGAACAAGGCTTTTGAAAAATTAAGTCTTGGAGAAAAGGGAAAAGACAACGGTACTTTGATTGTAGTTGACCTTGGTAATAGGACTATCGGAATTGAAACAGGCTATGCTACAGAAGGCTTTATAACCGATATTGAGTCTAAGGATATAATAGATGAAATTGCCTATACCATTAATAGTAAGTCTCTATCAAGTGGTATTACAAGGGGTTTTTATCTTGTTTCTAATCTATATGCGAAAGAATATGGTTTTGATATAGATTCTGAATATGAAAAATCTGATGATTCAGACTCCGATAATGATGCTATTAGAGAGATTATTAAGATAATTATATTTATTGTATTTATTATGGTAATCTCTAAAGGCGGAAGAAGAGGTGGGCCTTTCATTTACTTTGGAGGTCCTGGATCTGGTAGCTATGGTGGCTTTGGAGGATTCGGTGGCTCAAGTGGCTCTAGCGGCGGCTTTTCTGGAGGAAGCTTTGGCGGTGGACGCTCCGGCGGTGGAGGTTCTAGCGGAGGCTTTTAGTAGCAATTTATTATAATTTTAAAACTTCTTTTAGTTTTTAATTTGATTTTTGATTCTAACGAAAAAGACCTAATTTAATTTGGGTCTTTTTTGTTTTTATATTTTTTGATTATTTTGTAAGATGCTATATATTTTTTGCAAGTTTTGAAATAAATTTTTATATAAAATTATTTATGAAATAGTTATCCGAGTACTTTATGTATTTTTTAATTCTCGTATTTTTGTTTAATTATAGATTGTAACATTGATTTTCATGTGTTTTCAAGGTTTATTTTGAAAGAACTTTCAAAATTAAAAAAAATATTGAAAATATTTTCGGGTTTAGATATAATTAAGCTGACAGAAGAAAAACGTTTCTTATTTTATATTATGGAGGGAAATATGAATAAAAAGAAATTAGGGGCCATGCTTTTATCAGCATGTATGTTTCTAGCTGCTTGTCAATTCTAATAATGAAAATAATGCCTCAACTCCAGCTAATGAAGGTTCTGCTCAGGTTAGCGAAAATGCTACAACTGACGGAGAAAAGGTTTTGACAACTCTTTATGATAAGCAAGGTGAAGGAACAAACTTTGATACTCCTTGGTGGAATAGAGGAGATTTGTACAAGGTTATATCTTATAGATCTTTGTTCAAAGCTGATTCTACATTGAGCGATTTCAAGGAAGATTTGCTTGATAGCTACACTGTATCTGATGATTCTAAGACTTATGAATTTACTCTAAAAGATGGATTAAAATGGTCTGACGGCAAGGATCTTACAGGCGATGATGTAAAATTCTCTGTTGAAGGTGCTCTAAAGGGTGCTAAGGTTAATTCAATCTATACAAATGCTTTTGTAAGAATCAAAGGTGCTAAGGATTATAGAGATGGCAAAGCTAATGAAGTTAGTGGTATTAAAGTTGATGGCAACAAGGTAACTTTCGAAATGGAAGAGACTTGTGGAAATATGATTCCTGTATTATCACAATTTGCAATTCTTCCAGCTCATGGATTTGATGGTGTTGATATGACTCAATATGCAACTGCAGACTTCTGGAAAGCACCTATTACAAATGGTATGTATAAGGTTGATGAAGTTGTAACTGATTCATATATCACTCTAGTTCCTAATGAAAATTACGAAGGAGAAAAACCAAAGATCGATAAGGTTGTTGTAAATATAGTTCCATCTGATGCTAAGCTTAACGCAATCTTGGGAGATCAAGCAGACTTTTTCAATTCAAAATCTCCTGTTGGGATTTCTTCAATAAAAGAAAAAGAAAACTGGGATTCACAAACTGTTGATACACTTTTCTATTACTACTTAGTATTTAATGAAACAGGTAGTGATGATGGAAAGGCTAATGAATTTATAAAAGATCCTAAATTTAGACAAGCTGTATACTATGCAATAGATAGAGAAAATCTTGCCAAAAACCTCTTTCCTGATATAGCTACTCCTACAACTTATGGCGTACCTGCATCAGATGAGAAAAACAAGAACAATGATCTTGAAATGTATGAATACAATCCAGAAAAAGCTAAGAAAATACTAGATGAGATTGGATTCAAGCAAGACAAGCCTCTTGAATTTAGATATTATATGGCAGATCAATCTTCAGTTGACCTTTACAATTCAATTGCAGCTAATCTAAAAGATGTAGGAATTGATGTAAATGTTCAAAAATTTGCAGGTGATGCTACTCAAGAGTTATTCGATATAAGAAATTACGATATCGCTCTTAAAGGGCTTTCTGCATTTGGTTATGAGGAATGGTATGGAGAATACTCTTCAAGTAACCAAAACTTCAAGAATATCCTAGGTGATGTAGGACAAAAATACGATGAGACTTACAATAAGTTCTTATCAGAAACTGATCCTGATAAAAGAGCTGAACTTCTTAAATCATTGCAAGAAATTGAGTCAAATGATTTATCAAAAATGCCTATCTTTATGTTAAAGAATGTTATATTTACTAACTCTAATGTAGTAGATATCAAGGATGCTAAGTTTGGTAATCCATGGTTTGCAACAGACAATGGATTTGAAAATTGGGAGCTTAAATAGATTTTTACTGGTACGAGCTTTTGCTCGTACCTTTTTGTAAATTTGGACTTATTTAGAATTATTAAGGAGTTAATATGAATAAAAGTGGTGGTATGTTTAAATACATACTTAAGAAATTATTATTTATGATTCCAATGCTTATAATAATTTCTTTGTTGATTTTTTTGGCTTTGCAAAAAATGCCGATAGATCCCATAAACTACTTGGTTCCACCAGAAGCCTCTCAAGATGTAGCTTTAAAAGAGACTTTGAGAGAAGAACTTGGACTTAATGATCCAATTCTCGTTCAATATGGAAGATGGATTGGTGGTATTATAAAGGGGGATTTCGGTTATAGTATTATAAATGGACAACCTATTTCTCAAATTATAGCTCAAAAACTTCCAGCAACTCTTGAGCTTTCGATTACAGCTTTGATTATTTCAACAGTTCTTGGAATTTTGCTTGGAATTTTGTCAGCTGTAAATCAAAACGGAATATTAGATTATATAGGAAGAGTTATAGGTGTTTTGGGACAATCAATACCTCAATTTCTTTTCGGTATTATATTGATAGCAGTTTTTGCACTAAAACTTGGCAAATTTCCTGTTGGAGGACGTAATATTTACGGCGAGGCAACATTTGCTAGCAGAATGCACAATCTCTTCTTGCCATCTCTTGCATTATCTCTTGGAATGATTTCAACAGTTCTAAGATATACAAGAAATTCAATGCTAGATGTCTTAAACAAAGAATACATAAAGACTGCTAGAAGCAAGGGTATTAGCGAATGGAAAGTTTATTTCAAACATGCCTTTAGAAATTCAATGGGCCAATACTTGTTACAATTCTTCTAAGAATACCTGGACTTATAGGAGGTTCTGTAGTAATCGAATCCGTATTCAACTGGCCTGGAGTAGGTTCAACACTTATGGGTTCTGTTACAAGTGGTGACTATCCAATAATTATGGTTATAACCCTTATAATTGCAACTGTAATGCTAGTTGTTTCTTTCTTAGTAGATGTATTTAGTGCATTGCTTGATCCTAGAATTAGACTTTAAGGAGGGTTTATGTCACAGAAAATTATAGAAAAACCAAAAGAGAAATCTTCTCTTGCCAAACGTTCAATTCAAAAATTTGTATCTAATAAATTAGCAATGATTGGACTTATAATAGTTGTAGTTATGACTATAATGTCAATTATTGCTCCCCTTATTACAAGTTATGATCCAAATGCAATTGATATGTCAATTATAAATAGACCACCTGGAAATGGTCACATATTTGGAACAGATTCCACAGGAAGAGATCTTTACTCAAGATTGCTTTATGGTGGAAGAATATCAATTCTAATAGGCGTAGTAAGTGCTATTACAACATCTATTATAGGCACAATACTTGGACTTATAACAGGATATCATGGAGGACTTGTTGATTCTTTCGTTCTTAGATTATCTGAAATACTTCAATCCTTCCCTATGACAATTCTTGTAATGGTTCTTGTTACAATAGCAGGACCTTCTGTTAGAAACATGATTTTGGTATTTACAATCATAGGTTGGATGACAGTATTTAGAATTGTAAGAAACGAAGTCCTAAGACTTAGAGAAGAAACTTATGTTGAGGTAAACAAGGCATTTGGAATATCTGATATAGCAATTATATTTAGAGATATTCTTCCCAACACCCTAAGCCCAATCATAGTTGCAACTACTATAAATGTGGCATTTTTCATATTGGAAGAAACAGGATTATCTTTCCTAGGTCTTGGAGTTCCTACAAATGTAGCCACTTGGGGAACAATAATTAATGCTGCAAAAAACATCACAGTAATCCAAAACTTCCAATGGCAATGGATTATTCCAGGACTTTGCATCTCATTATTTGTAATGAGCATAAACTTCCTCGGAGATGGTCTAAGAGATGCCTTAGATCCGAAAAACTAGGAGTCAATATGACAGATAATATAATAGAAGTTAGAAATCTTTCAACAGAATTTAAAGTTGGAAAGAACAATAATAAAATAGTTAAAAATGTTTCCTTAGATATAAAGAAAGGACAAATCCTATCAATAGTAGGAGAATCCGGTTGTGGTAAGTCAGTTACAGTTCATAGTATCGTAAATCTACTTCCCAAAAACGGAAAGATAATATCAGGTAGTGCAAATTTCTATGCAGATGATAAAGTCTATAATCTAACAAATATGAAGCCATTTGGAAAACAGATGAGAAAGCTTCGTGGACTTGAAATCGGAATGATCTTCCAAGATCCGATGCAATCCTTAAACCCAGTCTATACTATAGGAAATCAAATCGAAGAAAATATAAGAGAACACAGAAAAGTTTCAAAAAAACAGGCTAGACAAATCGGCATAGAAATGCTTAAAAAGCTTGGAATACCAGAAGCTAGCACAAGATATGATAACTACCCTCATGAATTTTCAGGAGGAATGAAACAAAGAGTAATGATTGCAATAGCAATGGTAAATAACCCCAATCTATTGATAGCAGATGAGCCAACCACAGCACTTGATGTTACAATTCAAGCACAAATTATGGATCTTATGAAAGCCATGAGAGATAATGAAGGCAAATCCGTAGTCCTTATAACACATAATATGGGACTTGTAGCAGAAGTTGCAAATCAAGTAGCCGTAATGTATATGGGAAGAATAATAGAATATGGCGAAGTAGAAGATGTATTTAAAGAGACAACACATCCCTACACTAAGGCCTTATTGAAATCAGTCCCAATTCCTGGAATGGATAAAAACAAAAAGCTTGCCACAATACCAGGAGAAACCCCAGATCCAAAAGACTATGTAAAGGGTTGTGAATTCAAAAACAGATGCCCTTACGCAAAAGAAGAATGTGGCAAAATAGATATTCCACTTTATAGAATAAAAGACAATCATCTTGCAAGATGCTTATTACTAGACGGCACAAAGGAGGTTGTAAATGAATAAAGAAAATAAAAAAGGAGATATAGTCTTTAACATTTCAAACCTAAAAACATATTTTCCAATATATGATGGATTTATTAAAAAACACGTTGTTGCAAATGTAAAAGCAGTAGATGATGTAAGCTTTCAAATAAAAAGAGGCGAAACCCTTGGAATCGTAGGAGAATCAGGTTGTGGAAAGACAACACTTGGAAAGACAATAATGATGCTAGAAAAGCCAACATCTGGAAAGGTAGAATATAATTTCGATGGCACATTAAAAAATGTAAGCGAATTTAATGACAAGGAGCTATTTGACTTTAGAAAAGAAGTTCAAATGGTATTTCAAGATCCATACTCATCATTAAATCCAATGAAAAAAATCTACGAATCATTTGAAGAACCACTTGTAGCACATGGCATATCATCAAAAAAAGATCGTGAACAGATCATGGCAGATAGACTAAAGACTGTAAATCTTCAAAAAGAATACATCTACAGATATCCACATGAATTTTCTGGAGGACAAAGACAAAGACTTTGTATCGCAAGAGCACTTGCAGTAGATCCAGATGTAGTAGTACTTGATGAGCCAGTATCAGCACTTGATGTGTCAATCCAAGCACAAGTATTAAATCTTTTGCAAGAAATTCAAAAAGACTTGAACTTAACTTATGTTTTTATTGCACATGATTTATCTGTGGTAGAATATATAAGTGATAGAATAATCGTAATGTATCTAGGACAGATTATGGAGATATCAGAAAGTAAAGAGCTTAATGAAAACCCACTCCATCCCTATACAAAAGCACTTCTATCAGCAATACCAATTCCTAAAGTCGGAGAAAAGAGAGAAAGAATCGTCCTTAAAGGAGATGTCCCCTCCCCAATCCACAAACCAAAAGGATGCCCATTCCATACAAGATGTAGTGAATGTATGGAAATTTGTACGAAAGTAAAACCTGAACTTATGAAATTAGAAAATGAGCATTATGTAGCATGCCATCTTTACAGAAAGGAAAAAAATGTCTAAATTTACAATAGAAGACTTCAAGGGAGTAAGCCCTGCAAGCATCACAAATTTCAATAAAGACGAAGAAATCGACGAGAAAATCATAAAAAATTTCTACAGATATTTACTAAAATTCGATATCGGAGGATTGTATATAACAGGTTCAACAGGAGAAACCTTCCTTATGACACCTGATGAAAGAAAAAAAGTCCTTGAAATAATAATGGATGAAGTAAAAGACGAGGTTCCAGTAGTAGCACATATTGGAGCAATGAGTACAAAGATTTCAATAGAACTTGCAAAACACGCCGAAGCACATGGAGTTACTGCAATATCAAGCGTTCCACCATTTTATTGGAAGTTTAACGATGATCAAATCTTTAACTACTACAAAGATATAGCACAATCAGTAAATATTCCACTTATAATTTATAATGTTCCACTAATTGGAATGATGCCAGTAGATATGATAAAAAGACTATCAGAAATAGAAAATGTTAAGGGCGTAAAATACACAGGAACAGATATATTTGAAATAACAATGATAAAAGATACATTGGGAGAAGATTTTTTAGTATATGGAGGAGCAGACGAGCTTGCAAGCAGCAATCTTGCAATAGGTGTAGATGGAATAATAGGATCATTCTACAATATGATTCCAGACGTATTTATAGAAATTTATGATCTAACTAAAAAAGGCGAATATGCAAAAGCTGCAAGAATGCAGAAAAACGCCCTTAGAATTATAATGTATACATTGAAATTTGGATCAATGGCTGCAGCAATCAAAGCAATCCTTAGACAATCAGGAGTAGAAGCAGGATATTCAAGAAGACCATTTAATAACTTTAGCGATGAGAAAGAAAAAGAAATCGCAAGAGGACTTATTGATCTAGCTTATAAATATAATTGCGAAGATATAGCAGTAGTAAAAAGACTAATAGAAAGGCTATAATATGAGAGTTTTAACCTTTGATATAGGTGGAAGCATGATAAAATCCATCTTAATAGAAGATGGCAAAGAAATCTATAAGACAAAAATTCCATCAAGAGCAAAAGAAGGTGCTATATATCTAAAAGAAGATATATTCCAACTTATAAGAAAATTATTAGAAGATAATTTTTTTGATGGAATTGCAATATCCACAGCAGGAATGGTAGATAGCGATACAGGAATAATAAGCTATGCCAACGAAAACATCAAAAACTACATAGGATTTGATTGGAGAAAACTAATAAAGGAAGAATTCAACCTAGATTCAATAGTAGAAAATGATGTAAAAAGTGCTGCTATGGGAGAGGCAAATTATGGAGCAGGCAAAGACTTCGATTCAATATTTACTTTGACAGTAGGTACAGGAATTGGAGGATCATTTATAAATGATGGAAAGATATACAGAGGAGCAAGCAAGAATGCAGGAGAGATAGGATATATTCCTTTTGAAGATAGCATAATCGAAAAGAAAGCCTCAACAACTGCAATTCTAAATCTTTCTAAAGAGAAATTCCCTAAGAAAAATTACACCGATGGAAAGAAATTATTTGAAGCATTTGATAAAGGCGAGAAAGAAGCCATATATCTTGTAGATATCCTAACAGATAATCTTTCAAAATTAATCGCAACATTGATGCTAATTCTATCTCCAAAAGCCATCCTCATAGGTGGAGGAATATCTAATCAAAAAGATAAACTTCTTAATCCAATAAGAGAAAAGACCAAAAAGCTCGTACCACAAAATATCTATGATAGCACCAAGATCTTAAATACTAAGCTTGGTAACAAATCAGGATGTTTTGGAGCTTATAGCATATTTGAAAAAGCATATAACAATGACTAATAAATATGAATCAATTCTTACACTTATAGAATCAAAAATAGATGAATTTACAGAAATAGAAAAGACAATATCTGATTACTTTATGAATCTTACAGCAGATGAAGACATATCCTCAAAAGCCGTATCCCAAAGGCTATTTGTATCAGAATCAGCACTTACAAGATTTGCAAAGAAACTTGGCTTTTCTGGATACAGAGAATTTTCTTATCAGTTCAAAAACTCAAAAGAAAAAGCATTTAATGATATCAAAGGCTTCAGATACACAGTATTTGACACATATCAAGAAATACTATCCAAAAGCTATTATCTATTTGACGATAGAAAGCTCAATAAAGTAGTAAATGCAATACTTAGAAAAAAGAGAATCTTTGTATATGGAATGGGAAGTAGCGGATTATTAGGACAAGAATTTGTAGAAAGAATCTCAAGAATGGGACTTGATGCAGAATGTATAAAAGATTCACACTATCTTATATTAAATCATGCAAGAGTTACAAGCGATTCAATAGTAATAGGGATAAGTTATAGCGGAAAGACCACAGAAGTAATAGATGCACTAATTAGAGCAAAGAAAAAGAAAGCCTACACAGTAATAATGACATCTGTTGACTTAGAAGAATTTAACAAAGAATTCGACCAAGTTCTTCTGATGGCACTTAAAAAGAACCTGGATTTTAGCAATATAATCTCTCCCCAATTTCCAGGACTTATCCTAACAGATATACTCTATATGAAAATTCTTGAAAAGAAATCAGAAACAGCAAATATTTTTAAAAAGACAACTAAAGACTTATTGAAAAAGACAAGAGGTGAACAATGACAAGTATAGAAGATGCAAAAGGAAAACTAATAGTCTCCTGCCAAGCCCTACCCGATGAACCACTACATTCATCATTTATAATGGGAAGAATGGCACTTGCAGCAAAGACGGCAGGAGCTTGTGGAATTCGTGCAAATACGATAGAAGATATCAAAGAAATCAAGAAAAACGTAGATCTTCCAATAATAGGTATCATAAAAAAAGACTACGATAATTCTAAAATCTACATCACTCCAACAATGGATGAAATAGACAAATTGGTAGAAGAAGGAGTAGATGTCATAGCAACAGATGCCACCGACAGAAAAAGACCCAATCACAATAATCTAAAAGAATTCTACGATGATATAAGAAAAAAATACCCTGATATAAAGCTTATGGCAGATTGTTCTACAATACAAGAAGCACTTCATGCAGATGAGCTTGGATTTGACTTTATTGGAACAACAATGGTCGGCTATACAAAAGAAAGCGAAGGTCTAAAGATCGAAGAAAATGACTTTCAAATAATAAGAGAATTATTGGAAAAAACACATCATCCAATAATAGCAGAGGGCAATATCGACTCCCCAGATAAAGCAAAAAGAGTCCTAGAACTTGGCGTATACTCAGTTGTAGTAGGTGGAGCAATAACAAGACCACAAAATATCGCAAAGAAATTCGTAGACAAAATCGATGAACTCTACAAATAATAAAATAAAGGCTAACTTTCTATCTAATATCAGAATGAAAGTAGCCTGTTTAATTTATTTACTTTTATGAAACGAACTCAAAAAAATATGTAACACTGCAGAGATAACTCCTGCAACAGGCCATATAACCCAGCTTCTTCCCCAATCATTAGTATATAAACTATAGAATAAGAATATCGCTATAACAATAAGCCAATATATCGTCATAAATGAATTGTTTCTATCGATATTTTCTTTCGCTTCTATGGTAAATTCTCCTTGTTGAAGTATCTTATTGTAAGAAGATTTTATTATTCCAACCTTTACCATCATGTACACAGCAACAGCAATCATAAAAAATCCAATAGAGATAACTCCATTTTCTGTTATATTCATAACCTTTGGCAAGAAATCCGATGCCACAAACATCGATATCGAAAGAATACAAAGAACAACCCCTATTACTATATTAAAAGTAAACTGAGGCATGAAGTTTTTGATCTTTTCTTTTACCATTCCATCAACTCCATAAGCCGTCTCAAACGGCTCTTTCTCAATCCATTCGTATTCTTTAAGCTTAAGTCCATCTAATATAAATATTGCAACAGCACTTGCTACCATTACTATCGATATTATAGTTGTAATGGCATCTTTGTAATAAAACCCAGTCCAATCCTCAGCAAGAATGAGTGGAATCACTGCTACTACGCAAAGCAATACTCCAAAAGCTACAGGTTTGGATGATCTTTTTTCAATATCAATAAAATTATTAGCCTCTTCCATAGATAATCTTCTAAGTGAAATGCCTTCTCCCTCAGTATGAATATCGGCTGAGTCCATTTCGATATCATCTTTTAAAAGATAATCTGTGCTTACTCCAAATATCTCGCTCATTTTAATAATACGATCAAGATCCGGCGTGCTCTGTGCACTTTCCCATTTAGAAATAGCCTGTCTACTTACATTAATCTTTCCTGCCAGCTCTTCTTGTGACCAATTGTTCTTTTTACGCAATTCGACAATCTTATCCGCTAAAATCATATTTCCTCCTATAAGATTATTATATCTTTTGTAACATCATTCTACCAAAATCATCGGTTGCACTCTATAAACTAGACCTTGAATATTGTCAACTACTGGTTGCAAATGTCGAAATTTACTTATTTCTTGTAAAATTTTTTAATTTCTAACTTTTTATTTGCTTTATTTATACCCACAAAAAATCAGCCCCAAGGCTGATTCTTGTATCACATAAAGTTAATTATTTTCGTTTACAAATTGATAAACTTTATCATATAGTAATTTCGTCTTCTCATTGCTATTGTCATTAAATAAAATCGTCTTTCCATTTGTCTTTAGCTCAATTACCTTATCCGTATCCTTGTAGATATATAATCTTACTTTGCCATAATTTTGAATCGAGTAATTACCAGTTGAAGTCTTTTCAAATTCATTTCCGCCAGTTCTTATAACTTTTCCTTCGGGGAATTTATCTAGTAGATTTACTTCATTTATGTCATCTACATCAACAGTATCTTTGTAGAATTGATTAGATCTTATAGTGATAGCACCATTTTCTAAGTTGTAGTCATATTTCATAGGAGTTTTTGCTATATAACTTGTAAATATCATCAAAACCACAAGGATAATTATAGTTACTCCATAATAGATCTTTCCAGAAGTTCTTCCGATATTGATATCACTTCCAACTCCATAGTATCTTTTTACAACCAATCTATTATCATCTGGATTATCATATCCCCATGCGTTGTAGTATTCTACATCATTATCCAAATTCGTTCTATCAATATTATCTAGTATTGGAGAATTTCTAAGCTTGTAATACTTATAATAGGTAAAGCTTATTACAAAAATTATACCTAGAATATAGATTACAAAGCCCATTATAGAAAAAAGATAGAATATATTTGTAACAACCAATAACAAGAAAAGTATCGAATCAATCAGGATTTTCCCATACAAAACTCTAGCCTGTTTTTTTGCAATTTTCTCATTTAAAAGAATGTTTTTCTTAGAATCATCAGTATATGTTACAATTGCACCTTTCATAAGAATTTTATCCACGAACAGATCTGATAACATCAACAATAATCCTAGAAAAATCCACATAAGTTTAGGATAGTCATTATTGGAAAAAACTCCAATTGCAATAGATATTATGTATATAGCTATTGCTATTAGATAGTAACTTTTCTTAACTACAAATCTATCCTTTTCTTCGATTAAATCAAAATCGATTAGCTTAGTTCTCTTTTTATTTTTTACATTATCCATTTTAAATTTTCTCATTTCATCGATATCTTTTTGAAAAATAAATGGATATAACAACATTACAATCAATGTATCTAGAATCATCGCACTTATTGAATCATAAAATATCGCAAGAATTATCATAAGAATAGTTTCTATTATAAAAAATATCCTAGTCTTCTTCTTTCCATTTGCTACAATTTTTAATATCCTCTTGTCATCTTCAAGATAATAAGGAATATTTGTATAAAGAATTATTCCATTTTCTAAGCTATAAGCTTTCATTTGCATAGCATAAGTTAAAGTATTTACAAATAAAATTATAGCTATAAATATCAATTTGTATAACATAAGCCCTCCAGGTAATCATCAACCGTCTTTTTAATCTCTTCTACACTCATTCCAGAAGCATATAGTTCTAAAAGAGAAAGTTTCAAGTTATTTATCTCTTTATCAGTAACTTTATCTTTGTCTTTTACTACAGCACCGCTTCTCTTATTGATTGTTATATATCCACTTTCTTCCAAAATCTTATAAGCTTTATTTGCAGTCATGGGATTTATTCCACAAATATCAGCAATATTTCTTACAGATGGCAACCTGTCATTTGTGTTAAGCTTACCTTTTGCAATAAGTTCTATAATCTTATCTGCAATTTGCTTATAGATTGGAGTTTTTGAATTAAGGTCAATTTCTATTACCATACTTTCTCCTTTCTGTATTACATATTGTAATACAGATAATACAGGTTGTCAAATTTTTTACACTTTTAGATAATAAGTGTTTATATTGATAATAAGTGCTTGATTTTATGTCTTTTTACACAAAAAAAGTTAGAGTTACCTCTCACTTTCTTATTATTTTAATACGATTTTTCTATAATATATATCTTCATATATCATTACTGTTATAAGCTATATAAAAGACCATCTTATTTTTAATTCTAATATTAGATTTTCGATATTTTTTGAATTTTCATAATCTAGACGAGATAAGATTTTATCTAGCATGATTATATTTTTATCTGAAAATAATATCTTTGCCAAAATTTCGTTATAAAAGAAGCCCCCCTAAGTTTCTAACTTAGAAAGGCATTTTATATTTTAATTATTTATACTTATAGAATCCTTCGCCTGATTCCTTGCCAAGTTTTCCTTCGTCTATTAATTTCTTTAATTTTTCTACAAGTTTTGCCTCGATTGAGTCTGGATCTTTTGATTTTGGATTGTTCATATTTATATTATAAGCTGTTCTTAATCCTACATCATCTAGTATTCTAAATGGTCCAGCTGGTGCGCCTGTTCCATAGGTCCAAGCTTTATCTATATCTTCAAAGCTTGCTACATCATTTGCCCATAGCTTCATTCCTGCATCGAGTAATGGTATTAATAATGAATTTAATAGATATCCTGGTTGTTCTTTGTTAAGTATCAATGGTTCCATTCTTATTTCTTTTGTAAATTCAACTGTCTTATTGAAGGCATCATCACTGGTCTTATCATGTCTCATGATTTCGCCTGTGTTAAGTCTCCAAATATTATTTGCAAAATGTAGATTTAAGAATCTTTCTGGTTTTTTGATATCTCCTACAAAGTATGATGGCAAGAATGTTGATGAATTAGAAAGTATTATTGTATCATCTTCTACAACATCTGATAATTTCTTGTAGAATTCTTTCTTTTGCTCAACATTTTCTGCTACAGCTTCTATTACTATATAGGCATCTTCTACTGCCTTTGCCATATCAAGCTCGTATTGTATTGACTTGTAAGCTCTTTCTACTCTTTCTTTTAATTGTTCTATATCTTCTTGTGTCAAATCTTTTGTGTTATCTACAAATCCTCTAGGATAGTTTAGGCTTTCTGTTCCTTTTAATCTGTCTAGGTTCTCTATTTCTTTTAAATAGATATGGTATAGGTTTTCTATTCTTGGCTTTGCTCTTCCAATTGAGCCTTCACTTCTCATCCAAATTGTAACATCTTTTCCGACAAATGCTGTTTGGAATGCAATTTGTGCTCCTAGTACTCCTCCGCCTGCTAATACAACTTTATTTTTATTCATATTAAGCCTCCCATTCACTTTCTCTTAATATATACCCTAAAAAAAATCTTTTAATCCAAATAAGATTAAAAGATTTTGTAATTAATTATAAATTTATTAGTCTTTTTGTTTTACATACATTATAAATCCAAATATTACTGTAAGTGCATTGGATACTAGCATTGATATCCAGATTCCTGTTGATCCAAGGTCTGTAAATGCCTTTAGTATCATTATCAAAGGAAGTCTTATTCCCCACAATCTTGCAAGGGATAATACCATCGTGAATTTCGTCTGCCCTTTTCCTTGGAAGTATCCATTTATTGCTGAGAAATATCCCATAAAAAATGTTATAACCGCTGAAAAATACATATATTCGCTAGCTTGTGACCATAATTCTACTTCACTTCTATCTGTTATAAATATTGATAATAGCTGGTCTTTAAATGTAAGTATTATAAATGCTGTAATTATCGAGAAGAAGGTTATTATTATATTTGCTCTTTTAAATATTTGATCTGCTCTTTGTTTTTTATCTGCTCCTATATTCTGTCCAACTATGGAGGTAAGTGCCATTCCTACTCCCATTGATGCTTGGTTAAATACATCTGATAGTCTATTGCCCATGGAAAATGCTGCAAGTGTTGTTGTTCCATAGGATTGGATGAATCCATTTAGAACTGTAAATCCTATAGCTTCTCCGCTTGTTCCAAGGGAAGCTGGTATTGCTATCGAAAATATATTTCTCATTACTCTCATATTAAGCTTGAAATCTCTAAGATCTACTTCTATCTCTGATTCTTTCCTTACTACTCTAATTGCAAGAACTACAAGAAATATCTTGGATATAACTGTTGCAACGGCAGCTCCCTTTATCCCTAGGTTAAGTCCTGGAAGTCCTAGTACGCTTTCAAATATAAAGAAAGGATCTATGACTACATTAATTATTGATGATATGGTTGATATTATGGTTGTAGATTTCGTCCTACCTTGCGAATTTAGTATCGCTTGATAACCGAAAAACATCATATCAAATACAAGCCCTATTGAATTTACGGCAAGAAATATGGTTGACTTTTCTGCAAAGCTTCCAGTTGCCCCCATCCACCTTACGACAAATGGTGCTATAAAATAACCCAATATGCTAAATACTACTCCAAGTATTGTAGTAAGTATTACGGTATGTCTTGCATATATTGCACAATCTTTGATTCTATTTGCTCCAAGTCTTTGACTCATAAGTGATGTGGCTGCAACATTTACTCCAAGTCCTATTGCGATAAATAAATAAAGGACTGGCCAAGTAAAAGATGTCGCTGCATAATCTTCTGAGCTAAGTTGTGCTACATATATACCGTCAGTTATTCCATATAATGTCTTAATAAGGTTACTTATCATAAGTGGAATGCTAAGGGTAAAGATGACTTTAGTAATATTTCCAGTTGTGATAAAATTTACATTACTTTTTTTCTCTGACATAATCTCCTCTAAGTGTTTTTATTATATACTTTAGACTTAACTTTTATTATTTAAAATTGCAAATTATTGACTATAATTTTTTTAATTTTATAATTTTACATCAAAAAACCTTCCGGTTATATAACCAGAAGGATTTTATTATTTTGTAATAAGGTTTAAAGACTTTTTCAAAAGTTCTCTTAACTCTATTGCTTCGCTTTCTTTAAGTCCCAATTCACAGAAAAGTTTTTTGGGAATATCTTTGGCTTTTTGCTCTAGATCCCTACCCTTTTGTGTGATTGATATATCAAGATTTCTGTTATCTTTGCTATTTCTCTTTCTTTCTATTAGATTCTTATCTTCAAGCTTTCTTAAGACATCTGTAAGAGTGCCTGAGTCAAGGTAGAGTAATTTGCCAATTTCTCTTGAAGTTATCTTTTCTTTTTCCCACATAACAAGCATTGTTATATATTGGGTATAAGTTAGGTCGATTTCTTTTAGAAATGGTCTGTATTTTTTTATAATCTGTCTTGATAGAGCGTATACTGGAAAGCAAAGTTGGTTTTCAAGTTTTAGATCAAAACTCATTAGATTAATTTTTCAATTTCCTCTTTAACTTTGGCCATATCTTCTGTTGGCTCAAATCTTTCTACTACATTTCCCTCTCTATCGATTAAGAATTTTGTAAAATTCCATTTGATATCGTCATTGCTTCTGTAGTTTGGATCTATTTCTGATAAGAAATTGTCCATAAATTCAGCCTTTACTCCTTCAAATCCTCCAAATCCTTGTCTTGATTTCAAGTATTTGTACAAATCAAGCTCATTTGGTCCGTTTACGTCGGATTTTTTCATTTGTGGGAATTTTACATTGTAGTTTAGTTGGCAGAATTTTGTGATTTCTTCGTCTGATTCTGGTGCTTGTTCTTTGAATTGATTGCTTGGAATATCTATAATTTCAAATCCATCTTTGTTAAATTCATCATAGAGTGCTTCAAGTTGTTCGTATTGTGGTGTAAATCCACATCTTGTTGCTGTGTTTACTATAAGCATTACCTTTCCCTTGTTGTCTGATAAATCAAGGAAACTTCCGTCTTGTTTTTCTACTTTGTAATCATAAATATTCATAATTTCTCCTTTACAATTCACTATTTATAATTAATTGTGTTCAACTGTTCTATAATTATTATATTCTCTTATAAGTTTTTGTCAATGAAACTCATTTGGAAATAACTGTATTATTTTGGATTTTAAAATCTTTCTATTTAATAATCTTTAAAAAGGAGTATAATATTTGTAAGTTAAAATCATTATTTGTTAAATATGAACGGCAAATTTTCAAATAATTTAATAATAATATTAAATCACGCATAAGGAGAGCATTATGAGAAAATTACTACATATATTGTTAATGGCATTACTAGTCGTTGTTGGATTTTTTGTAATTAAATATCTTGCAATATTCATTTGGCATGTTATAAAATTTATTGCTACATTGCTTCTCGGTATTTTGGGAATTACATTTGCAGGTGTTGGTATTGTGATTTTTGTGATTTTAGCTATTGCACTTGGTGGATTATTTCTTTTGGGTATTGGATTTGTAATAAGTCTTATTATTGATTTATTTAGATAATTTTGTAAAAAAAGAGAGCATATGCTCTCTCAGACTGTAGACAAAGCAGGTAGAAAATACAAAACCTACCTGCTTTTTAAT
>JAUMZM010000015.1 GCA_030528125.1 Tissierellia bacterium
AGATTAGATAGTAGAAACAAACCCAGCAAAAAGCTGGGTTTGTCTACGTTCTGACCAGATACTAGTATCTGGTTTTATAATTTAATGATTTTTACTATAAATGTATTTTCTTTGTAGTCTATTTTAAGATCATATTTCATATCCATAAGAAGATTTTTGGCAATATATAATCCAATACCACTTGAACTTTTTTTCTTAGATGATACAAATGGCTCTGTGATATTTTCTAGTGTCTTTTCATCAATATAGGTAGGATAGTTTTTAATAACTATATCCTCTTTAAATTCACAGATTATATTTCCATTGTAGTCTGTATTTTCTATTGCATTTTTTATTAAATTATCAAATATTATTCTAAAATGGTCATAGTCTGTATAATCAATTTTTGTTCCTTCTACCTTTACATCTAAGTTTTTTTCCAAAATCATATTAGAATGATTTTCAATTGATTCTTTCATAACCAAGGCCAAATCTATGTCTTCAAATATTGGAGATTCATCGATTTTATTCATAAAAAGCAAATCATCTATCAAAACTTGAATCTTATATAATTTTTCTCTAAGCTCTGGCAGATACTTATCTGTATCACTGTATTTGCCAAATTTATTAATCATGCTATCATTTAGTAAAATCGCCGTTTGCAAAGGTGTCTTTAGCTCATGAGATGTTGCCTTTACAAAAATCTCTCTTTTCTTTGAATTTCTTTCTAAATCCTTGTAACTTTTGGTCAAGCTCTCATATAAAGCTTTTATATCATTTGATAATTCTTCAATTTCATCATTTGTGTTGATTTCTAAGTCATACTTTGCATCTTTTTCGTTCTTAGATCTTTTAGTAAAATTGCTCATTTTTATAATAGGTTCTGTTATGGATTTTGAATAGATTCTATTTAACCAGAACACAATCAGAACAATCAATAGAAATATCAAAGGAAATGCTGATATAACAGTTGACTTAATATCATTAATGCTATTTAAAATATATGGATAAATCGATACATATACTCCATCATCTTCCTTAGAAACTATAACAATATTTGTAGCAACTGAGTCTTTAGTTCTTGACTCCATTTTTAAAAACATTAACCCATCTAGCTGTTTTACAATAGTCTGGTTATCTTCTTTGGTCTTAATCTTATCTATGCTTTCTATATCTATAAATTTATAGAACTCTTTTTCTAATTCTTTTCCAATTGGTTTTAAGTAACTAATAAATTCATCTTCGTCAAATTCTTTGAAGCTATCGTTTTGCATATAATCTAAGAATTTTTTTAAATTGTCGCTTTTTGCAGTTACATTTGCTTGTAAATGCATACTTGAAAAAACTATTTTATTTGTGTTATTTTCTACAAAATATGAATACATCCCTTGCCTTGCAAGTGAATCAAGATTTGTATAATTCTTGTTTTTTACAAAGGATTTGTGAACTTCAACAGCATCATTTTCTGCCTTTTCGATTTTCTTTTCAAGATATACATTTGGCATATAAAATGCCATATAAGAAAATATTATTCCGCAAATTAGGGTTGTAAGTAGTATATTATGCAAGAAATTCTTCTCGGATATATTTAATTTATGCTTTTTCATTGAATTTATAACCTGCCCCTATCACCGTCTTTATAAAATCTTTGGGAAGTTTCTTTCTTAAATTTTTGATATGTGAATCTATAGTTCTACTACTTCCATAAAAATCTGTATTATAAAGAGAATTTATTATGTTTTCTCTTGTGAAAACCTTAGTTGGATTATTCATAAAAAGTGATAGAATTTGAAACTCTGTTACAGTTAATTTCAAATCCTTTCCATCATACAAAACCCTAAAACCATCAGTATCCAGAAAAAGCCCAGACTCATTTATATCAAGTTTGGGACTTCTTCTTTCCATAATCATCTCAAGTTTCTTTATCAAAAGTATAGGCTGGACAGGCTTTACGATATAATCATCACAGTACAAATCAAATGCATTTATCTGAGTGTTCAAATCATCAAGAGCTGTAAGCATAAGTGCATTTGTATTGCTAATTGACTTGTTATCTCTTATAAATTTCAAAACTTCTAGGCCACTTTTCCCTTCAACCATTATGTCCAATATAACAGCATCAAATCTTTCTTCTTTTAATATTTCTATTGCCTTATCTCCATTAGATATCTCTATTACATCAAAACCTGCCATTTTCATGTATTCAGTTAAAATCTCTCTTATTTCTTTTTCATCTTCTAAAAATAGCACCTTTTTCATATTATCACCATCTATATTATATATTATTGGTTGGTTTTGCGTCTATTTTTATAAAGAGCTAATTCAAATAATATAATAGATAATATTATAAAGACTATTATGCTTTGCAAAAACGAATAGTTTAATCCTCCATTTGCTCCTACTTCTTTTATATAATCTACAGAAGAGAAATGACTTGTAGGAAGTAACTTGGCTATATTTTTTAACCCACTTGGCAAATCTTCTACAGCTATTCCCATCATTCCGCCTAATATCATTAAAGCAAAGTATAAAATCATAGATACATAATATGCTACAGAAAATTTCTTGGTAAATAAGCACAATGCATAAGCTATGAAAAATAGCGATATAACTATTAAACTCACATAACCTGTATGCTTTGCAATTGATACAAAGCTTATATCTATATCAAAAGCATTTACCATAATAGCAAAATACAAAACATTAGAAATCATATAGAAAATATAATAAACTATAAATTTATATTTTGCCATTTGTAAGTGGCTAATTGAGAAAAGTTCCAATCTATCATATACTCCCTCTTCTAAGTCCTTTGCAAAAATTGATGAAAATCCTATCAAAAATATAGAAAGAGGTCCTATGGTATTAATTGTAAGAAGAATGCTCTTTTTAACTTCATTAATTGCACTTTCTGGAATATTAGAAGTTACTCCAATAATTACAAGACTTCCAATTAGTATAGGAAATATCATCCCAAAAAATATTCCAGCGTAGTTTTTCATAAATTGTTTTGCCTCATATTTTAAAATATATTTATTCATTATTTAAGTCCTTCCTTATCCAATGCATTTAAAACACTAAGTTCAATAGATTCATTAAGCCTTTCGAAAGTCTCGTTGTTATCTACTAATTTATTTATAAGAATCTTTTCTTTATCGATATCATCAAATCCTGCTGCAATCTTATTATCCATTGCTTTAAGTCTTATATCTTTATCTATTAAAGAATTTGTTGTTTCATTTTCTTCAGTTAAAATCACAGATTTTGTGCAGTATTTATTAAATATTTCTCTCTTTTTCCCATAGAATAGGACCTTTCCATTATGAAGATATAATAATTTATCACATATATTTTCAAGTTCTTCATAATAATGACTTACTATCAAAACCGTAGTGGGCTTATCTTTGTAGTATTCTACGATTTTTTCCATAAGCAATTGGCGTGTTACAAAGTCAAGACCTGTTGTAACTTCATCGAAAATAGTTATAGGAGAATTTTGCCACATTACAAGTATCAAGGTAAGTTTTTGTTTTTCTCCACCTGAAAGCTCTTTGTAATTTTTGTCTAATAGTTTTTTGAAATCAAAAAACTCAATCAAATCCATTAGAATACTATCATCTTCGATTCTTTTTCCAACTATCATTTGAATTATATCTCTTATCTTTACATTCCAAGCATAATTATTAAATTGCATGTGTACTGCAATCTCTTCTTTGGCAATATCATTATATACATAACCTTCATAATCGACTATTCCAAGTATTGCTTTTATAAGTGTGGACTTACCTGCTCCATTTGAACCGATTATTCCGATTTTTTCTGAGTTTTCAAAAGTTATCTCATCTTTTATATCTAGTGCCAATTTGTCTTTGTATTTTACTTGTAGGTTTTTTAATCTAATCATAATATCCTCCCTATGATTAAATATTAAATCCTATGTGTGCATTTCGTGTGCATTTGGTATATGTTTTGTGTATAAATTAAAAAGACGGGCCTAACCCGTCTTTTCCTTAATTTATCTTGCAACTCCCATATTTGTTCTATCTAATATGTCATCGTCAATCTCTTCTAAAGCTTCTTCTAGTTCTTTTATCATTCTTTCTTTATTTCTAAGATGACTTGTAACATTTACTAGATTGACCATGTGTACTGATGAATACAATACATCACCTGGCACATCAAGTCTTTTGAGTAGTTCTATTTGTTCTTTGATATTTTCTCTATTAGTTGTCTCTATAAATTCTCCACTTTCTCGCATATCATATAATTTAGAGCCTTTTTGGACATCTGTACTCATGATATAGACTCCTTTAGGTGGATAGTAATTTATAACTTTTGCTGTAGCTTTTGCATTTTCAATTGATTTGCCCTTACCTGCAATTCCTTGCATAACTATAGCATGATAATCAATATTTGCATATTTCATCTTATCAAGTCCATCGTAGTAATCATTTAAGTTTGCGTTTTTATTAAGCCATTCTAAAACTTCTTCAAATCCTGTCTCAACACCAAACCACAACTCATTATATCCTACTTCTCTTAGTTTTTTTAATTCTTCTTTGGTCTTATTTTTAAGATTGTAGAAACTTGCATAGCATGTTATAGTCTTAACTTCTGGTATATATTTATGGATCAAATCTGCAATTTCTAATAGTTTGTTGGTTGATAGAACAAAAGGATCTCCATTTAGTAAATAAATCCTTTCGATTGGCCTTTTGTATCTAGTTGATATTTCTATAATATCATCTTCTATATCTTTAATTGGAGATATTCCAAATTTTGTTTGATGATACATTGTGCAAAAAGCACATTTATTATGACTACATCCATAGGTTACTTCCAATAATGGAGTTATAGCTTCCAATGGTGGTCTATAAACTTGTCCTGTATAATGCATAATTGTCCTTTCTTTTATTATCGTAAATTAGTATAATCTTTCATTAATAATGATACATTTTTAACCTAAAATATCAAAAATCATCACAAAAAATAGCTATTAGTATACTAATAGCTACTATAAGCTAAACTTAGCTTAGACATCCTGCTCAGGAAGAGCCAAATCCAGCCGTACATCCGTAACAATGATTTGATGAACTTATAATTCTTTTAAAATCAAAGTTAGGAGTGATATCTTTTATATTTAGATTATCTTTAGCCTTAAGTCCAATACTTAAATTAAAGTCACAATCATAGATATCTCCATTGTAATCAACAGATATCTGATCAAGGCACATAAGAGATTTTAGATTCTCATAATTAAATGCTCCTTCAAGTTTTTTCATGTATCTATCATAGTTATGTGTTCTAATAAGCCAATCTTTAAGCCTTCCTATTGGCATATTAGTAACTGAATACAGATTATTAAAAACTACACCTTGATCTTCTTTAAGTCTTTCTTTAAATAAGTTTTCAAGGTCTTTTTGATTTCCAGGTAGAATTGCTCCTGCTGGATTATAGACCAAATTTAATCTCAAATTTGGATCATATCCATAACCCATTTCATTTAATCTTTTTAAGATTATAATGCTTTTGTCGTAATTTCCATCTCCTCTTACTTTATCTGCTTTGGATTTTTCGTAAAATGGAAGTGATGCGAATACTTCGATATTATTTTCTTTTAGAAAATTCAAATCATATCCATCTTCTAGATATATTGAAAGATTTGTTCTTACTATTATGTTTTTTGCATAATCTCTTAGATTTTCGATTAGATATTTAAAGACATCGCTCATCTCTGGAGCTCCTCCTGTAATATCTAATACTTTAAATCCGTTACTCTTAAAAGCCTCTATAACTAGATTAGCTGTATCAAAATCCATATCTTCTTTCCTAGAAAGGGAGCAAGAAAGATGACAGTGCTTACAGGCTAAATTGCACTTTCTTGTTATATTAACTTGCATTGTGGAAGGATTTGCTCTTGATGCTATATCTTTTGCTTTTTCTTTAAATGGTGTTATATTTGTTTTTTTACCTATCATTAAAATTCCAACTCATCTGCGATGTTTTTCATTTGCACTCCATGGGCTAGAACCGCTCCTCCTGTAATGGCACTTGCAACATGAACTGCTTCCATCATTTGTTCTTTTGTATAACCACTTTCTAGTGAAGCATTTGTATAAGCATCTATGCAATATGGACATTTAACAGCATGAGCTACTGCAAGAGCTATTAGATTCTTCTCTCTTGTAGATAGCTTTCCTTCTTCAAAAACTGATCCATAATATTCTAGAAATTTATCCCATAATTCTTTTGAATAATCTCCAAGCTTTCCATTATTAAAATCATCTAAATCTTCTCTTTTAAAATATTCAGTCATTTTATTCTCCTTTGGTTATATCTTTTATTATATTTATAGTATCTACTATCAAATCTCCACAATCTATATTATTTGAATTCTTTATATCAAAGCATACATCACTATTTGCAATTTCAAGAAATCTTTTGTCAAATTCTCTTAGTTTCTCTTTTAATTCTACTTTGTCATCATAGAATAGTCCAAGTGCCATATAAGCTGCAGTAACACATCCGCACTTATCTTCTTTCATCATTCCGCCGCCAAATGCTTTTGAAATTCTAAGAGCTTTGTCCTCTTCTATTCCAAAATCTTTCGCAAAATATGAAAAAACTATCTGTGCACAACTACAACCTTTCTTTTTCATTATGTTTTTGTATTCTTCTACACTCATCTTGTCCTCCTATAATTTCTAATAGACATATTTCCCTTAAAATATCCTGTGTTTTCTTCTTCATTTGTACCTAGTATTTTAGTTAAAAGATGACCATTAAGATCTATGTTATTTTTCTTAAACCTCAAAGAGCAACTTGCACAGTATGTCGTAACTGGCATTTTCTTATCACTAAGCTTTTCTATAAATCCATTTGCTATATCAGCTTCTTTTGAAATAGCAAGTCCTCCAAGTCCACAACATTGGATATCTTTAAATGGAGTTTTTAGATTTGGATAAAAATATTTTATCTCATCTAATACAGATTCTGACTTTTTGTCAGGGCATGGTATAAATACATTTATACAATCTTTCGATCTTTTACCTATTCCAAGATCTCTTAGAAGCTTATAGATTGATATTACCTCTATATCATACTCGTCTTTGAAGAAATAATAACAGTTCATACATGCTGTTACAATTGTCTTTGTATTTTTTTGTGCAAAAATCTTACTAAGTCTTTGTCTGTGACTTTCTATTTTTTGTGTATCTCCTGTCTCATAAATTGGCTTTCCACAGCAATCTATCGAGAAATCTATATTATGCTTTTCTAATAAATCAATTAATTTCTTACTTGTCTTGGGATAAACTCTAGGAAATGAGCAACCTAGAAATAACAAAATTTCTGATTTCTTTTTTGAATTATTTCTAAAAATGTATGGAGATTTTTCAAATTTCAAAAGGCTAAATCCCTTATCTTCTCCCTTTCTAAGATTAGTTGAAACTTCTTTTCCAGAAAGATCTACAGGACATACCATTTTGCAACTATCACATAGAAAGCAAGAGTATTTGAGATCTTCTCTTTTCGTGTAATCTTTCAAATTAATATGATATTTTGTAAGAAAATCGCAAGTTTTCGTGCATCTATTACATTCAATACATTTTTCGTTTACATAATCTAAATAATTCATCTTATATCCTCATATAACTTTGCAATTTCAAAAGGATCTACTCCTTTTCGATACATTTTCTGAAGCTTTTTCATATTATATCCTGTCTTTAACATTCCGCCCTTTTCAAATCTTACAGATCTTGTTATGATTTTTGAATTACACTGTAGTATTTTTATACCTTTTTTATTTATATCCAAAGAGAATCTATAATCTTCCATAATTGGAATTTCTTCAAATCCACCTATATCATAGAATAATTTTCTTGTCACAAAAATCCCTTGATCTCCAAATGCTATATTTCTAAATTTAACTCTAAGTCTTGAAAGCAAAGCTCCAATTCTCATCATAAATCTATCATTATCAAAATAAAGCTTAAGACAACCTGCAGGAGATTTTTTTATACTTTTTTCGATTTCTTCTAATATATTATCTTCATATATGCTATCTGCATGTAAAAAAAGAAATATATCTCCTTTTGCCTTTTTTGCTCCAAGATTCATTTGAAGACTTCTTCCTTTTTTTGAAACATAGAATCTATAATCTTTATACTCATCAATAAGGTACAAATCTTTATTAGTTATTACAAATATAAGCTCATAATCACCTTGTAGCTTATTTATTTGCGAAATGAATTTTTCAAAGGCTTTCTTGTCATTATAGATAGGTACTATAATAGAAATCATATCTTTCCCTTTTTCTTCAAATATCTTGCCAACAGATTTGAAAATACAATTAAAAGTACCAATAATACAACTGATATTATAAAGTCATTAGAAGATATATTAGACGATTTGTCTCCCATATTCAAAAATACAATAGTTCCTGGAATTATTCCCAAGATAGATGCAATAGCATAATTTTTTAAGCTAACATTAGAAAGTCCTGACATGTAGTTTATTACATTATATGGCACGATTGGAATAAGCCTTAATATAAATATAAAAAACGCTATGCTCTTATCATTTCCATATATTCTTTTTTTCATATTATCGCTTAGTTTTCTATCTACTAATTTATCTATCTCTTCTTTTCCAACATATCTTGCAATCAAAAACATAGCCATGCAATTAATCGCAGCTCCTATTAGTGTGTATATGCTCCCTTTTATCAATCCGAAAGCTATTCCCCCAGCAAGTGCCAATACTGGAACCGGGAAAAAGAATATCGGTAAGATTGCAAAAAGCAAAATATATATCAAAGGAGCGAAAACTCCGCCCTTTTCTATCCACTCATTAATTTTATCATAAGGTAGATATTTAAAAATCAAAAGAGTTAGAATACATAGTAAAACTACAAGGATAATCTTAATTAACTTGTTTTTTTCTAATTTTTTCATTGTAAATCTTCTTAATTATAAAATTATAACAGATAAATACAAGAAGCATAATTCTATTTTTGTTATTACTTTTCTTAAATCCCATATTCTTCTGTTATTTTTCTTTCAAAATAATCTATATCTTTGCCTTTGTTTAAGACAAATCTATTAAAATCATTAGAGTCATCTATATCATATAAAGCCTCTAATAAAAAATAGCTTAGATTCTCTTTTTCTATTCTTTCTATTAAATTATCCAAAACCTTTCTATGACTTGATTTTTCTTCATCAAATGGACTTTTGATTTTATCTTTCATTCCAATTAATGAATAACCACCATCTTCTGTTGGTCCTATCACTATGTCTTTTTCATCTAGAATATTAAATGCATTATTGATATATTTTTTATCCATTCCTATGATATCTGAACCTATTAGAATTACTCTGTCATATCCTAGATCTAATACATCAAATATCGCATTTTGCATCTTTTGATTAAGAGTTTTTCCAATCTGCTCTTTGTATTGATTTTTTCCTAATATATCTTCCATTAGATTTACTTTATTAAATGGATTTATATAGATAAATACATCTTTTTTGGTTTCTTTCATATTCTTATAGATAGATTTTAATAGTATTGTATGAATTCTTTTTGCCTCATAATCTTTAAAATAAGGCATAAGTCTTGTCTTAGTCTTTCCTGTAATTGGAACTCTTGTAAATAAAATAATTGCATCTTTCATATTATTATAAAAATAAGCTACCCTTGTAGAGCAGCTTAAAAAATTATTTTACTAATTCGTAATCGTATTCTTTAGTTCCTTCAATGACATTGTAAACTTCATATCCTTTATCAGTTAATGCTTGAGCAAGTTCGCTACTCTTATTTCCTGTAAAGCAATATGTGAAAACAGGTTTTCCTTCAGGAACCTTATCAATATTTTCATCTACCTTATCAAATGGAACACTAACTGCATTTTCTATATGTCCATTGTTATAGTCTTCTTCAGGTCTTGCATCTGCGATTGTAGCATTTTCTTTATCCATATCTAAAAACTCTTTAGCAGTAATATTTGTGTATTTTACAAGGTTATTGTATTCATAGTCTTTTACACCTTGTGCATCTGTTACATCTTTATAACCATTTTTTGAAAGTATATCAGCAGCTTCTCCGCTCTTTTTACTTGTGTTGCAATAAACAATTACTGGAAAATCTTTGTAATCAGATAATACTTCTGGATCTTCTTTTATTTTATCTAAAGGAACATTTATAGCATGCTTTATATGTCCCTGTTTGTATTCATTCTCATCTCTTACATCTACAACTAAAACTTTGTCTTTCTCTTTGTTGTCATTTTCCAAAGCTTCAAGCTCTTCTCCTGTCATGCTCTTTACTTCGCTATTCATTTCTTTGTTTGAAGTTTCGCTTGATACAACCTCATTTGAACTAACTTTCTCATTTGAAGTCATTTGTCCATTAGATGTAGCATCATTTGATCCATTTGAGCCACAAGAAGTAAGTGTTATAGCAATAACTGCCATAGTTGTTAATAATGTTTTAAGTTTCATAATACCTCCGCTTTTATGATTTTAATTTATGCTGATATTATAACATATAATAAGTTGTTTTTCTAATATATTCTAAATATTTAAATAATAGTAAATATTTTGAAATATAAAAACATTTACATTAATTAAAATTATGATAAAATCAATCTAGAGGTATATATGATGAAATTTAATGATTATAAATATGAAAGACCTAATTACGAAGAAGATAAGGCAATAGTAGAAGATTTTATAGAAAGATTTAACAATTCAAAATCTTCAGATGAACAAATCAAAATAATGTATGAAATGGATGAGTATAAGAAAACGTTAAGCACGAATCTAAATTTAGCTTTCATCCGACATACAATTAACACAAATAATGAATTTTATAAGAAAGAACAAGAATTTCTAGATGAGTACATGCCACATTATTCAATTCTTGATACCAAAATGTATGAAGCAATTAATAATTCAAAGTTTAAAGATCAATTAGTAGAGCATTTTGGAAGTCATTTATTTGATTTAATCGACTGTCAGTTGATATTTAAAGAAGAAGGTGTTCCTTTTAAACAAAAAGAAAATCAATTGATCACAAAATACAACAAGTTGATAGCATCTATCCAGATAGAATTTGATGGTAAGACTTTGACATTACCGCAAATGGTTCCTTATACTCAATCAAAAGATAGAGATATAAGAAAATCTGCAAGCAGAAAAATCTCAGAGTTTTTCAAAGACCATGAGAAAGAAATCGATGATATATTCGATGAAATGGTACATGTTAGATGTGATATGGCAAAAGCTCTAGGATTTGATTCATATATTGAATATCAATATAAGGCTTTGATGAGAACAGATTATAACAAAGAAGATGTCGAAAAATACAGAGAATTTATAAGAAAATACGTAACACCTGTATATCTTAAGCTTAGAGAAAAGCAAGCCAAAAGAATCGGCATCGATGATATGAAAGCCTATGATACCAATATTATGTTTACAGATGGAAATGCTAAGCCCCATGGTAATAGAGATTTCATTGTAGAAAATGCAAAGAAGATGTATTCTGAATTATCCAATGAAACAAAAGAATTCTTTAACTTCATGTATGATAGACAATTATTTGATCTAGATAGCAAAAACGGCAAAGAAAGCGGAGGATATTGCACAACAATTGAAGGATATAACTCTCCATTTATTTTTGCAAACTTCAATGGAACAACAGGTGATGTTGAGGTTATGACTCATGAAGCAGGTCATGCATTCCAAGCATATACTTCAATGGATGGAAGAATAATTGAATATATATGGCCAACTTATGAAGCTTGTGAGATTCATTCAATGAGCATGGAATTTCTAACTTGGCCTTGGATGGAACTTTTCTTTGAAGGTGAGACAAGTAAATTTAAATTTGCACATTTAGATGGTGCTATAAGCTTTATACCTTATGGTGCAACAATTGACCATTTCCAACATTATGTCTATGAAAACCCTAATGCAACTCCAGAAGAAAGAAAGAAGAAATATCACGAAATAGAGTTAATGTATAGGCCCGATTTGGATTATGATGACGAATTCTTAGAAAAAGGTACTTGGTGGTATAGACAAGGTCATATATTTGATTCACCTTTCTATTATATAGACTACACTCTAGCTCAAGTATGTGCATTTGAATTTCTTTTAAAATCTCTTAAAGATAGAAAAGAAGCTTTTAAAGATTATCTAGAAATATGTAAGGTTGGAGGTTATAAGTCTTTCTTTGGATTAATGAAACAAGGAAATATAGAAAACCCAATGAATGATGGTGTTATAGAAAATATACTTCCACAATTACTTGATATATTAGATGAAATAGAAAAAGATTTATAAAAAAATACGACTACCTTATGGTAGCCGTATTTTTTATTTTTTTGGTGAAATCTTTTTAAAAATTGCAATTATCCCTTTTTTCATTATATCAATAAATGTAGGTGATCTTAGCATTTTTTCTTTGGGAATATATTTTGTCATAGCTTGTAATGTCTTCTTATTATTTCTTGTAGAAAAGCTAAAATGTCCACTATTTTTTGTAAATATAGCAAATCTTGGGATCTTTCTTTTAAATATAACTGATGCAGATATATAGTCTATCTCATCCCATGGGATTTGTATATAATCTGATACATTTCTTTCGTTATAATATTCAAAAGCCTTATCTCCAATCATTACATCGCCATAGCTATTAATTCCCAAATAAGATGTTGCTTTTATTGTAAAATCAACAGTCCTATTTTGTGATTTTACCATATTACATTATTCCTCCAAGTCTTGCAAGAATACCTATTCCAAATAATGCTAAGATTATTACAATAGGAGAAACATTCTTCTTTAATAATTTACAAATTCCAAGGGTTAATAATAATGCTACAAGTCCTGGGATTAATTGATCCAAGTTCTGTTGAAGGGTTGTTACCTTAACTTTGTCCAATGCATCCGGTCCAAGTTGTGAATATTGGGTTAATGCCTGCTTGATTCCTTCTGCCCCTTGTGGCAATGTCGACCAGTCAATATAAGCTCCATCCATCTGATCAACTCTTGATATTACTGGTGTAAATGATATACTTACCCAACGTTGAACTAATGATCCTATGATAAACATACCAAGAATTGATGCTCCTTGAGTAATTCTTCCCATCATTCCGCCTGAAGCGTCTTTTGCTATTTGACTTCCTACTTTGTATCCATACTCTTGTGTATACCATAAGAATGCCATACGTATTACATTCCATACTATAAAGAACATCAATGGTCCTATTATGCTTCCACTAAGTGCAAAGCTTGCTCCCAATGCTCCAAGTATTGGTCTTAATGTAAACCAGAATACTGGATCTCCTACTCCTGCAAGAGGTCCCATCATTCCTACCTTAACACCTTGAATTGCAACATCATCTACAGGTGCTCCGTTTGCTCTATCTTCTTCAAGAGCAAGAGTTACTCCCATTACTGGTGCTGATACATAAGGATGTGTATTGTAAAATTCCATGTGACGTTGAAGAGCTTTCTTTCTCTCTTCTTCATCTGGATATAACTTCTTGATGGCAGGAATCATTGAGTAAGCCCAACCACCATTTTGCATACGTTCATAATTCCAAGAACCTTGTAGGTATTGATGACGTATAGCTACTTTCTTTCTATCTTTTTTAGATAATGTTATCTTTTTCTCTGTCATTTTTCCCTCCAAGTTTAATAGTCATTTAATATATCGCCCAAAGGATCTCCTGATCCTCCGTTTCCACCTGAAGAACCTGAGTTTTCTTTAAGTCCAAGATATAATATTGCAAGTGAAACTCCTATTATTCCAAGTGCTATCAATGTCAATTCATTGAGTGCTGCAAGAACAAATCCAAGTGCAAAGAATGGCCATGTTTCTTTTGTGCTCATCATGTTGATTACCATTGCATAACCTACTGCTGCAACCATTCCTCCACCTACTGCCATACCTCCTGCAAGCCAATCTGGCATTGAGTTAAGTGCATTTGTAACTGCTGCTGGGCTTACTACTGTTAAAGCTGCTGCTGGAATTGCAATTCTAAGTCCTTGAAGACAAATTGCTGAAATATGAAGTGCTTCCATTTTTCTTATATTTCCTTGTTCTGCTGCTGTATCCATTGCATGAACTATAGGAATTGCTATTGTTCTACAAACCATTGTTAAGAACAATCCTGCTACTGAAAGAGGGATTGCTATTGCTATTGATGTGTTAATTGCAATGGTTACATTAGTTGTTCCACCTTGTAAACCAAGCACCATTATAATTGCTTATGCTACTGATGCAAGTGCTGCATCTGGAGCTGTTGCTGCTCCTACATTTGCCCATCCTAAAGCTATCATTTGTAATGATCCACCTAGGATTATTCCTTCTTTAAGATGTCCTGTGACAAGTCCTACTAATGTACAGGCTACTATTGGTTGATGGAATTGGAATTGGTCCAATACTCCTTCAATACCTGCAAGGAATGCCACGATAATAATTAGAATTATCTGTATTGCTGACATATAATTTCCTTTCTATAATGAATCTTTTGCTTTTCTAAGCATATTTTCTATTTTTTCTCCACCATCTGATGGAACTTTTCTAACATCGATTTTTACGCCTAAGTCTAGTAATTTTTCAAATGTCTCTACATCATCTTTACCCATAGAAACAGCCTTATTAATTACTACCTTACCTTTCGAATGTGCCATAGATCCTAGATTTAATTCTTTTATATCTACTCCTGCCTCGATTGCTTCTAATGCATCTTGTGGTGTTTCAAATAAAAGCATTGCCTTTGTTGCTCCAAATCTTGGGTCTTTGTCTACCTCTACTAGTTTTGAAATTGGTACTACATTTGCTTTAACTCCTGGAGGTGCGGCTTGTTCAATCATGCTCTTTCTAAGCTCATCATGACTTACATTATCACTTACTACTATGATTCTGTTAGGTTGAGTTGATTTTGTCCAACTTGTTGCAACTTGTCCATGAAGAAGTCTTGTATCAACTCTTGAAAGAACGTATTTTATCTTTCCATCTCCTATAACTGTTCCTTTAGGAATTCCCCCATTTACAACTTTCTCTTGTACCTGACTACTTGTGTTTGAATCATTTTCCTTTTCTTTTTTAGTATCCAATGATTCAGGTAGAACTTTTACACCTTCTCTTGCTGCTGAAAGTATTTCTGATGCTACTTGTTTTGCAGTATCTGCTGCCATTCTTGAGCCATAGGCTTCTATTAGCATTGGAAGATTTAATCCTGTTACAATAACCCAATTGTCATCATGACCTTCAACAAGTGCGCTTGTTTGATTAAATGGTGTTCCTCCCCACAAATCAACTAGGAAAAGCACTTGTGAATCGTCTTCAAATGACTTTATGGCATCTTGAAGCTTTGATCTAAATTGATCAGGTCCTTCATTAGGATTTAGAGTTACTGCAGCTACATCTTTTTGTTCTCCAAAGATAAGCTCACCAGACTCTTTGATTCCTTCGGCAAAGCTACCATGGCTTGCGATAACAATTCCTACCATATTGTCCCCTTTCCTTTTATAAATTAATTAAGGCTCTCTACTATAGCCTTTCCGCTTTAATTATATACTATATCGTTATATTTTGCTAGATATTAAAACAAAATTTATACTAATTTCATTAAACTTTTTTAGTTTTTTATTTAAATGTCATTAAATTTTTTTCATCATAAAAAAGCCTTACTTTGTGGTTTCTTTCTAACAAGCTTTTGTCAATATTTTTCTTATCAAATGTTGCAGTTATCTTATTGTATCCTTTTGAAACTAATATTATGTTTTTGGTATCTTCTATTATATTTTCAATATCAAAATCTATATAAGAATTGCCTTTTTCTAATGAAAATATATCATCTTTAAAAGCCACATATCTTGCATTTTCTTTTAAATCAAAAGAGGTATTCCAATCTTTTGAATAAAGATAATCATCTTTTCTTATAACTGTTGTAATGTTTTTTACTCCTATAATCTTTGCAGCTTTTAAAGATATAGGATGATTAAATATCTTATCTTTATCATCATAGCTTATGACAGATCCATTATCTATTATTGCAACCTTATCACAAAGTCTGTAGATTTCGTCTTTATCATGGCTTACAAATATCGTTGTCTTGTTGTAAGTTTTTAGAAATTTTATAAATTCGTTTTGTATTTCCCACTTTAATCCGCTATCAAGTGCCGAAAAAGGCTCATCTAATAAGATAATATCTGGATTTACACAAATCATTCTAGAAAGTGCGACTCTTTGTTGCTCTCCTCCTGATAATTCAAAAGGCTTTTGATCTTTTACATCATATACATGAAATCTTTTTAAAAATTCTTCTGCCTCATCTCTTCTTTCTTTGGGAAGACATATTCTTATATTATCTATTGCACTTAGATTTGGAAAAAGCGCATAGTCTTGGAAAAGATAACCAACTTTTCTTTTTCTTGTTGGAATATTTATTTTTTCTTTTGAAGAAAATAGTTTTTTGTTATCTAGAATTATCTTTCCCCAATCGGGGTTTATTATTCCAGCGATTGTCTTTAGAGTAATTGATTTTCCAGAACCAGAGTAGCCTAATATACCTACTATTTCATTTTTTAGATCTAGCTTTATATTCAATTTGAAATTTTTGAACTCTTTATTTATATCCATATAAAGGCTCATATCTTCCTTCTTTCTGTTGTAATACAATTCATAATTACCATTATTACAAAACTTACAATTGCAATTATCAAAGCTAGCTTAAAGGCTTGTTGTCTATTTCCCGCTTGAACTGCTGTATATATAGCTGTTGAAACTGTCTGAGTCTTTCCTTTTATATTTCCTGCAATCATTATTGTAGCACCAAATTCCCCAAGTGCTCTTGCAAATGCAAGTATAACTGCAGATAATACTCCAGGCTTTGCTATTGGAAGTATTATCTTAAAAAATATCTTTCTTTCACTAAATCCAAGAGTTCTTGCAGCATATATGCAGTTTTTATCAACTTGTTCAAATGCTCCAAGACTTGCTCTATACATAAGTGGAAAAGAAACAAATATTGCAGCTATTACAGCTGCAGCATAGGTAAATATTATTTGAAAATCAAATTTATCATACAGAAATCTAAAGGGCCCATTTGTCCCTAATAATATCAAAAGAAAAAAACCTACAACTGTAGGAGGAAGTACCATTGAAAGTGTAAATATTCCGTCAAGTACTCCCTTGTACTTACCAGTCTTTTGCACAAGTCTTGCAGCATAAATTCCAAGAAAGAAAGTAAAAAAAGTCGCAACTACTGCTACTTTTAAGGATAAGATTAATGGAGTGTAATCCATTATTTCACCTTAAATCCATAACTATTAAAGATCTTTTTGGCTTGATCTTTTTTTAAGAATTCTTCAAATAAACGGGCATTGTCTTTATTATCAGATTTTTTAACTATAGCCATTGGATATATAACTTTATTATGAGAGCCTTCTGGAGCAGAAGCTATTATATTTAGATTATCTTTTTCTAATATAGCATCTGTCTTATAGACTATCCCAGCCTTTACCTCACCTTGAGTTACCCAGTCCAAAACTTCTCTTACATCTTTTGCCCAATTAGCATTTGGCTCAATCTTATCCCACAATCCAAGATTTTCATAGATTTCTTTTGTATACTCTCCTACAGGAACAGATCCTACTTCTCCTATGGCAATTTCTCCTTTATCTATATCAGATGAATTTGCCAAATCCTCAAAGCTTTCTATTTGAAGATCACTATCTTTCGGTGTTACAAGTACAACTTCATTTTCCAATAGATTATATATTGAATCATTATCCAATAAATCTTGTTCTTTTAAAGAGTCAATTTGCTTAGTCGATGCTGATAAGAATATATCAACTGGAGCACCTTCTTCGATTTGAGTTTGGATTGCACCACTACTTGCAAAATTTGCATTAATTGATATTTCTGGATATTCATTAAAAAATTCAATAATTACATCATTTAATGCATCTGTTAAGCTTGCAGCAGCAGATATTGTAAGATAACCTTCTTTTTCATTTTCTTGTGCAAGATTTTCCTTATTTGTACTTGAAGCTTTGTTTGAATTATCGCTATTAGTGTTTTTGGATGAACAAGATGTCATAACAAATAGCATCATCACAAAGCTTAAAGCTTGTAAAAACTTTTTCATACTTCCTCCTTTATTTAGTTAATATGCCGTATTGTTTTGTTATATAACTCATATTATAGCATAAGTCTTTTTGAAATTGAAGTAATAAGTATATATAATGGTATAATAAATAAAGAGGTGATAATATGAGCGAACTTTTTGTCTGTGGTGGATGCAATGCAAAAATCGCAGCTACAAATCTCGATGAAATACTACATGGTATCGAGATTTATAAAAGAGATGATATAGTTGTAGGCTTTGACAAAAAAGATGATGCAGCTGTAATAAATATTGATGGAAAGACTGGAATTATCCAGACTCTAGATTTCTTTCCACCAATGGTAAATGACCCTTATCTTTTCGGACAAATTGCAGCAGCTAATGCCCTAAGTGACATATATGCAATGGGCGGCGAAGCAATTTGTGCATTAAATATATGTATGTATCCTACCGAAAAGGATTTTAAGACATTAAATGAAATTCTAAGAGGTGGAAATGATAAGGTTACAGAATCTAAAGCAAGTCTAACAGGTGGACATTCTATTCATGATCATTCAGTAAAATACGGCCTATCTGTTACTGGAAAAGTTGATCTAGATAAGATTTGGAAAAACAACACTCCAGAAAACGGCGATGTCCTTCTAATTACAAAAAAACTTGGAACAGGGCTTGTATGTGCGAACTATCTTCAAGGAAATGTATCTGATAAAGATTATAATTATTGTACAAAGCAAATGAGTACTCTTAATAAATATGCAAGAGATATATTTGTAAAATACGATATTCACGCAGCAACTGATATAACAGGTTTTGGTTTATTGGGACATTTAAGTGAAATGAGCGATGGCAAATTTACAATGGTAATAGATTCTAAGAAAGTTCCCATTCTAAGCCCAGCTTATGATCTTGCAAAAGAATTCCTATATACATCTGGAGCACAGAACAATAGAAACTACATCGGTGGAAAAGTAGAATTTCTAAAAGATGATTTTGCAATGGAAGAAGTTCTCTTTGATCCTCAAACATCTGGAGGATTATTGGTCTGTGTAAGTAAAGATGAAGCTGATAAAATAATAGAAGAATTTAAACAAAATGACCTACCAATATGGGAAATTGGAGAAGTCAAATCAAGAAGAGCATACGATATAATAGTAAAATAAGGAGGATTATATGAAAACAGTAAATTGTATTGGAGATGTTTGCCCTATTCCAGTAATTGAGGCAAAAAAGGCACTAAGAGAGAATAAAGACGAAAAGGAATTTGAAATTCTAGTAGATAATGAAGTAGCAACAGAAAATCTAACCAAAATGGCAAATGAGCTTAAGATAGAAAGCTCTGTTAAAAAGCTTGATACAATGAAATACAGTGTAAAGCTTACAAAAACAGAAAATTCACTAGATCACAAAGAAATCGAAAACTACAACACAGACCATGCTACAAGTGATAATTACATAGTAGTAATATCATCTAATAGAATGGGCGGAGGCGATGAAGAGTTTTCAAAAAGCTTACTTGAAGGATTTGTATATGCTCTTACAGAACAAGACAAATTACCAGAGACTGTAATTTGCTATAACGAAGGCGTAAGACTTACAACAGAAAACGAAAAGACAATAGAAGATTTCAAAGCTCTCAAAGACAGAGGAGTTAGAATATTATCTTGTGGACTTTGCCTAGATAATTATGGACTTAAAGAAAGCCTAAAGATCGGTGAAATCACAAATATGTTTAAAATAATAGAAATGATGCGTACAAAACATGTCGTTAAACCATGCTAAGTTCATACTATTCTCGTTTGAAAATCAAGCTCAAGCGACAGTAGCTTATGATGCAATAAAAGATTTCGATTCATCAAGACTAATCCCACTTCCCCCAGAAATAGACAAAGGTTGTGGATTATCACTTAGAATTAATTTTGATGATTTTGATAAAGTAATTGAAATCTTTAAAAAAGAAGACATAAGCTTTTCAAATGTGTATACATTTGAACATGAGAATTTTAAAAGAAAGATAGAGAAATATGTATTTTGATAATGCAGCAACAACCATAAAAAAACCACAAGAACTAAAAGACAAATATATGGAAATATTTGAAAATAGTAACTATGGTAATCAATCAAGAGGTGGACACAACAAATCAGTAAATGCAATGATGGCTGTATATGAAACAAAAAAAGCTCTTTCTAAGCTATTTAATACAAAGCCAGAAGATATTGCATTTGCAGATAACTGTTCATTTGCATCTAACTTTGTAATAAAATCATTGGTAAATGAAAATGATCATGTTATAACATCTACAACAGAACATAATAGCATATTAAGACCTCTTTACCAGTCAAAAGCAGAGCTATCATTTGTGGATTTCAATGAGAATCTAGAATTAGAATATGACAAGCTAGAATCTCTTGTTAAAGAAAATACTAGATTTCTTGTAATAAATCATGCTTCAAACTTATTAGCTAATGTAAATGATCTTAATAGATTACATGACTTTTCCAAAAAGCATAATCTTATAATGATTACAGATATAGCACAAACTGCAGGAAATACGCCAATCGATGTTTCAAAATACGATAATTCAATATTCCTATTTACAGGACACAAGTCACTTTATGGTCCAACAGGAACAGGTGGAATAATCAAAAATGGAGATTTTGATTTTAAACCAGTATTTAGTGGTGGAAGTGGAATAAAATCATTCCTAAAAACACATCCAGCTGAATTTCCTACAGTATTTGAAATTGGAACATCAAATTTTATGTCACAAATTGCTTTTAAAGGAAGCATAGATTTTATCCTAAATACAGGCGTAGAAAATATAAACAAAAAGATAAAAGAACTTACCAAAAGATTCTATGATGGAATAAAAGATAACGAAAACATCAAAATCTATTCAAAAGAACCCAAGGGAGATTATTCTTCAATAGTTTCAATTAATATAGAAGATGTCCCATCATCTGATGTATCAAATATTCTAGATGAAGAATTTGATATTCAAACAAGACCTGGAGCTCATTGTGCACCACTTATTCATAAGCATTTTAAGACAGAAGAACAAGGAATTGTAAGATTCTCATTTTCTTATTCTAATGAAATTTCAGAAATTGATGAAGCAGTTTCGATATTAAATGAACTTACAAAAAAAGCATAGAAATGGAAATCCCATTTCTATGCTTTTATTTTGCCTTGGCATTTTTTATAAAATCTCTAAGCTCATCTTCATCAATTGCATTGTATGAATTACCATTGTTCTCTTTTCTAAATGAATAGCTTACATTATTATTTGTAGTATTATCTATTACAAGCTTACTACAAGAACTATGAATTTGACATACATTTGTATATTCTATAAATTCCTTGATATTATTTGAATTAAGTCCACTTCCACAAAGTATTTCTATTTTGTCTTTGTATTTATAATTTATATCTTTTAAAAGATTCTTTCCATTTATTGCTTTATCTTCTAATCCACTTGTAAGAATTCTATCGACTTTTAACTCTATAAGGCTTTCAATTGCCTTATATGGATCATTCACATTGTCAAATGCTCTATGAAATACAGCCTTTTTGTTGTTTTTGTGACACATATCTACAAAATACTTCGTTGTGTCAATATCAATTGTAAAATCTTCATTTAAAAATCCAAAGGCAACTCCATCTATATCACAACTTATAAGAAAATTAAGCTCATCTTTTAATTCATCAATTTCATCTTTTGTATAATTAAATCCTGCTGCTCTATTTCTACACATTGCAATTATTGGGATATCTAGATTATCAATACATTTTTGAAGGACTCCTTTAAATGGAGTAAGACCTCCAAGAAATAGTGCAGAATTAAGCTCTATTCTATCTGCACCGTATTTTTCAGCAAGAAGAGCTGATTTATAATTTTCTACACAAATTTCAACTATCATTAATCTATTTCAACCCATACAGGACAGTGATCGCTTCCCATAACTTCTTGCATTATTCCAGCATCCTTTAGATTATCCTTTAATCTATCAGATACCAAGAAATAATCAATTCTCCAGCCCACATTTCTTTCTCTGGATTTTGCAAAATATGACCACCAACTGTATTCATCTTCCTTATCTGGATAGAAATATCTAAATGTATCGATAAATCCACTATCCAAAAGCTCTGTCATCTTTTCTCTTTCTTCATCCGTAAATCCTGCATTCTTGTGATTTGTAGATGGATTTTTAAGGTCAATCTCTTTGTGAGCAACATTTAAATCCCCACATACTATTACAGGCTTTTTGCTGTCAAGATCTTTTAGATAAGCTTTAAAATCATCTTGCCATCTTTGTCTATATTCTAATCTTTCTAATTTTCTCTTTGAGTTGGGAGTATAGACTGTAACAAGGTAATAATTTTCATATTCAAGTGCTATTATTCTTCCCTCATGATCATGCTCATCAATTCCCATATCATAAGTTACACCTATTGGTTCTTCTTTTGCAAAAATCGCAGTTCCAGAATAACCCTTCCTATCTGCATAATTCCAATATTGTCTATATCCTTCAAGCTCTAATTCTAATTGTCCTTCAGAAAGCTTTATTTCTTGTAGACAAAGGAAATCGGGTTTCTCCTTTTCAAAAAAATCCATAAAACCTTTTTTGATTGCCGCTCTTATACCATTAACATTCCAAGAAATAAATTTCATAAAACCTCCTTATAATACTATATTAGTATACTTCTTATTATAATTAATACTATTACTAATCCTATATTACATCTTTATTCATTTCTTAAAGTATATTTAAATTCTTATTAAAATATATTCTTTTCCAATCAAATTAATTACTATTTCATTATATCATTATGGAGTTTTCATAACATTAATTTGATTTCAAAAAAAAATCCCCTCATAAGAGGGAATAATTGCTTATTGAAAGTTTATATTCTTTAATTGTATTGTCTTTTAATTAGTTTTCTTCGTATGGCATCAAAGCTACTTGTCTAGCTCTTTTGATTGCTTGTGTGACTTTTCTTTGATGTTTTGCATTAAGACCTGTTACTCTTCTTGGAAGAATCTTTCCTCTATCAGAAACAAATCTTTTTAAAGTTTCAACATCTTTATAATCTATTTTTTTAGATGGATCCTTTACGAATGGATCTACTTTTTTTCTTGGTCTAAATCTTCTGTTGTTAGCCACTTTTTTCCTCCTATCTTATTTAGAAAGGAATTCTGCCATCATCTTCGATTTCAGAGAAATCATCTCCGAAATAATCATCATCTTCTTTGTTATTTTGAGAATCTTGATAATTATTTGTCGGTAAATCTTGATTGAAGTTATCTCTGTAAGTATCTTGATTCATGCTATTGTTTTGATAATTAGAATAACCTTGTGAATTATTGGTTGATAAGAACTCTACTCTATCAGCTACAACATCTGTTGTATAAACCATATTACCATTATTATCTTGGTAACGGCCTGTTTGAATTCTTCCAGTAACTGCACATTGGCTTCCCTTTCTCAAATATCTAGATGAATTCTCAGCTTGTTGTCCCCAGACTACTACTCTTGGGAAATCAGCTGTTTGAAGATTTTGGGATTCCATTTCCATCTTTTTCTGCTTGCTATATCCTCTGTCAACTGCTAAATATAAATTACACATAGCTCTGTTGTTCTGTGTATATTTCAATTCAGGATCTCTTGTAAGTCTACCTATTAGTACAACATTATTCATTTAATCCTCTTTTCTTATTACCATATATCTTAATATAGCATCTGATAATCTTAATCTTCTTTCGAATTCTTTGATATGAGATGGTTCTGCTGTGAAGTCAACAATATAGTAATAACCTTCTTTGATATAGTTGATTTCGTAAGCAAGTTTTCTCATTCCCCAATCATCTACAGAAGAAACTTCTCCTTTTTCGTTGATAGCGTCTTTGAAATTTTCAAGAAGAGATTCTCTTCTTTCTGTTTCAAGATCTGGCTTAAAGATTAAAACCGCTTCGTAAGTATTCATATATTCACCTCCTTGGACTTTTCGACCCCATATTATTATATGGAGTAGAGATTACCGTAATAGTATACCATAGGAGTTTTTATATTTCAATAAAATTATTTTATTTTCTGTACTTTTCCATCATCTCTTTAAAAACTTCTGCAGATGATGGAGGTGTGTATGTTATCGCATTTGCTCCACTATCTACAGTCTCTTGTATAGACTCTGTAGTCTTTCCGCCTGTTGCAATTATTGCAATTTCATCTCCCATGTCTTTTCTAATTTGTTTTACAAGTTTTGGAGTATCCATTGCAGCAGATACATTTAGAATCTTAGCCCCTGCTTCATACTTTGATTTGTAATCATCTTTAAAGCTTGATATTGTAGCAATTACAGGTATATCTATAAGTTCTGATATCTTTGATATGATGTCATCTTTTATAGGAGAATTTACGACAACTCCATAAGCTCCCATAAGCTCAGCTTGAAGAGACATATAGATAGTTCTAAGTCCAGTCGTAGTTCCCCCTCCTACTCCTATAAAGCAAGGTACACTTGAAACACTTATTACTGATTGACTTATACTTATCTGCGGTGTAAATGGATATACTGCCATTACACTATCAGCATTGGCATTTCTAATTACTGCTATATCAGTTGAAAATAACAGAGATTTTATTCTTTTTTCAAATATAGATATCCCAGAGCATTTATAGATTTCTTTGGGTACTTTTATGTAAGTATGTCTTAGTCTTGATTCTATATTTGGAATGTATTTTTCATTTTTCTTTTCCATATCTTTATTTTCCATGTCGATACCTCAATTCTATTGATTTATTAAATCATTATGTTATTGTTTTTATTTTTAAAAAAACTATATGCTATCTATGTATTTTACTATATTTACTCTCTTATTTTCTTTTCTAGATACTTCTGAAGCAAAACACATATAATGGCTCATAATAGACTCATAAGCACCAGATTTTATCTTTGATAAATCTCCATTTATAGCATCTATAAATGCCTTTATAAGCTCAAAGTCTCCTCCGCCATGAGAACCTGCTATTTTTTCTGGATAATATGTAGTTGATATATTCTCTTTAAATCTTCTTACATATATCTTATCTTCTAAGTCATCTGCAATTATTTCTCCACAAGTTCCTTGTATCTTGATATTTCTATGAATTTCATTAGAAAAAGCAGAAAGATTAAATACTACAGATATTCCATCTTCAAATTCTATAGATATTGATTGATGATCACATACATCATTATCACAATTATACACACATCTTCCATAAGGGCCCTTAATAAGATCTTCTAATAAACCCTCATCTGTATTTGAATTTGTAACTACACTCTTCCATCCAATTCCATTAGCTGAATTATAGAAATCCATTGCTGAAAATATACAAGTTTCTCTAAGCTTACAATTATAACATCTATCGCTTGCACCATAAGGCTTATTTTCTTTTCTAAAATACTTTAGACTTCCGTAGGAATTTATGCTTATTGGCTTTTTGTCAATCAAATAAAGCAAAATATCCATATCATGGCAAGATTTTTGCAATATTAAAGGAGAAGATAAGCTCTCATTTCTCCAATTTCCTCTTACAAAAGAATGAGCAAAGTGATAATAGCCAATATTTTCATTGTGATTTATATTTATGATATCCCCAATTGCATTAGAATCAATAATTTCTTTTATCTTTCTATAAAATGGCGCATATCTTAGTACATGGCAAATCATAAAGACCTTATCCTTATCTTTTGCCTTATTATAAATATCTTTAACCTTAACTGCAGATGTTGAAATAGGTTTTTCAAGTAAAATATGAAGATCATAATCCAATGCCCTCATACAAGTTTCATAATGATTACTATCTGGAGTTGCAATAATCAAACAATCACAAAACTTATCTTTATCTAAAGCCTTGAAAAATCCATCAGTTGAATTAAAAAGATACTTAGAATCTATATTGTATTTTTCTTTCATTAAAGCAAGTTTTTCTTTGCTTATATCAGTAAATGAAACAACCTTTATATCATCTCTTTTTAAAAATTGGCTAGCATAGGCCCTATCACCTCTATGACCTGCACCAATTACAGCTATTCTTATCATAAGTCCTTCCTTTATATTTTGATACCTTCAATTAGTATTATATAGAATTATGATGTTTTATTAAAGTGATAAAATATCTTTATTGGTAAATAATATATCATAGGCTTATTTTATTATAGATAATTTATAATATAAAATCCTAGACAGATTTACTGTCTAGGAATTTTTAGTCTTTTATTAATTTTTCTATTATAACTTTAATTATTATAACCAATAGAATACAAGAAATGGTCGAGCCTAGTGGCAAGTTAAGATTTAAAAATATCCTATAGATTATAAATCCAATAAGCCAGATTATTAAGTTTTTGGCATAGATTTCTTCTTTTACGCTTTGTTTCTTTAGGATAAAATAATCTGTAATTTGTACTGCAATCATTGGTGCAAATACTGATCCTATTAGATATAGAAAATCTGTTATATCATCCATTGGAAATATTATTGCGCCAACTATTCCAATTATTGTAACTATTATTGCTACATTTCTTCCTTGTATTTTATTAGTTAATGATTCAAATGATATTCCTGCTGAATATGCATCTAAGAAAGTCGTTGTAACAGTTGATAGGATTATTATTAGCATTGCTATTATGCCAAGTCCTGATTTTACCATTATTAATGCTATATCACTTTCTTTGGTTAAAAGTGACATGCCAAGTCCTATGACATACATCCAGACAGAAACTATGCTATAGACTAAGGCTGATGTGAATGATGCACCTTTTTTGTTTTGGGCATATCTTGTATAGTCGCTAATTAAAGGTAGCCAAGATAATGGCATTGCTATTGCAAGCTCAATAGCTGATCCAAAGCTCATAGCATCTGGTAGGGCTTTCATATTAAAATCTAGTCCATTAAATATTTTAAATGACAAGACTATGGTTAAAAGGAAAAGAAGTGTCATAGAAACTGTGTTCAATTTTCCAAGATTTGTTATTCCTATTTTTAACCAAACTAATATGAGCACTCCTATTACTATAGCCCAGATAATATGACTTGTGTTAAATACATGTGATGTTGAAATTGCTCCATCATATATCATTATTGCAGTCCAGCCTAATAGTTGCAATACATTTAATAGTGCAAAGATTAATCCGCCCTTTTTGCCAAAGGACATCTTTACAGTCTCCATTGCTGATTTTTCTGTATTAGCTCCGATAACTCCTGCAAGATATAATAATACTGCTCCTATGATATGGCCAATTATTATTGCAAGGAGGGCTTTTTTGAATCCAAGTGATGCAAAATATGTTCCTGTGATTATCTCTGCTATTGATACTCCTGCTCCAAACCAAATCAATCCATTTTCAAAATTACTTGTCTTTCTCATAACATTCCTTATAGCTTTCTTTTATGTCAAAGGCATGATTCATAGGTCCTGATCCTTTTCCAAGATCAAGTCCATCTGCTAGAGCTTTTGATAGATAATCTTTAGCCATTTTTACGGATTCTTTCATAGAAAATCCTTTTGCAAGATTACTTGCTATTGCTGATGAAAGTGTACATCCTGTTCCATGGGTATTATTTGTATCTATTCTTTTTCCATAAAACCACATACCTTCTTTATCATATAGATAGTCATTTGCATCATTTACAAGATGTCCTCCTTTTATAAGGGTTGCACATTTATATTTTCGTGAAATTTCTTCTCCTGCTTTTTCCATATCTTTGACATTTGAAATCTTTCTTCCTATTAGAATCTCTGCTTCTGGTATGTTGGGTGTCAAGATATCTGCAAGTGGAAATAATTTTTCTTTTAGTGTATCTATTGCATCGTCTTTTAATAGTTTCGAACCACTTGTAGCAACCATTACTGGATCTACGACGATGTTTTTTGCTTTGTATTGTTTTAATTTTTGGGATATAGCTTCTATTAATTCCTTTGACGAAACCATTCCTATTTTTACTGCATCTGGATAAATATCTGTAAATACTGCATCCATTTGTTCTTTTAAAAATTCTGGAGTTGATTCCAATATGTCAAATACACCGGTAGTATTTTGTGCTGTCAATGCTGTTATAACGCTCATAGCGTATACACCATTTAATGTCATAGTCTTAATATCAGCTTGTATACCGGCGCCTGCGCTAGAATCAGATCCTGCGATTGTCAATGCTTTTCTAATTTCTTTCATAATTACTCCTTACATTGTTTTATTAAGCGTAAAAAGTGGTGCCCCCGATTTACGCTTTTGGAAGTTATTTAAAATCATACAAAAAAAGCGAAACAAGAAATGTTTCGCTTAAAATATATTACTGAGATAAATTTTCATACTTTCCTACGTTGGCATTATCCAAATCAGGTAAGGTCGAAGCAAAGCTTCCTCTCAGATCTTAAAGAACTCCCTTGTATGAATTAATTGTAAATCTTAATTTTTCTTATGTCAAATCACACATCAAAGGCTCAATTTGTAAGTGCGTCTTTTAGATCATTTAGTGTTTTGACTTTTTCTAATAGATCCATATTATCTTTTAGTTTTATAATTTGTCTAAAGAAATCTCTCATGTCATATTTTTCATATTCAGTCTTTTTTACTGCTATAAGAAATATATATTTCACTTTGTCTTCTTGCCATTGTATTGGCTTTTCTAATTTATAAAATGAAATATGTGATTTTTTTACAAAACTATCATCTCCATGTAATAGGACCATTTGCTTTCCTATCTCTGTGCTATCGAGCTTTTCTCTGTATTTTACTGTATCTATATAGTCTTTTGTAACTAGATTTAGATCATTGGAATTTTTAACTATTAAATCTATTGCTTCTTTTTTGCTATATATGGTGGCTTTTTCTTTAAATAGATTTTTGCTAAATAGTTTTAGATAGTTGGAATTTTTCTTTATCATATCTGTCTTTAGATTTTTGATATAATTTTCGCTTATATTTGCTGGTATTTTTATATAGTCATAACCTTCTAGATTCATAGTTGAAAATATAAGATAATCTTCTAAATTCATGCTATCTATTTCTTCTATGGATATGGACTTTTCAAAGTCTATCCATTCTAAATTGTTCTTTAATATTTCGATTAGATATTTAGAAATTCCTGCTCCATAATTACATACAACTATAGCTTTTGTTCTTCTGTGATGTGTTGATTTTTCAATTGTTATTATATATATTACTATATAAGGTATCTCATCAATTGTTATTATGTTTTTGTTTCCTTTGTTAAATTCTTCTACTACTTTAAATACTTCATTAAAATAATAAGGATACTCTTCTTTTATTTCATTACATATAGGATTTCTGATGTTTTCTTTGTTCTTTATCTTATACAATGTAAGCTTAATATGATCTTTTAGATTATAGATTAAGTCTTTGTTATCATAGATAAATTCTTCTCCTATCTGTTTGAAATGGTTGTCTATATTTTCTATAAGTTCATATATTTTGCTATCTTTAAGCTCTTTAAATTCGATATTTTGGATGAAATCTTTGCTTTTTATAAAGTTTTTAATTTGATAGATGTCTTTATTTGTCATTTCTATATTTAAATAAAGCTTTACTTTTTCTCTTATCGATTCCACCCAGCAATTTGTTTTTATATTTAATTTTTTCAAATTATTATCATTTGTGGCATTTAATATTAGTATTCTTAGATAATTTCTAGCATATTCTTTTAATATTATCTTTTCTTCTATTTGAAATTCTTCTATTATTCTATCTGTTATTTTTATCTTTGTAGTATCATAATAATAATTTATGAACTTATCTATATCATTATCTATTCTTTCTTCTAGGAAGGTTTTTAGATAATTATTTATATTTTCTTCATTTGCTTTTAAGAGTATTCCCTGTTTTTGTTTTATTTCAATTTCTATACCATAGCTTTTTAATTTATATGATATAAGTACTATCTGTCTTCTTATCTCATTGTAGCTTAGATAATATTTATCTTTTAGATCTTGCAAATAATTTCTATTGTTTTTTAATAAATCTAGAATCAAGAAATCTCTTGTTTCATTTATATCATAATCTTCTTCTACTTCTAGCTTTATGCCTTTGGATTGTTTCCTTGTCATTTCGTATTTTATTTTTAGATTGTCTAGTTCTTTTTCTATTCTATCCAATGAATTTCTGACGGTTTTTTCAGAGCATCCGATTTTTTGTGATATTTCTTTGGTAGTAAGATAATTATCTGATTCTACCAATATATTATATAGGCTTATATCATTTTTGTTCATCGAATGCTCCTTTCTTATTTTAATTTTATTGTTATTATATCTTCAGGATTTATTTCTTTTTCTTCTACTTGTGTCTTCTCATCTGCTTTTAGATAATCTATTTTTCCATTGTAATTTATTTTATAATCTTCTTTTTTATCTACAAGTGGATTATATAGTCTTAGTATTAGAAAATCTTCTTCTTCTGATTTTTTGAGTACTGACATTATTGCTTTGCTATCTATTTCTAATAGTGAAAATTCTTTTTGCAATTTGTCTTTTGATTTACTTATTACTAGACTATTTGTATTATCTAATATCTCTCCTGACTGATACATAAATAATGGTGTAAGTCTTTCTTTTGCAAATTTATGAATTTCGTCATAATCTTTATCTGTTTGAGTTATATAGTAGTTTTCTTCTATTATTTTATCTAATAGCTTATGTCCGTCTTCTTCTTTATAAACTCCAGATTCTCTTCCTGGTCTGTCATTTAAATTTGCTTTTCCTAAGTATTTGACTGATCTATACAATGTCATTGCTATACTAGAATCTTCTAATACTTGGTATTCTCTTACTCCATCTGTAACAACTGCTATCTTTTCGCTATCTCCTATACCGCATAGTGATATCATTGGTTCTATTGTTCTTGGCTTTTCATCCCGGTTTTCTTCTTGCCAGATTTTTTCTTCTTTTAGTTTGTTTTGTCTTATTATCGTTCCAAATTGTGTATCTGCAAAATTTTCTTTTTTATTAAGTTTTGTCTTTGTTACGATTCTATATCTATGTTCTATGGCTTTGTTTTTTATTTTTACATTTAGTTTTATGAATTTATCGTACAATCTTACATTTATCTTTATCTTTTGGTTTACATCAAGCTTTTTGTTCTGTCTGTTTTCTAGATTTGATGGGATTTTTTGTACTATTGTAGATTTTAATTCACTAAAATATTTGCCATTTGTTATTTCTTTTTCTAGAACTTTTCCTTTTGTAATTATTAGATCTCTAGATGGCTTCGAATAGTCATAGCTATCTCCTTCATCTCCTGAGTTTTCAAAATAGATTTTTTCTATCTTGTTATCTCCATTAATTACAAGACTTCCATCTTCTGTAAGCTCTACTTTGAAATATTTGTTAGATATTTTATTATTAGAATATATTTTATCTTCTGACTTTGAAATATCATAGGTCTTATATCCCATGGAATTTATCTTATCTTTAAATCTTATCTTTGCTTTATAAAGATTTTTGTAATTTTCTAGGTTGGAATATTTCTCATTATTTACTCCTATTTCCCTTTTGCTTTTATTAAGAGTAATATTATCTTCTTTTATTGATATCAATTCATAGTCTATATCATTTCCATTAGAATTTATCTTAAAATTCTCATAAGGTGTGTATATTTCTCCTTCTATGATATCTTCTCTCATATATGGAAGTGTATTATATACTTGGAAAGACAAGCCCTTAGAATCTATTCTATCTCCTATCTTTCTTAATGTGATATCTAGAAGATTTTCCATAAGATCTTTTGCTTCATCGTATCTTTTTTCGATAACTTCATTTGTCTTATCTGAATTGCACATTCCTATGCTATCATGTGCTGCATTTTCTAATAATAGTCTCCATGCTCTTTCTATGAGTAGATTTTCATAATGTATTCCAAGTTTCATTGCAATTGATGATATTGGCTCAATTATATTTGTAAGATAATTTTCTAATCTATTATTTTTGATCTTTAGATCAGCTCTTGTAGAAAATATACTCTTATGCGTCCTTGAGAATTGTGCCATTGTAAATTCTCCCTTGTAGCTTTGAAGATTATCTATATTTTCAAATAATGAGTCAAGGGCATTTTCTAAACTTTCAATCTTAAAATTATACTTTGAATCTTTTATAAGCTCAGGGAGATTTTTTCTTATAGGTTTTTGGTCTTCTCCACAAAATATTATATAAGGACTATGATTGTTAAAGTCTTTAAGCTTATCTATAAGATTATCAAAGTATTTATCATCTATATCATTTGGTGGATAAGCCATAAGTCCATAATGATATATATTAAAAGCTCTTATTGACTTGCCGCTTTTGCTATCCCAGATAAATTCTCTATTATCTGTCAAATAATTAGAAATTCCTCTTCTAAATACTGCATATTTTAAATTGAAATTATCATATATCATAGGCAATGATTCGCTCATTCCAAAGCTATCAGGAAGATAGCCGATTTTTTGATAAGAGCCATACTCATTTGAATCTTTTATTCCATACAAAAGATTTCTTATAATAGATTCCCCAGAAATTACAAGTGTATCTGTTTGTGTAAACCAAGGCCCTATTACTAGTCTATTATTTTCTACAAGTTTTCTAATTCTATCTTTATTATAAGGTCTATAAGAAATGTAATCATTTATTATAGAAGTTTGCCCATCCAAAAGAAATGTAGAAAATTCATCATTATTCTCCAAGAAATCTATCAACTCATCAAAATCATATAATGAGTACACAACAGATCTTTTATCAGTAAAATACCATTCTCTATCCCAATGAGTATGAGCAATAATATAATTTATCATAATACAGTAAGCTTTCCTTTTTTAATCAAGTTATTACGATGCCATATATTAACTAATGCAATAATAAGAGAACCTATTGCAATTCCAAAAACATATATGCCTAATTTAGTTACAAGAGGCCATGCCCATATAGCAGATTCAGGGAACCACTGTACAGCCCCAAAAATAACCGCAAATAATGATCCAATAACAGAACCTATAACATATAAAGGAATTGTAAATTGTGGTCTTTCAAGTGCAAATGGAATAGCACCTTCAGAAATTCCCATAAATGCCAAGAATATAGCAGTCTTTCCAGCTTCAGCAAATTGTTTATCATAAACTCTTCTTCTAACGATATATTTATCAAGAATACTGCTAAGTCCAAGACCTATAGATGGAGTTACAATTGCAATAACTCTTGAAGTTATAGGCATAATCTTATCAACAGTAAATCCAGTAGCAATAAATCCTGCAGCCTTATTTACAGGACCACCCAAATCAAAAGCAGTCGTTGCAGAAAGTACAAAACTATATATAATTTGACCAGACTTTCCAGCAGCCTCCAATAAATTCTTTACACCATTATTCAAAAATCCACCAAATGGAGTAATAACATATACCATCAAAAGCAAAGTTACGATTACAGAAATTAGAGGAATAAGAAAAGTCGTCTTAAAAGCCATCCAATTTCTAGGCATATTTATCTTTTCATTTAAAAACTTAACGAAATATCCTATTGCAAATGCAATAATAAGTCCACCAAAAAATCCAGAAGGTGTAACCTCAGTAACTTCCCATACTCCATCGTTTTTTAGAATATCACCGATTGGATTATTGGCAATATATCCTCCAATAAAACCACATATCAAAGCAGTCTTTCCACCTATTGAATTTGCACAAAAGGCTGCAAACATAGGAATAGCAAAGCCAAAAAGTGTAAATCCAAAAGTTTGGAGTATATATGCAAACTTAAGTAAAGAAATATCTCCATCACTAAAATTAAGAGTATTAATAGCATCAATAATTCCAACAGAAGGATCTATTTTTAAGAACACATAAGGAATAACTTGAGATATAGCACCCAATAGACCTCCCATTATCAAAACAGGAATCATATGACTAATACCAGTCATTAGATGTTTTTGAAAAATAGAAAACTTAGAATTGCTATTTTTGATATTATTATTAAAATTCTTATTTTTAGTAGTATCTGACTTAACTCCAACAGTCCTTTTAGTAAGTGGCATAATTATCTCCTAACTATTAGCTTGGTCTTCTTCTATTTCTTCTATAACTTCATCAGCTCTTTTGATTGCTTCAGATAAAGGAATCTCATAGATCTCATATCCTTCAAATCTTTCCATATTCTCAGGAGTAACAGCAGTAGATAACAAAATAACATCTGCATTATCGATATCTTCCATAGTAAGCTCGTTTTTTATACCATCAGAGCCTTGAGTTTCAATCTTTACTTCATAACCATGGTTTTTTGCAGCCTTTTCAATAGCCTCAGCCGCCATAAAAGTATGTGCAAGTCCCATAGTGCAAGCACATAGACCAACAAATTTTTTCATGATACCTCCATTATATCTTTAATTTTTTTTACAATCGTTTGCTTAGAATCAACTTCCAAGCTCTTTCTAAAATCCTCATCAACTAATTTTCTAGAAATCTTAGCAAGTAATTCAATATGAGACACATTGTCATTCTCCTTACTAAATAAAGCAATAATTATCTTAACACGACTACCATTCCAATCTATAGAATTATTTAATCTTATAAAGATAAAATCACTTCTATTAATAGAATCACTCTTAGTATGAGGGATAGCCAAAGGTTCCAATAATGCTGTATTCATTTCTTCTTCTCTTTTTAAAAGATCAAGCTTAGTCTTTTTATAATCATTTGAAATACCAAGATCATAAGCTTTCTTAGAAATAAAATCCATACATTCATCAAAAGAATCCACATCTACACCTATAAAAACGCTTTTCTCATCAATCATAATACCTCCTAAAAATATAATATAATAAAAACAAAAATATTAATTAGATAAATAAAAGAAACTTACGGTAAAAAATAAAATTATTAACAACAAAAAAGACGGTATCAAACCGTCTTATTATTTGGTGGGCCTCCAGGGACTCGAACCCTGGACCTACCGGTTATGAGCCGGGCGCTCTAACCAACTGAGCTAGAGGCCCATAATAAATATTAACTTATTATGGTTAAATTGGTGGACCTGAGTAGACTCGAACTACCGACCTCACGCTTATCAGGCGTGCGCTCTAACCGGCTGAGCTACAGGTCCATAATTATTATTAGATTATCAATTGGCAGGGGCAGCAGGATTTGAACCCGCGACATCCGGTTTTGGAGACCGACGTTCTCCCACTGAACTATACCCCTATGCCTGGTGCCCAAAGTCGGAATCGAACCAACGACACGAGGATTTTCAGTCCTCTGCTCTACCAACTGAGCTATCTGGGCCTAATAAAAGGGTATGGCGGAGAAGGAGGGATTTGAACCCTCGCATCCCGTGAAGGATCTACTCCCTTAGCAGGGGAGCCTCTTCAGCCACTTGAGTACTTCTCCTTGATTTGGCGGAGAGGAAGGGATTCGAACCCTTGTGAGCCGTAAGACCCTAACGGTTTTCAAGACCGCCCCGTTATGACCGCTTCGGTACCTCTCCACTTGGTGACCCATCGGAGATTCGAACTCCGGACACCCTGATTAAAAGTCAGGTGCTCTACCAACTGAGCTAATGGATCATGATATTGAATTACTACTATGGCTGGGGTGATAGGGCTCGAACCTATGCCTCCTGGAGCCAGAATCCAGTGCCTTACCGACTTGGCTACACCCCATTATAAAAATGGGCTGGTGACCCATCGGAGATTCGAACTCCGGACACCCTGATTAAAAGTCAGGTGCTCTACCAACTGAGCTAATGGATCTGATTTGGCTGGGGTGGCAGGACTCGAACCTACGAAATGCCAGAGTCAAAGTCTGGTGCCTTACCGACTTGGCTACACCCCATTAATGGCGCGCCTGGGAGGACTCGAACCTCCGACACACGGATTAGAAGTCCGTTGCTCTATCCAGCTGAGCTACAGGCGCATTGGAGCGGGTGAAGGGAATCGAACCCTCGCAACCAGCTTGGAAGGCTGGGGCTCTACCACTGAGCTACACCCGCATATGCGTTGTGTCGAATAAAAATAATATTGGTGGAGGAGAGCGGATTCGAACCACTGAAAGCTAAGCTAACGGATTTACAGTC
>JAUMZM010000016.1:0-18114 GCA_030528125.1 Tissierellia bacterium
CTTCTTTTATGGAAGAGTCTTCCATTGAGGAAATCCAAAGACGTTTCATTTTCTTCTTACAATTTGCCATCATATATACAAGTCTAAAGATAGCTTCTCCTTCTCTACCAGCATCACAAGCATTAATAATGGTGTCAACTTCATTACTATTCATTAGTCTTTTAAGAATATTAAACTGTTTTTTAGTTGTCTTCGTTACCTCATACTTGTATTCTTTTGGGATAATAGGTAAATCTTCAATTCTCCACTTCTTATATCTTTCATCATACACATCAGGATTTGCCATTTGTACTAAATGCCCAACACACCATGAAACAATGTATTCATTCCCCTCATAATATCCATTATTTCTATTTTTTGCTCCTATAACTTTTGCTATTGATGCTGCAACACTTGGTTTTTCTGCGATTACTAATTTCATTTTTCCTCCTTTAATTTTTTAATAAAAAAATGAGAGATTAAATTTTCAATCCCTCATCTTTTTATAGCTCTACTGATTTTTTATTTTTTCTATAATATTTATTCCATTATATATTACATCTTCAAACTTTATGTCTCTAACATAAAGATTTTTCTTCGAATAAGAATTCCATCTGTATAAAAAAGCTTGATCCGTTTTTAGCATTCTCATTAAACTTATGATTTTATCTATATCAAATTCTTAATTATACAATCAATCATTTCAACTTAGCTTTACTTATATATTAAGTTTGTGCTGTCGTTTTGTTCATCGTTTTTTATTAAAGTTCCAGAATTCTAATTGTACTTTTTTTATAAATTTACACGATAATTAAGTTTATTGTTGTCCTTAATCTACTGCTTAAATCATTGAGAAGATTAAAATTCATCTTCATCTGGAATAATTTCTGTATCTTCCTTATCTTCAAGATCATAATCCTCCCCTTCAGATTCATAATCATCTTCTAATTCATTATAATCTTGCTCCTCTTCAAAACTTTCCTCTTCATTTTTTTTATAGATTTTGAAGTAATATCCTGCACCCATTACACCAACAATAATTAAACCCATAAATAAATAAAGTCCTACCCCTGATTTCTTTTCTTCTTTCTCCTCTTTCTTCGGTTTTTCCTCCACCGGTTCTTCTTTTTTCACTACTTCTTCTTTTGGCTTTACTTCACTTTCTCCTTCAATCATATTTAGTAGATCTTGTTCTCCAACTTCTGTTAGTAATTGTACATTTTCTTGATTTTCCGAATGATCTACAATGAGGTGCATAGTTTTTCCACTCTTTGTTTGAAAGGTTAAAAATTGTCTAACATCTATTGGATTTTCCTTTTTTTCATCTCTTGATGTTTGATTTTCTACTTTCGGTGTAATATCCTGTCCATTTTTATCTACATTTTCTATAACTGTTCCTCTTGCCTTATTTTCTTTTGTAGCTAATGGATTAATTGCTTTAGTATTGCCACCTTTAACAAGTTTAGATGGCTTTTCTTTTTTATCTACTTGCTCATTTTTTATGTTATTTTCTTGTATTTTCGGCACTTCCTGATAAGGAATTTTTTGACTCTCATTAGATGGTTCATATACATCTTCATCAAATAAGCTTTCTAATTCTTTACTTTTTTCTGGCAAATAAATATCATTTGACTGATTTTTTATTTCATTATCATTGCTCTTAGCTATGGATATGCTTGGCATACTTAATAGTAAAAGGAGTAGCACTAAGGCTACCCCTAATCTTTTTTTCTTCATAGTTATCTCCTTTTCTTACTTTATATTCTTAAAGACATAAACTGCCTTTCTGCTATTATCCCATTCTATACTTTGATCTTTTTCATCTCTTATATCCCCACAGCTTGCATTAAAAGCTTTAGCTATATTGGAAATAGATGCGTGAATTCTTCCATTTATAATTACAGGTTTAGTGTCAGAATGATAAATGTTTCCTTGACTATCTTTCATAACACCAGTATCTATATTTAATCTTAGAGTTTTTTTAGGTAAGGCTGTATTTTCTTTATTTGAAAAGATAGCCTCTCTCTTACTATCATCATATTCTACATTAAACCCAAGAGTATAGGCTGCATATCTAACAGGTAGCATAATGCGATTATCCTTAATATATGCTTTTACATCCATATACACAGTAGTTTTCTTTCCATCTTTTATAATGTTATAAAAGTTTTTGTCTACTTGGAAAACTGCGAATTCTTTTTCATCTTTAACTTGTTTTTTGGATTGTTGTTCCTCTTGTTTTTTCATCTTGTTAAGATCAAATTGATTTAGGATATTCTTGTCATCAGCTTTCAAAAGTTCGTCCCACTTCTTATCTTGAGATTTCTTATCTTCTTTCTTCTCTTTGTTTTCTTTTTGGAGTTTTAGAAGTTCATCTAATTTCTTAGATAAGTCTTGATTTAGATTTTTGTCTTTTTCATCTTTAGATTGTTTTTCGAGCTCTTCTTTCGATTTTTTATTTGCTTCCTCGATTAACTTCTTGGCTTCTTCAATTTTCTTATCTAATTCTTCTTTTAGCTTTTTAATTTCTTCTTCAGAAGCTTTTTGTTTTTCTTCTAGTTCTTTAATTTTTTCTTCTAATTCTTTTTTAGTATTTTCAGAAGATTCTTTTAAACTATCAATAGCCTTTTGAAGCTCTTCAATCTTCTTAAAGCATTCTGACTTAGAATTTTCTGTTTCTTTCTTTTTATTCTCTAATTCTTTTATCTTATTATCTTTTTCATCAAGAGCTTTTTCTAAGTCCTTAATTTTATTATCTTTATCCTCAATTTCTTTAGTCTTCTTTGCAAGTTCCTCTTCTAAAGACTTGAGCTTTTCTTGCATTTCTTTGATTTTATTTTTGTTTTTATCGGTCTTTTCTTTTTCAGATTCTAACTCCCATTTTGTAGTTGAATAATCTTCTTTTAGTTTTGCATTTTCATCTTGTAATCTTTTTAATTCATCTTTAAGCTGAGTAATTTCTGCTATTAGTTCATCATTGTTAGAATTTTTAAGTTCCTCAATTTCTTTATTCAATTGAGCAATCTTATTATCTTTATCTCTAATTTCTTCTTCTAACCTAGCTTTTTCTTGTTTTAGTTTCTCTCCATTATCTTTGCAAGATTCTAACTTTTCCTTTAACTCATCTATCTTTGATTGATCTTCTTGTTTCTTATCATTTAAGTCTTTGATCTGATTTTCTAAGTCCTTAATGTTTTTAGTTAAATCATCAATCTTATTGTCCTTTTCATCAATATCTTGCCCTGTTAAATCTGTTTGAGTATCAATGGAATATTTATTTGGATTGTAAATAGTCATCTTCCCTTGATACATATCATTGTTATAATCAAATTCAAGTTCTATACTATCTACATTCTTATCAAAGACAAACTCTCCATTTTCATAACTTAATCCATTAGGAATAGATTTAAATCCTTGATTTCCGTTGAAACCAAAATGATTTTCGTAAAACGGATTTTGTTTTGGTCTATATTCAACTTCTTGATTATGGAATACTCCCTTACTGTTAATATTTGGATTGCCTAAAACTTTTATAGTGTGCAATTTATTTCTTGAAAAAGCATACTGTTCAATTGTCTTCACAGACTTCGGTATAGTTATTTCTTGGAGGTTATTTCTTTCAAAAGCATTATGTTCAATATTTACCAAAGTATCAGGTAAAGTCACTTCTCTAAGTCCACAATTGAAAAATGCTAAACCACCAAGATAAGTTAGACTATTTGATAGTTTTACCTCGTCTATACTTGCTTCGTAAAAGGCAGCATAACCTAAATGCTTAACAGAATCAGGAATAATTACTTTATCCCAATGTTTGCCACGTCCAAATTCTCTTTTATATCTAAGTTCATCGTTTGAATGACTTAAAGAATAATTTCCATTTATAGATTTCGTTCCTTCAGGAAATACTAGAATATTTGTCTTCTCTTTCTTTTCTAAGCCTTTATCACTAAAGGCAATTATATTTCCCTCAGAGGAATACATAAAATCATCTTCCGTCCACTCCACCTTATCATCTGTTTTTGCATATACAGGACTTACAGCAACTATATTCACTAGACTTACAAGTAGCATCATTACAGCTAAAATCCCACTGGTTATTTTTTTCATAAATTTTCCTCACTTTCATTTGTATCTTTTCTTTTAAGTTCTTGTCTTTCTCTATTTTCTTCTTCCTTATTTTTTCTAACAATAAATAAAAATTCATCAAGAGATATTTTTCTACTTCGAAATTCCTTGATGACCTCTAAATTTTCTATTTCTTCTTGTTCCTCTGCTAATAACTGAAGTTCTATTTCAATTTCTTCTTTTTTCTTTCTTAAATTCTTCTGTTTTTCTATGTTTCTGATTAATTTTTTATTCATAGATTTTTACTCCCCCCTTATTTTGGTCTACCAAAGGAATAGAAGTGATTTTTCCAATACCTTGAGTTTATACTGGTATATTGGATAGGATCTCCTGCATGAAGCATCATTCCATTTCCGGCATATATTCCTACGTGAGAAATTGGCGTACCAGAATTATATGTGCCTTTAAAGAAAATAATATCCCCAGGTTTTGCCTCGCTTGGAGATATTGGATTACAATAATTTTTATAAATAAGCCAAGCTGTAGTTCTTGGCATTCTCTTTACACCAGACTTGGTAAATGACCAACATACAAAACCTGAACAGTCAAAGTTAGATGGTCCACTTGCTCCAAACACATATCTTTTGCCTATATGTTTTTCTGCTTCATTAAATAAGGCTTTGGCAGTTTCAGAATCAAAAGCAAGACCGGGATTTCCAAAGTTTGGATTGTCTATAATCTCTCCCAAGTTCCCATAGCTTGATCCAAAATATCCACTCATATTTCCCTGACTATCAAGTAAAGCTAAATAATGAGCCATATTTGTTTCATAGTTTGCAAATTCTTCTCTTGCTATTTCATCAATACTTTTCTTTTTTATAGTTAATGTTAGAATTCTATAGGTATATGGATTTCCTTCACTGTCATATTTTGTAATAGACTTTGAAGTATATTTTTTCTCATACATTTGATTAAATAGTTTTTTTAATTCCTTTTGTATCTCTTCAACCGACTTAATCTCTCCATATCTTGCTGTTAAATAGCTAAAAAGCTCGTGTAGATCATGACCAACAGAATCTCCTTTTATATGATATTCATCATAATTTGGATAGTTTTCTTTAATACTATCTATTTCATCTTGTAAGGCATATTCATAACTTGTAAATTCATTATTAATATCCATTAAAACTTCTTCTTTTGATAGATAGCTTGTAGCTATAACATTGCTTGTTAATCCTGAAGTAAGACTGCCAACATTGCTAATTCCTTGAAATAGCATAAAAAAAAGTCCTAAAATACAAAGGGCAATTAAAATTTGCTTATATCCTTTGTTTTTTAAAACTTCCAATGTTTTCTTTCCAATATTAGCGAAAGATTTCTTTATTCTATTTACTAAACCTTCCCCGTGTTTCTTCCTAAAATCTCTCTGAAACTTCTTTTTCATAAAAAATCGATTCAATTTATTAGAGTTTTGATAAGCTTTAGTCTTCTTCAATTCTTCAAAATTTCTTTGAAAGAGGAGTTTACTTTCTTTCTTATAAATTTTTCCTTCTAAAGATTTTATTTTTCTTTGAGTTTTTAAAGGTTTTTTTCTTCTAAAATGGCTAATTTCTCTACCTACAACTTCGGTAGTTCTACTAAGCTTATAAGCAGCGTTAACGCCTGCATTATCATCTTTCCCACTATATAGATAGTTTGCCGTCATAGCACTCGCAAAAGTAATAGGTTTTTCTAAACCCGCTTTTTTTGACTTTTTCTTATCCTTAATTAACTCTTTTTCCTTTTTATTCTTTTTCTCATATAGTTTTGATATTTTATCTTCCTTTTTATAAAACTTATCTTTTTCACTTTTGTTATCTTTTTTAGAATGGAATTTAGTTTTATTTTTTGTATCTACCTTATTTTTTTCAGATACATTTTTAGAATCCTGTACTTCTTTTTTTGTCCTGGTGTATTCTTTCTTTGGATCAAAGTTGCTTTTCTTTATAGTATTATCAAAAGCGTCTTTTATTTGTCTTTTCTTTCCCTTGTTTTTATTAGAAATTCCACTATGATTTAAATCAAGTTCATCTGCTTCAAGATTCTCATTTTTTATTACGTTTTTTTCCTGTTTGAAGATTTCTTTTTTCGTGCCTATTTTTTCTTGATTCTTTTTATTTATATTATATTTATCTTTATTTTTTTCAGATTCACTTTTAAATCCTTCAGATAGGCTATCCTGTCTAAATTTCCCACTAGAAACCCTACCCATTAGCATATTTTTTTCTTCTAAATTTCTAACTTTGCCTTTGAAATATTTGCTATTTTGTTTTTTATTAGTATTCAGGTCTTGAATTATTTTTTTATCTTCTTCATTTGCCTTATATGATAGGTCTTTTCTTTTAAACTTCCCATTTAAAGATTTTAATTCTGCTTTTTCTCCTTTGTCCTTAAACTGACTTTGAGATTGGTAAAGTTTTTTAAAGGTGTTTTTTTGAAAGCTTTCTTTCCCTTTCTTACCAAGAATAGAATAACCATCCCATTTTTTTCTTTGCACATCAGAAGATGGTGAATACTTATAGTCATCTCTTGTATCCCTATAGGATACATTGCTATCACTAAAGTTAATGTCATAGCGATCTATGACACCATCATTATCTGAGTCCTGTGATAATGGATCATATGTTGAACTTACCTCTCTATTAAAATTCTTATCTTCTTTTCTAAATCTCCTTATTTTTTTCTCTTGCACGCCATTAAAACTTTCACTCTCAACGTTTTTCTTCCATTTTAAATTACTATTCCTCTTGTAATTTTTTTGGGGAGAAGTGCTACTTTTTATATTAGAGCTAGTTGAATTTGGTCTATCATTAAAATCTCCTTTAAAGTTACTTAGCCTGTATTCTGTTTCTTGCCCGTGATATTCACCATATCTACTTTCCTCATTTTCTTCCATTTTTCTATGCTGCTGTTGCGAATATTCTGGCTGATATTCATTATGATAGAAAGTTTCTGAAAATTTTTCCTCATGGTTTTTTCTTTGTCTTCTTCCTCTATTTGACTTATCTTTTTCGCTGAGTAAATCCTGACTATTTTCTTGCAAATGAGATGAATAATACTTAGAGTTTTCATCATTATTGTCTATGTTATTCCTGCTTTTTACTTTATTAATTTCTTTTTTTGAAAAATCTGATGTTCTCTCTGTACTACTGAATTTTTCATTGCTTTCTTCTTTCTTTTCTGATATAAGTTTGGTCTTTGGTACATCTCTTGGGTTTACTTTCCCTTTCTTTTTCATATATACCTCCTATTTCATATTTTTCTCTATCCTTTCTTTAGCTATTTGACAGTAGTCTTTGTTTATGTCAATTCCAATATATTCTCTGTCCATCCTAATAGCTACCATTCCAACAGTTCCTGAACCCATAAAAGGATCAAGAATTAAGCCTTTTTTAGGACATCCTGCTTTTATACAAAGTTCTACCAGTTTTGGTGGAAATACCGCATAGTGTTTTCCTTTAAACGCACTGGTGTTAATAGTCCAAATATCTCTATTGTTTCTAAACTTAGGGACATTATCTCCTATATATTCTCCATACTCTCTTGCTTCATTTATGCTCTGTCTTTTAGCTCCTGTGCCTTCTTGTAAATACTTATTATTCTTTCCTCTTGCCCTCATATATCTTTTCTTGCTTATTTCTTTTATTGGTTCTTTCATAGCGTCAAAGTCATAGAAATACTTTCTTGCTTTTGATAGTAGAAAGATATGTTCATAGGACCTTGATGGTCTATCTCTACAAGACTCAGGCATGGCATTTTCCTTATGCCAAATAATATCGCTTCGTAAATACCAACCGTCCTCTCTTAATTTTAAAGCTAGTTGCCAAGGTATCCCCATTAAGTCTTTTGCCTTGTAGCCACTGAGTTTTTCTGTAATAGACTCTTTTTGACCACTTCTTCCTTCTATGTTTTTAGGATCTTTATATTCTTTTTTGCTTCTTGTACCTGCATAAGAATCTCCAATAACTACCCAAAGTGTTCCTTCTTTTTTTAATACTCTTTTTACTTCTCTAAAGACTTCAATTAATTTATTTAAATATTCCTCTGGACTTTCTTCTCTTCCAATTTGTCCTTCTGCTTTATAATCTCTAAGTCCATAATATGGAGGAGATGTAATACAGCAATCAAATATTTTATCTGGAAATTCCTTTAGAGCAGAAATTGCATCTAAATTAATAATATAGTTAGTTTTTAACTTCTCTCTGTCTATCAATTTCTATCCCTTCCTTTAATTCTTCTGGTTTAGTTGTCATTAACTTATACAATTTTGTATCTTTAGGAAATCTATCTACAAAAGGTACTATTGTGTTTCCATAGAATAGTAATCCCTCTCCCTCATTGGAATTTGTGACGTAGGATAACTGATAAAGAGATATATTTAACTTGTTAGCTAAAATTTCCCTATCACCACTAGCTTGATTAAGCATTAAGATAAAATCTGTATTATCAAATATATTTTCTATTTCGGGACTGGCTAAAAGGTCCTTTACATTTTGTGTTAATCCTGTTGGAATCCCGCCCCATTTTCTAAATCTCTTCCAAATTTCTATGGAATATGAGGCTGTTTGTTCTTCTCTTAAAAGCAAATGGAATTCGTCACAGTAATATCTGGTTTCCTTCTTATTTCTATTAATAGTTACTCTATTCCACACTTGATCTTGAACAATTAACATACCTATTTTTCTAAGTTGCTTTCCTAATTCCTTAATGTCATAACAAAGAATTCTATTTCCTGTATCTACATTAGTCCTATGGTTAAATACATTAAGACTACCTTTGACATAAATTTCCATTTCTACCGCTAATTTTTTCCCTACATTTTCTTCTTGTTTTAAAAGTAAATTATATAAATCTTCTAAAATTGGCATATTTTCAGGAATGGGATTGTCGAAGTAATCCTTATATAATATTGGAAGACATCTATCAATTACTGAAGTTTCTTCTGCACTTAATCCTTCCTTTCCTACTACAAGTTCAAACAGTGAAAGAATAAAGTCGGACTTTAAAGATAAGGGATTGTCTTCATCGGCATAGTCTACATTTATATCCAACGGGTTTATATAATCCTTACTTGTTGGCGATATTTTTATAACTTCTCCACCTAGTGCCTTAGTTAAATTTCCATACTCACCTTCCGGATCACAGATAATGATGTCATCTTGTGTAATTAAAAAAGCATTGGTAATTTCTCTTTTAGCCGAAAAAGATTTACCACTACCAGGCGTTCCAAGTATTAAACCGTTTGGATTCTTTAAAAGCTTTCTATCTGTCATAATGATGTTACGACTTAAAGCATTTAATCCGTAGTATAAGCTCTCTCCTTCTAAGCACAACTCTTCTGTTGTAAAAGGAATAAAGACTGCTGTAGAGCTAGTTGTAAGTCCTCTTTTTATTTCGATTTCATTTTTTCCAAGTGGCAGGGAGGAAATTAGTCCTTGTTCCTGTCTATAGTTAAGATTTTTCAATACACAATTATGCCTACCAGCTATTGAATTTAGTTGAAAGATTATATTACTCAATTTCTTTCTACTTTTTTCCATATTTGTAAACAAAATAGTTATTACAAACATTCTCTCATTATGATTTTGAAGTTCTACCAATAGTTTCTTAGCATCATTACCATAGGTAATTAAATCGCTTGGAAGAATATCAATATCATATCCTGATCTTATAGCCTTCTTATTTTCTTCAATTTTCATTTTATCCAAGTCCGTTATTTTTCTTTTAATCATCTTTATAGCTTCTGTTTGATCAATGGAATTTATATGAAATGTTACAATCATATTTTCTTCAACCCCTAAAAATTCTGATAATAATCTATCTGATAATTCAGGTGCTAGAATTTGCAGAAAGTTTACTTCTCCAAAGTATTCTCCAATTTTAAATTGATTGTTAGATGAAAAGTTAAATGATGCTGGTACTATATAATCCTTAGTAGATAGTCCACTATATTTTAGGTCTTCAAAGGAAAAAACAAAATTCTTATTTGGATTTAATATATCGTGAATAACCTTCAACCTTTCATATCCACTTAGTACATAAGCTTTTACTCCCATCTGCTTAAAGTTATTTAATATATCCATTTCCATTCTTTCAAGCCTTGTAGTTGCCTCTTTTAAATCTTGTGCTTGTAAGCTAAAGGTGATATACATATATTTAGTAAGTCCATTATTTCCTTTTTGACTCTGGTTTTTTAGCATTTCCCTGTACTCTTTTCGTATTTCATTATATGAATCGTTTCTATCCGGAACATTGATATTTTTTTCTACTTCTTCATTTTTTCCTATGCGATTAATATATGAAAGTTCTATATCAACACTTGGATCAAAATAGTTTAAAAAACTTGAAAATTCATTAAATATACTTTCCTTATCTTCTTCTGTTGAAAGCTGGTAGTTAATATCTAAAAAACGTATCATTTTATTAAATTTGTTCTTCTCAACTTGGCAAATCCCATTTCTCAACATTCTTAAATAAGGGATTGTTTCCTGAACGCTCTTTTTCTTCTTCCCACCAAAAAAGGAAAGCTTCTTTTTGGGCTTTCCTTTTTCTTTAGAAATATTTGCTTTTTTCATCTTTTTTTGACTTATACTAATGCTTTTTAAATCTTCTTTTTGTTTTTTTAAATTTCTTTTTTCTTGATTTAATTTTTTCTGTTGTTTTTTCTGTATTTGATTCATTTACTCCTTTCCTTTCTTTGTTTCTTTATATCATAAATACATTCTGTCTTGTATATCCTTATACTTGTCTGTCTTTTCTTATCTATAATATACTTTAAATATTTTTCAAAATAGATCCCGTCCTTTTCATAAAGAGTTGCAAATATTATAGGAAAAGACACACCTATCATAATTAACATAGATAGGTCATTAGGCAGCACTTTTTTTACCATTAAATATACTGGAAAGCCTATTAGACCTGCAATTGTAAAGCCAATTAATTGTCTTTTTGTTAGATTTAGAGCTACCTTTGTTTTTACTTTCGTTAAGTCCTTTGGGACATTTACATAAGCCATTATTCTAAACCCTCTAAGTAAAAGCCATATATGTCTTCTCTGTTCAGATCTTCTAATGATTTTCCCATATTCACTGCTATTTCTAAGACTTTTTCATTCGTTTCTTCTCTATTATCTAAAACTTCCGATATTTTTCTTATAATCATTCTATTTTGTATTTCTCTTGTAATATATCCCCCTATTAAAAGTATTGGGAGTCCTATTGTTCCAAGTGTTTTTAGATTGATTTTTTTGTCCTTTTTTCTTCTAATTTTCATCATCTTCTCCTTTTTTATTAATGAGCATTTAAAATTGATTTTGCAATACTTCCTGATTTCATCATAGTTATACCAAGTATTAAGGTGTATCCTAGTAATTCAAAAATACTTTTGTGTATGTCTGATATATTTAAAGTCTTAACAAGTACGGCATAAATTCCTACGCATATAAGTAGGAATAAACCTTGCAAGCCAAGTGCGAAGAGCCCTCTTATATAGTTTGTTCCAATACTTCCCCATTCTTTATTGCCCATTGTGGCAAAAGGTATGGCGCAAACTGAAGTATAAATATATATTTCTATCATCCTGCCGTATAGAATAACTGTAATGAGTATTGATATCCCTTGAATTATCATCTTTACAATTGATGTCTCTAGTACTATAGTCATTAATTTTCCTATTGACTCTCCTTTTAGGCTATCTACCATATTAGCTATATCACCTGGAGAAACTTTTGCACTAGCATTTGCCACACCTGCTGCCTTTCCTATTAAATTCTGTGCCACATCAAATACTGCCATAGAAAAGTCAAAAGCATGAGATACAAGCCATACTGCTATCCACATTTTTATCATATATTTAAAAAAATCAAAGGTATCTGTGTCATGCATATTATTTTTGTTCATTACCATTTGAATTAATTCAATACATAGTACAGCCGTTATGATAAGACCTGCTATGGGAAGTATTACATTTTCTGAAATAGACTTTATGAAGTGAAAAACCTCCGAGTTCCATCCACTCGGAGTCTTTCCTACCTCATTTGCTATCGTTGATACTTTGTCATTTATATCAAGGAGCATTCCGCTTAAATTTTCCTTGATCATATCAATAAGTATCTCCGAAAAAAACTCTTTGATCTTATCTACTATATTAAACATTTTATTTTAACACGTTTGCTAATAGCGGTATTAGTTTTAAACCTATGAGTACAATTCCCCCTCCAGCCATAAGCTGCTTAATACCTTGAGATTTAGCACCAGGGTTGTCATTCCCATAACCTTCCATCAGGTTGATAACACCCCATGCTCCAAGCCCTGCACCAATTGCTGTAACTAATATTTTTAATACATTTACTGCTTGTGTAAAAAATTCCATTTATATTTCCTCCTCTTTTTCTTCTTTTTCAATTTTATTTATGTGCTTTACTATAAAATTTTTAAATGTCTTGTCTTCTTTTTTTGTTTCCTTAAAATATCCAAAAATATGGATGTATTCTCCACTTTTAAATTCCTTCACACTTTTTGCCTTTTCTCCGTAGAGATTACAGTAGATATATTCTTTTTTAACCTTTCCTTCTTCTTTGTTCTTTCTAACTATTGTGAAGTTAGCTACTTCTTTTTCTCCTTCCTTTGTATCTATTGCAGTTGTTTTTATTTCTCCTACTAGATTTCCATTAATATTTAGCATTTCTCTTTCCATTTGTTCTATCTCCTTTATTCCATAAAAAAAGCGATAGTTTTCTCTATCGCTTCTACTTCTAATTCATTAATATTTCATTTTTCTCTGTATCTTATTTTTTCGGCTCATCTCGTATATATTTCATTCTTCCTCCTTTGGGCATAAAAAAACACCGAAATGTTTTTTTTCGGTGTAAATTTCTCTATTTAATTTTATGGTTTTAGTAATTCTTTCCAGTTTTCTATAAAGCCAACATGCCTTAGTTCAATATTTTCATATCTTGCTATTAGTTCCGTTAAATCATGATAAAATTTTTTGTAATTTTCTTCTTCAGAAACTATTTTAAGATTTACTAATGTAGCAAATATTGTGTTGTTTGAAATATTCTTTTTTAAATATTCTTTATATAGCTTTGGTGATTTTGTAAGCTTTGCTCCATATAGCCTGCCATAATGGGCACATATATTTCTTATATAGGCAAAATTTTCTATCCAAGATTCAAAGTAATGGTAGTCTGTATGAAAGACTTTTGCAATTTTACTTTTATCTTCATTTTTCATATTTTTATACATTTTAGATAAAGTTCCAAAACTTGCTACTTCTATCACTGCATATAGCGGAATTTCTCCACCTTCATAATTGTCTTTAAAGTTTTTTATAAATGGTGAGCGTCTATTTCTTTTAACTTCCCTTGTTAATTCTTCTAGTACCCTTTCTTGTTCCTTTTGTTTCTCAAAATTATTCATATCTTTATATGAAAAGTTCCCATATTTTAAAGAAAAATAGTTTGTGATAACTGCTCTTAAAGAAACTTCAATATGTTCTATTGTTCCAAATATGAGTTGTCTAAGTTCTCTATCAAATTTATATAAACTTACAATATCTTCAAAACTCATTCCTGATATATATCTTCCATCTTTTTTTAATGTGATACTATAAGCTTTAATCAGCCTGTAATAGGATATTCTTCCAAGAATTTTCTCAGCATAAGTTTTATCTTCTACTAAAAGTCCTAAGTCTATTAAGTTTTTTACTTGATTTTCTATACTAATCGGTTCTTGATGAATTTTTTTCATTTTTTCTCCTAAAATCAAATGACCCGACTTGGTCCGCATTGTTAAGAGGCGTGTCGGGTACTGTTGGCATTATTATATGTTATAAAATATTTTTTGTCAAGTATTTTCTTTTAATCTTTCCTAAATAGCTATCTTACTTCTTATTTAATTTTAAATTTATTCATCTAATATTTCAACTACCATACTCTCTTTTAACTTAACCTCATCTTTTCTCTGTAGGTATTTCTCTATGTCAAATATATTTCTCTTATCATAATCTTCCAATAACTTGTAATTCTTATGCTTTGTAATATCAAATTTATAAGATAAGAAAGGTCTTACTCCTCTTAGTTGGTATATACACTTACCACCATCCATTACAGTTATTTCATCTTGACTCATAAGTTCCTTACCGGTTTTTTGATAATTTAAACCAAAGCTCTTTTGATTTGATCTTGTTTCTGATGTGTTATATAGGTCTATGGTTTCTTTGCCTAGGCTTTCAGATAATTCTTTTAATGTTGTTCTTTCTTTGCCTCCTAAAAATAATGTAGAATCACAATTGCCAACTATGGTATCTGCATTATCTTTATAGATACTTTTTAGTTGTGATTGTGCTTGTAATATTATACAAGCTGATATTTCTCTACTTCTAATAGTTGCTATCAGCTTTTCAAATTTAGGAATTAAGCCGATATTTGCGAATTCATCAAGTAGGCATCTCACATGAACAGGAAGTCTTCCGCCATATTCATCATCTGCTTTATCACATAATAGATTAAATAATTGTGAGTACATTATTGATACTACAAAGTTAAATGTATCATCTGTATCCGATATTATTACGAATAAAGCTGTTTTCTTTTCTCCAAGTGTATCAAGTTCCAGTTCATCTTCTTTCATTAAGTCCCTAAGTTCCTGAATATCAAATGGAGCAAGCCTTGCTCCACAGGATATAAGGATTGATTTGGCAGTTTTTCCTGCTGCAAGTTTGTATTTCTTATATTGTTTTACTGCGAAATGGTTTGGCTTTTCTTTTTCTAATGCTTCAAACATATAGTCTACTGCATTTTTAAAATTTTCATCTTCTTCTCTTACTTCACTTGCATCTATCATAGCAAGTAGAGTTGTAAAGTTCTGTTCTTCTTTAGGAGCTTCATACCAGATATATCCTATAAGTGCTGTGTAATAGAGTTTTTCAGCTTTCACCCAAAAATCCTCAGTTGATTTTTCTCCTTCTCCCTTGGTATTTGCGATTATTGTTTGTACTAATTTCAAAATATCTTTTTCACTTTTCAAGTATGCAAATGGATTATATCTCATGGATTTTTTAAAGTTTATTGTGTTTAGTATTTTTATCTCATATCCATTTCTTTCCAACATTTTCCCACATTCTAGGACTAATGTTCCTTTTGGATCGGTCACTACATATGAAGAGTGCATTTGCATGAGATTTGGCTTTACAAAGAACCTTGTTTTACCACTACCAGAACCTCCAATTACCAATACATTTTTATTCCTAGCATATTTTGGATTTTTAGGTCTATTGTTCATGGTAAGTCTTTCAGTTTGAGTTAGTAGCACATTGTTTTCAAACTTCTTGTCAATGTATGGCTCAATATCTTTTTCATTTCCCCATCTTGCCGATCCATATTCTCTGCCCTCTCTAAACTTTTTTGCTTTTTTCTTTTTCTGTATAAGGATTAACTTAATAACTACTGATAGAATTAGACCAGGTATCAGGTTTTTTATTTTTAATGATGGAATATAGTTTAAAGTATCTATTTGACTAAAAGCTACTATAATTCTATCTATTATATCTCCTCCTATATAAGAGTTGACATGGCTTGCAAAGATATTTCCTATATAAAAAAATAAGAGGTAAGGAAGATTTTCTAATACAAATTTCTTCTTATCTCTTATCTTAAAAACATTTTTTATATCTTTTATTATTTCATTTAGTATTTTCGAATTAATCACTTCCTCTCCATAAAAAAGAGTAGATTTCTCTACCCATTAGTATTTTATTTATCTTTTTTATATCTTATTACTGGAACTTGTTTTATTTTTTTACCTATCTTTTTTCTTTCCAAGACAAACATCATATTTTCATTTCTTTTAAAATATCCTAGATCTTTATGATAGCTTATACCACACTTGCAATGTAATAGACCTATAAACTGTTGCTTCATCTTTGAGTTACATATGGGACATATTCTTTTATGTGTCATTTTAAACCACCATTATACTTATATTTTACTTTCAAAGGTATTTTTTTAGTTTCTTTCCTAATGCTTCTGCTCTCATTTTTTATCTATAGATAAGAGAAATTCTTCTACTGGATGAATCCCATCTTCTTTTTCATAGTATTCAACAATAAAACTATTCATACCTTCTCATCATATATATTATATATCCAAGTGCTTTTATTATAAACTTTGTTCCTGATGTTTATGTTTAACCTTATCTCTGTCAATAGTATCTTTGACTTTATCCTTGAAGTTATTAAGCCTTTCTATTAAAGATTTTCTTTTTCTTGACTTATCTTTAGTAAATTTCTGGACTGTCTTTTTAAAAGCTTGTTCCATTACTTTTATATCTTTTGCTTGAAAAAAGATAATGTTGTTTCCATTTTCTAAATCTTTCTTTATGGAAAATTTAACCCCATATCTTTTTAATTCTTTTTTCAATGCTTTTAAGTCTATGTCATTTAATTCTAAGGTTTCTACTTTACCTTTTTTTACAAGGTCTTTTACTTTTACTTTTTTAAATTTTTCTAAGGGTCTTGAATGTTCTGTCTGCGCTTTATGTTTATTTATTTCTAATATTTTCTTCATCAAATTTATAACTTGCTTGGCTGTAACTATCCCCGCTTTTTTTACTATGGCTATTGTTCTGCTATTTATATCATCATTTTGCATTCACTCACCTACTTTCATTCTTTTTTTAATATTTCATAGGCTAATTTTGATTTCTCCTTCATTTTTTCTATTCTTCTATTTTCTCCTGTAAATATAATGGGACTGCATATTTCAAGTATCCTTGAGTAAATTCTTTTATCTTTTATAGTTTCAGGATTAGTTAAAGCTGATATATTTAAGTTTGTTGTTATAATTAGAGGTTTCCAACTTCTATATCTACTATCTATTATGTTAAAGATATGCTCAGCTGCAAAATCAGTATCTCTTTCCATTCCAAAATCATCAATAATTAATAGTTTCTTATGATTTAGGTTATCTATATACTTACTCTTATCAATCTCAAAGTTAGTCATATCATTTAAAATTACTGAAAAATTTGTCATTTTGACTGATATTTCTTTTTCTAGTAAAGCATTTGCTATAGCACTTGCAAGATATGTTTTTCCACATCCCACATTCCCTGTGAGAATTAATCCTATATTATTTTCATATATTTCATCAAATTTTTCCACATAGTTTTTTGCTACTTTTTCATGCTCACTATCTTTGTCCATATTTTTAAAATTCCAATTTAATAAGATAGGATCAGAAAAACACTCTTTTTTTAAGTGTTCAATTTTTAAAAGCCTTTTATTTTCTTTTCTTTTTTCTTCCTCTAATTTTTGTCTTTCTTTTTTACATTGACATAAAATACCAACTTTTTTTATTTCTCCAAAGAAGTCTATTTCTTTTTCAATTGGTGTTTTACATTTTGCACAATATTTTAATCCTGTTTCTTGATCTATATAACTCCTATTTTCTTCATCATTTGATGGACTATTTGTTTCTGCATTTTTTATTTTCTGTTCTAGGATTTCTTTTATTAATTCCATATACTCATCTCCTATCAAGTATTTAAAATTTCTCTCCAGATATCCTCATCATTACTATAGTCATAATTTTCTCTTTTCTGATCTTCTCTCTTTATGACTTCTATGTTTCTAATATTTTCATCTGCATTGTATAAGAGAGTCAGTAGATAAGCATTAATGTTTCTAATATCCTTTGGAGCATTTTCTCTTAGGTATTTCAAAACATAGTCTATGTGTTTATAGTTAAGACTTAGAAATCTTTCTTTAAAATTTTCATTGGATATATGCCTCCCTCCTATTTTAATGTTTGTAAAGCTAGTTAAGGCTTTTACAAGTACATTTATCATTACATCTACTTGCTTCTTTTCTTCTATTCTTACTTTTTCAAAGGTTTCATAAGATATATTCTTTTTTATAGTTTCTTTTAATTCTTCCTCCTCCAAAGTTTTTTTTGATTTTTCTCCTAGCTTTTCTAAGGGGGATATGGGGGTGGTATTATTAAAATCAGTATTATTAGTTTCAGTATTATTA
>JAUMZM010000016.1:18124-35409 GCA_030528125.1 Tissierellia bacterium
TTTGTTTTTTAAACTTCTTGAGGTTTGCTTTTGAAACTTCTGTAGTTTTATTATTTTCTGTGTAAATAAAGTTCTTTACATAGAGTAAATTTGGTTTTCCAAGTCCTAACCTCTTTTTTTCTAATAATCCTATTTCTTCAATTTCTTTCATTACTTTAACCGACTTATTTCTCCCCCAGTTTAATACTTCCATAATTTCTTCTATGGTATAGATGATGTATACCTTGTTTTCTTCATCTAACCATTTATTCTTAATTGACAAGCTCATTCTATCGAGTAGAATTCCATAAAGAATTTTTGCTTCTACAGATAGTTTTTTAAAATTTAAGTCGGTAAATAAAGTTTTGGGAATCCTAAAAAATGAATATTGTTCTGCTTCATTGCCATAATAGTATTCAAATTTAACTATTTCTTTCATCATAGCCCCCTTTCTTTTCATATAAAAAGAGATAGCTTTGATTTTGCTATCTCTTTTTCATCGTTTTAATCTATTTATTTTTATATTTAAATTGCTTTTATTCTTTCATTCACTCCTTCTATCACTTCTATAATAAAATATCCTAGCACTGGTAAACCATAAGGACTGAAAAGATATGCTAGTATAATTGCCTCTATAGCAAGTGCTTTTTCTCCATGATAAACAGATCCCAAAAATCCCATAATAGCAATAAATGAAATCAGTTTAAAAAATATTGTGCTGAGTCCTAATACAAACGTTAAAAATAGAGTGATGATACTTAACGCTATACTAATAGGAAACAATATGATTTTAAAAAAAACTCTAAATATTATCATATTCTCTTCAATCCTTATTACTTATGTTTTCTTTTCTTTTTTGTTAATTTAATAAAAAAGATGACAGACTTAATCCTAAATCGTCTTGTTTAAAAGTTTTGTGGAAGCCTTTAAACTTTGATTTTAATGGATTTATTGTATCTGTCATCATTATATCACTGTCCCCGCTTCCATTCTCTCCTACAATTCCAACTATATCTCCTGGGTTCAAATGCTCAGAAAAATTTTTAATAACATAATCTTCACCATTATATGAAAACGATACTTTTTTAAATTCGATTTCCCCTGTTAAAGGAAGTTGCGATTTGTAAGAACCTTGAACAATTATGTTCTCATTGGAAACCAAATCGTATATGTTTTCAAGAATCGGAGAAAAATTTCTAATTTTGACAAAGAGATTCCCAAGAGTTACAATCGGAGAGTATAATCGTTGGACATATATTGTCATACTGAAGAGCAAACCAACAGAAAGTAAGCCATCAGAAACATCTAAAGCACCAATAAATAATACTAAAATAATAGCTAGTATATTAAAAGATGTCCCTGTAACACTTACCATACTTAAAATTTTTGTAAGTCGTAACCCTCTCAATGATAATATATTACACTTATTAGAATATGTTTTTTTTATATAGCTTACTTTACCAGTCATCTGTAAAGACATCATATTATTAATGGTTTCAGTACTATATGAGTTGAAATCCCCTATTATTTCTCTAAAAATTCTCATTTCTTCTTTACTTTTATTGGAAATCAATTTCTGAATTATAGCAAAAATTACAGCTAAAGCAATAACAAATATACCTATTTTAATATTTAATATTATTATATATGAAGCTATTCCTATCGCCAAAATCAAGTTTACAATTAACTCACTTATATTTGAAGTCAAAAGTTCCTGTAATTTATCTAAATCACTATCAAGAATAGTTAAAATATCACCGACTTTATGTTTGTTCCAAAAAAAAATGTTCACATTACATAATTTTTCATATATTTTTTTTCTTGTATCTAAAACAATTTTATTTCCAAATCTGAAAAAAAATACTCTCTGATAGTAATAAAAAATTACCATGATAACACCACATAACAACATTTCTAAAGAATATTTTAAAATAGCATGGAAATCGTTTTTAGCAATACCAATATCAACAATTTTACTTAAAAAACTTGGGAAAATAATAGAAGAAGCAGTATACGTTATAAGACAAAAAAAACATAATAATTGATTATATAAGTACTCCTTTTTATCTATATTTACAATTTTTGATATTTTTTTTATAAAAGTTCTCAAATAAATACCCTCCTTACAAAACATATTTACATATAGAGCCTATATCCACCAAAACTTAATAAATCAAATTTAATTTTTCAAGTCTTTAACATAGCTTTAAACATACTTTGTTACTATTAGTTTATCACTTTTCTCCGTAAACATGCAAATATTAATTTCTATTGTAAATTAAAAAGATACAACTTTTAGTCATAATAATATAAATTATGTAACCTAGTTTAAGATGCTATAAAAATCTTATTCAGGTAAATCTTACATATTTTATTATATAGATTTTAGATTATAATTTACAGCATACATACTGTGCATTACTTATCTTTATTATTTTTCAATGCTACATATTATTAAATGTGTATTATATTTCTACAAATGAAAATTCTATTACTAATTTTTACAAGTTTTTTATTCCAAGAATTTTTAGTTTACTAATTACAATTTATCAGTTTGTTCTAACTTTACTTCCTAAATATATTATTTTCTTCATATCTAAACATATATTTCTAAACATATATTTTATATATAAATTTATAAAAAATAACCGTATTTCTTGTATTAACTATAATTGTTAATAATCATTATCTTATGAATCAAGTATAGATAACATGTATTTCTTCCTACACATTATCAACATGCCGTACGTCACCAGTCGGCTCAATATTCTTCAGTTGTTTAAACCTTAAAATTCAATACACAAATTCTTATATTCCATAAAATTATAGCTATAGCTTTCAAATATTACAATTAATATTATTCAATCATTCTGATTATACACATATTATGAATTTTGATAACTTCTCAATATTAGTTGTTCATACTTATACATTAGTGAGGCTTAATGGAATAAGTTCTAATGGTTTTATCGTTTATTTGCCAAATTTACACATTAAATTTACGGTTACCTTTGGATCTTTGTTATCTTTTGCTATCTCGACAAACTATTACGCTTTATATTCTGATTCTGTTCGTCAAGCCACGATTTCGCTATTGCTTTCTCTCTCATAGATGTCACAATCTAAAAATTTGCAAGTTGCTAAGGATTTGTCGGTAACTACATCCATTAAAGAATTTAATTCCAAAATTAAAACACACCAATCATAAAAATAAAGGCAGTCCGAAGACTGCCGATATTTACCTCTCTGCACCTTTGCTATGGTCTTTCTTATTTGACTTAGCTTTGTCATCTGTCTTAAAGCTTTTTATTTGCCCTAATATTGACTTTTTATCCTTGTCTTGACCCTTTACTTGTTCTTTTGCTTTTAAGAGCTTAGAAGACAAAATACGAACATTTTTATGTTCCTTCCCGTTGTTATCGATACTTATTTTTACTTGTCCGAAGATTTTAATAAAATCCCCTTGTTTAAGATTTTCTAAATTTTTTGTCTTATCTCCATAGGCTGAACAATTGGTATAAACTTTATTCCCATCGTCATCTTTTGAAACAATTGAAAAATTACTTACTTTGAATTTTTCTCCATTAGCATTTTCTCTTTCAAGATTTTCTACTTTGCCAGCTATATTACCCACGAGATTTATGAGGTCGTCTTTTTCTTCAAGTTCATTGGTATTTTCAACAATCTTACCTTGTTCTTTCATATCATCTATCATATAGTCAAAGTCATCACTTAGTAGACCTGTTGTGTCATTGTTCATATATAAAACATAGACTTCTTCAAGTGCCTTTTCATCATTAACACCTTTTTCTATGCTCACAAGTGCTTTTATAAAATCCTTGTAGTTATCATTCATCATTTCTTCTAAGTTTTCTCTAATATCTTTGTATTCCATAATTTCCTCCTTGTACTAAATAAGGAGAGCCTTTCGCTCTCCTCTATCTTTCTTGTCCTTTTTCACTTTTTTCTTGATTTTTATCTTTTTCTTCTTCTGATTTAAATTTTGATATTTGTCCCAATATTGATGGTTTTTCTTCCCTTGCGTGAAGATTATCCTCTACATCATAAGTTGATTCAAAGTAATCACTATCTTTAAAATCATTGTCATACCTATCTGGTATTCCATCATTATCAAGATCTTTTGCTAGTGGATCATAGAAATTTCCGTCATCATCTATTTCTAGTCCTAGTGCTTGTTTTAAATCTTCTTCATCTACTGATACCAGATCATCAAAACTTGACATCTTTATGGCTTCAGTCATAATATTTTAATTTTCAACTTAACTTCTAGTTGCTATAAAAAAGGATAAAAAAAAGCAACCTAGAAAATTTCTTTGGTCGCTTCATTAATTTATGCTCACTAAGTTTATTAGTAAAACGAGATTAGGCATGTGCTAATCGATAAGCATTAAATTTATTTATTAAGTTGTAATTATATTATACTATTATTTTTGAAAATTGTAAATTATATTTTGAGCTTTGTTAACATCCAACCATTCCTACTGTGCTAAAATAAGTTCTTATTGCCCATGCAACTTTAGCCATTTTCCCTGACATTTCATTCTTATGGTCATCAATGTGTTTTATTAACGCTCTGTTACATTCACAATTTTGTGTTAAAGATAGTCCCCACTTATAACACATATCATGGTTTTTACAGCCTTCATCAAGAATATCTTGTGCTTCTTTTGTAAAATCATCTCCACTATAACCAGGTCCGCAATAATTTCCCCATACAGGAATCGAAATTTTTAATCCTTTTTCCAAAGCAGTTCCGTCACTATTAAAGTAGTTGCTTGTAGACTCTAATAATAGTCCTTGATCAATAACTTCTTGAGGTTCATTATTTTTTTTGGCTGAATCATAATCAAAGTATAAATATGTTCCATCCATAACTAAATACTTTTCTACTCTAATTCCTACATGCTCAACTTCATTGTAGCTGACATTATCACTTTCACTTGCAAATACAACTGTTGGTATGATTAAAATTCCTAATGAAATTGTTAGTAATATACTAAACCAACAATTTTTAAATATTTTATTCATATAAATTCCCCCTTTTTATTTATAGTTTTTCATTAATTAAGATTTATTCTTTTATTACATATACTTAATAAATACTGTCTATGCGTTATTATAATTACTATTTTATCATAACTAATTTTTTTCAATATTTCAGCGGTATATTCTTCTCCATTCATATCCATTGAAGACGTTGGTTCATCTAAAATTATCATATCCTTGTTTTCTAAAATAGTTTTTATAAAACTGATTTTTTGCAATTCTCCACCTGAATTTTCTTTATGAGAATACATCTCTCCATACTCTAAGGCATCTATATCAATATAACGTTCAATTTTATTCTTAATCAAATATTCTTTAACTTTTGCTACTTCCTCATTTGTTACTGATATTTTTTGAGGCATGATTGACATTATATTAAGTATTGATTTTTTTGATAAATCTTTGATTTTAATTTCATCATAATATATTTCTCCATCATAATCTTCAATATAATTCTTCAATATTCTTACTAAAGTACTCTTTCCTGATCCGTTTTCTCCAGTAATTCCTAATATATCTCCTCTCTTTATTTCAAAGGAACAATCATTATATAAGTTCCTACCTCTTACCTTCAAATTAAGGTTACGGACACTAACTTTATTTATTCGTTTTAGTTCTTTTTTCCCATATTTAATAGATGTTTCATTAAGTAAGTTATAGATTCTGTCAACACTAACTGAAAATTCTTTAAATTTAATACCTAATTCACTTAATCTAAATAGCGGAGAATAAAGTCTTTGACTATATATAATTAAGTTTACAACTTGTCCAGCTGAAAGCATATTTCTTCTAAATTTTATCCATATAATTAGTATGCATACAATTACAATTACATTAAAAGTTTGAGAAATTATGCTTGAAAAGTAATATTTGTTTTTTAATTTAAAAACAAAATCAAACAATTCACTATTACTATTCTCATATAAATTTCTAGCCGTATTGACATTATCCACTAAAAAATAATTTTCCATGTTATTTAATATGTCATTTGAAAATGATGATGTTTTAGCCTCATGTTTTTTTAAATCTATCATTAATCGCTGAAATGGTTTCATATATTTCTTTTGAATTACAATAAAACCAACAACACTAAGAATTGAAAATGTTCCAATTACTTTATCTATGGTTAAGATAAAAATATTTATACCTATAAAAGTAAATAGATATGTTAAACTTGAGCTTGTTTCATTTATAATAAAATTTGAAAAAGATAAGCAATCTTTATCTAAAATGGTATTAAGATTTCCGATGCTATAAGTATTCCATTTATCAAAACTTATGTCTGTAACTTTTTTCATAACGTTGTTTCTTAATTCACAGCTGACTTTCGCTTCAAAGTAATTATATTTTCTATTTTGATAATATCCAATAATAATACTGATTAATGTAAGACTTATTAACTTTATTAAATTATACTTCATATCATACAGAGAATTTTCTTTCACGCTATCTATTAATTTCCCTATATAACTAGGAGCAATTATAGACATTGCTACCCCTAAAAATAAAAGTATCATACACACTAATTGAATTTTATAGAATTCTGATACCTTTTTAAACCCATTAAACGCAACTAATTTGAATTTTCTGTACATTTCCATATGACAAATTTATTCTCCGAATAAGCCTTTTTTATCCTCATCATTTAATCTAGTATATAACAATATTACCTTTTCATATAGACATTGCTTAAAATAGCACTCTCTATTACTTTGCTCAAGAAAACTACCATTAGATTCATAATTTTCACTTACACATCCACCAACACAAAATTTTTTAATCCAACAACTCTCACATCGTTTAAGTTTTTTAAAATTACTAATATGAGTTTTTTGTAAATATTTTATTCTTTCCTTTTGATTAATTTCATAATCATCAAATATATTGCCTATTTTGGTCTCTTTATGACTAACAAATCTATGACATGGATAAATATCTCCATGTATATCTATTGCTATATCTCTTATTCCTGCACCGCAACCATATTCTCGATTAGTTCCAAAATGCAAAGCTATCAACATGGAATAAATAAATGTTGATTTCTTAACTTTATCATATTCCTTTTTATGAATTAGCTTCTCTATATAATCAACATAATCCATATTATTTTTAATAAAATCTAAATATTCTATATTGCTAATCATATTATTTGCTGGGGCAATTGGTATGTTCTTAAAATTTAATGAATTTAGATGCTCGAAGACATTTATTATATCTAAATTATCCCTACTTAAAGTGGCTCTTGCTGATACTTTCCCCTCCGCTCTTAATTGGTCAGTCTTTGAAATGGTGTCATTATAACTGCCTCTACCATCTTTATAATATCTATTTATATTATTGGAATGCTCATCTCCATCAATACTTATGATAGTAGAAATTTTATGCTTACTTATCATCTCAATAACTTCATCGTTTATTAATGTTCCATTTGTTGTCATTGCAAATTGTATATCTCTATCAATATCCTGAGTATACTCTATAATATCTTTAATCAAATCAAGAGCTAATAACGGTTCTCCTCCAAAGAAAGTAATCAACACTTTCTTTTCATCCGTATGTTTTATTAAATAATCTACAGCTTTAAATGCTGTTTCTTTACTCATTTTGCCTGTATCATTATAGTTTCCTTCGTCTCCAAAACAATATTTACATGCCAAGTTACATCCTTGTACTAACATTAATGTAATTCCTACTATATCTTCATCACATTTAAATTTAACTTCTTCCTCTTTATCAGGATTACTATGCTTTAAAAATTTTGCTTCTTCCATACTTTTTAGAACATCTTCAAATTCTTCATTAGAAAAGTATTTATCTACCTTTCTATACAGTCCATTTTTATTTAGTCCAGAGTTTTTACTTAATAATAAAGTTCTTTTATCCACTTCAATAATTTTCCCTTGTTCAATATCAAACAGGTACTTTTTATCCCTATCATTTATTTCTTTGAAATCATTGAAAAATATTACCCCATTTTCTTTCACTTTTAATCCCTCCTACTAATTTTGTCAACTATAAAAATATATATTCCTCCTAACAACCATATAAATCCAGCATATACAAGAATACTTCTCATTACACTAAAATCACTAATATATGTTTTTATTTCTTTAGAATTTATCAACAAATATTCAATAACAAATATAACTGTAAATAGTGTAGCTAATAGTAATGGTATATGATAAATTAATTTTTTTTCTTTTTTTCTTATAATCGAAATTTCTTTTTTATTAACTCCAATACTTTCTAAAACAGATTTATTCTTTTTTTGAATTTCTTCTAAATTCAAATATTGAAAGCTTAATATGTTCAAGGCAGTAATCAAAGCTATAATATAAAAATACAACGACAATAATTTTACTGCAAATTGAAACATAAAGAATTGATTTTGACTCACCGTTGCTGTTTTTGCTTCAAATAATGTATAGAACTGATCTCCAGTATTATTTATATTATAAAGAGACTTATTTATATCATTTAAATACTCAACTAATTCTTTTTCAATTCTTTCAGCCAATTTGTATTCTATCTTATCTCTAGTGTCTATAAATATACTTTTACTTGTACATAATAGCCCTACAGTATCTTTATCATTGACTACAATTATATACGGATTGTCATTGTTAAATAGGACTTCTCCTCCAACAGAATCCTTCAAAACAATATTACTATTATTAACTATTTTCCCATTCGATAACTTTATTTCTTGTTTTGTAAATTCTTTCTTTTCAATATTTAGCTGGTGTATTAAAAATTCATTATCTTTTAATTTTTTTGCTTTTAATCCACTCATTATTCTGGCTTCATTATATTCACTTAAACCAATCACATATGGCGGAAATTGTCCACGTTTTCTATAATAAAACTGCGACTCAAGCGGTAAATATCTTTTTATTTGAATTATCTTATTTACGTCTAGCTTTTTATTAGACAAATAATTTAATACGTCCTCATCACTAATCTCTGGTATATTCTTAGAATCTGATATGCTGTTATATACAGATGATATTTGAATATCAATATTCCCTTTATATTCATTGAATGAATCTGCCCAACCTAATAATATATTAGAAATTACCGGAATAACACCGCATAAAAACAATATGATTGTTGAAATGTATAAAAGCGACTTAATCTTTCTCTTGTGAGACGTTATATCCACCAGTACTAATAAATCTTTTAAATTATTTTCCCTTTTCATTCTCTTTATTTGTAACGAATTCATAATTAGATTCATAATTAAAAATAACAAGATAAAAAATAAGAAAAATAAAATTACTAAAATTAGATTTTTAAGGTTATCAGAGATATCTTTGAAATTTTTTATATGTTTATAATATGCTTGTAAAAGTATATTAATGCATACTATTAAACCTATAAAAAGTATATTTAATTTATTCTTCATTTTTTTCTTTAAATCTATTTTTTTATCTACAATTAACAAAGAATCAAGAGATTTATTTTTAAATTTTTTTAAATTTTTAATATATAGCAGAAAAATAAAAAGACATGTTTCACATAAAGTCCATAATATAGAATTTGTATAAATTCTTAAAGAATTATCCCAATGAAAATTAACAATATCAATTAAACTATTTGTAACTCCATAATTTAATATTGCCCCTATAAATATTCCTATTGGAAAAGAAATAATAAATAATAAAATCTCTCCAATTATTATTCTGTTTGTAATATTCCTCCCAGATAACCCCATCGTTCTTAAAAGATAATATTTGTCTTTTTGTCTACTAAAGATATAATCATCAATATAAAAAATTACTGTAACAGATATCAAAAAAAATAATGCACTCACTACTTTTGTTATTAAGAGAATATTTCTCATATCTATGTAAGGAATCTCAGAAATAATATATTCACTATCAAAAATAGAGTTTATACTATAGGATATCGATATCAAAATAATCACTGTAAATATAAAGTAAATATACATTCCTATATTTCCTTTTATATTTTTAATGTTTGATTTTACAAAAAAATGTGTTCTCCTATCCATCATACACCTCTAGACATTTTAATATGTCTTCGTAATACTCTTGTTCTCTATTTTTTTTGAAGGCTTCAAAAGCAATTTTACCATCTTTCAAATATACTAACCTATCTGAATATGATGCAACAAAAGGGTCATGAGTTACCATAACAATTGTTTTTTTGTATTTTTTATTTAAATCTTTAAATATTTCCATTAACTTTTTAGAATTTTTTCTATTTAAAGCTCCTGTAGGCTCATCGGCAAAGATACAATCTACTTTTTTATTTAAACATCTTGCAACTGCAACTCTTTGTTTTTCACCTCCTGATAGTTGATTCGGATATTTGTCAACTAGTTCATCAATATTGAGCATAGAAATAATATCTTTATATTCAATTTCTGCTTTTTTATCAGATAAAATTGACCCCAATTTAATATTTTCTTCTATTGTCATCTCATCAATAAGATTATAACTTTGAAACACAATTCCAATATTTTTTTCCCTATATTTATCTTTATCTTTTTCAGAAAATTCTTTAAAAGATCTATTGTTGAAGTATATTTCTCCAGCATCAAATTCCTCTATCATGGATAATATTTTTATTAGAGTTGTCTTTCCTGAACCACTACTCCCCATTATACAAAGAAATTCTTCAGAATTTATTCTAAGATTAAATTCATCTAATACCTTAATTATCACATTACCTTGTTTATAGTTTTTAGATAATTTTTCAACATTATACATAAAATCTCCTTAATTACAAATACATATATGTCCTCACTAAAAGAAAATTTTTCTAATTTTATAAAAAATTAAATTGATAGTTATACTTTTATCAATTATTTTTATCTTATTTTAATTATAAAAAAGTAAACATTAAACCGGACAACATATGCCATCCGGTTTAACATTCAAACTACTTATCTGCATTATTATCACAGTGAACAAAATCAAAAGCACCTTCATTGCATACACTACAATTATTATCATGCTTATCACATAGAACACAAATATTTCTTACTCCTATTTCTGGAACATTTGATTTGTTGTTAACTACTTCAAACATTAGGCACCCTCCTTTCTATAAATTTATATGTAATAAAACCTGTTTAAGGTTTATTACCGAACTTAGATAACGATTTCCTAACTAAAGTATAATATATTTATTTTTGTTTGTCAAATCAGTTTGAGTTATCCACAATGATTTTCTAATTTCTTTTACTCTATTATGCATAAATCCTCCTATTTAATTCTTTGCTCACAAGTGCTTTTATAAAATCCTTGTAGTTATCATTCATCATTTCTTCTAAGTTTTCTCTAATATCTTTGTATTCCATAATTTCCTCCTTGTACTAAATAAGGAGAGCCTTTCGCTCTCCTCTATCTTTCTTGTCCTTTTTCACTTTTTTCTTGATTTTTATCTTTTTCTTCTTCTGATTTAAATTTTGATATTTGTCCCAATATTGATGGTTTTTCTTCCCTTGCGTGAAGATTATCCTCTACATCATAAGTTGATTCAAAGTAATCACTATCTTTAAAATCATTGTCATACCTATCTGGTATTCCATCATTATCAAGATCTTTTGCTAGTGGATCATAGAAATTTCCGTCATCATCTATTTCTAGTCCTAGTGCTTGTTTTAAATCTTCTTCATCTACTGATACCAGATCATCAAAACTTGACATCTTTATGGCTTCAGTCATATCTTTAATAGCTTGTGAGCTAGATATATCTTCCTCTACAAAAGATTCTGTTCTAATAGCAACATCATCTACATACTGAGTCCATGTTTTTTCTTCCAAATTTACCTCATATTGAATCGAGTGCTTACCATCAGGAGTTTCTGTATAGGCAAGTCCTATATGACTTAAATCGGGGTATAATTTGTCAAAGTCTTCATAGCTATTAGATTCTGAAAACTCATAGTTAGAATAATCAACTATCGCCCTCTTTAAATCTTCTAATAAGGGTGATTGGTTTTCTAGTTCTTCTACTTCTCCCATATCTAAAAGTTTATTAATTTCAGCTAGTCTTAGTGTCTTGTCCCTTAACTCATCTGCTTTTTCAAATGGTTTGGTTAATTCTACTTTGGCATTTTCTAAAGATTCTTTATAGTTTTCAAGATTTTGATTTAATCTTTCAAGCCTTGAAGGCATTTTTTCAATGGCATTATCAAGCCTTGTTATATTGCCATCAGTAGAGTTTGAAAGCTCTCCGAAATATTCTGCTTTTCCTAGAAGTTTAAAGGTATGAGTATTAGTCATAAAGTTATATGAAACTTGTAAGTCTAAATTTCTATATTTACCAATGACCTTGCTATCATTTATCTTTACTTTTTTTATTTCTTCTAATAGCTTCTCTCCAGCTTCTTTCTTATCTAAAATTTTATTTGTTCCAAGACTGATTGAAGTGAATTTGCTATCTCCTTCTCCTAATTTCTTAACACTTGCAATATCTTCTTTAACTGCTTGTATTTCCATTTCAGTTTTTAAAATACTTTGAGGATAAATTTTATTTACCTTATCTTCGAGCTTGTATCTATTAGATTTATAGTTTGCTTCAAGCATTTTTAATTTTGTAACATCGTTATCTAAATCCATCTTTTCTTTAATTAGAGGGTTTCCAGTAGCTAAAGCCTTAATTTCTGAATAAGATAGACTTGCTTCATCAACATCTTCTGCAACACGCACAGGCGTCTTGCTTGTCATTATTTGGGATATAAATTTCTGCTTGTTCTCAATTGTTTGCCAAAGATAAGCATCGAATGTGTTTTCTGTTACATATCTAAAGATATTTACCTTATCATTTTCATTACCTTGACGAACAATTCTACCACTTCTTTGCTCTAGGTCAGACGGTCTCCAAGGGACGTCTAAATCATGTAAAGCTATTAATTTATTTTGTACATTTGTACCTGCTCCCATTTTTTGAGTAGAGCCTAATAACACTCTTACTTCTCCTCTTCTTACCTTAGAGAACAATTCATCTTTTTGTTTGTCTGTATCTGCTTCGTGAATAAAGGCTATTTCTTCTTTAGGTATTCCCATATTCACTAGCTTGTTTCTAATATCATCGTAGATATTAAATTCTCCATCTCCTTTTGGTGTAGACATATCTGAAAATACTAATTGTGTCGATGAATTTTCTTTTGTCTTATCCCAGATCGAAAATATATTTTTAACGCATACATTTACCTTTGAATTAGGATCATCTGGAAGTAGTGGGTTTATTAGTCTTTGGTCAAGGGCAAGTTTTTTACCATCATTTGTAATCTTTAGCATATTATCTTCTGTTGGCTCGACTTGATTATTTCTAACTGCATCAGCTCTTTCTGAAATAGCTTCTAATATTTCTTTTTGTTCCTCAGTAGGTTTTGTTTTAATAACTTCAAAATTTGCTTCTGGAACTGGCAAATTTAACATATCTGAAGTCTTTATATCTGCTACTTCTTTAAACATGCTCATCAATTCTGGCAAGTTATAGAACTTTGAAAATCTTGTCTTTTGCCTATATCCAGTTCCTTCTGGTGATAATTCAAAGGTATTTTCTGTTTCTCCAAAAGTAGAAGCCCAAGCGTCAAAATGTTCTAATCCTCTTGCCTTTAAATCGTCATACTGAAGGTATCTTTGCATGGTATAAAGCTCTGTCATTGAATTTGATATTGGTGTACCAGTAGCAAATACAACTCCCTTTCCATCTGTCATTTCGTCCATATACCTACATTTCATATACATATCCGAAGACTTAAAGGCTTCACTTTGACCGATACCCGCAACATTTCTCATCTTGGTATGCAAGAATAATAGCGATAGGTAAGGTTTTGATGTTATCTCTACCTTTTCCCCCGCTCCACACCGTACGTGCAAGTTTCCTCGCATACGGCGTTCCATCAAAATAACTTACTTTCCTCCATCGGATTTCAACAGGCATATACTCTCACAAGTATATACTGCTTACAAATTTCACTTATTTTTGTGCTTGCTTCAATTTTTCTCTAAATTTTTCAATTTTCTTTACTACTTTCGTATCTAAACTTTCAGGAATTTCACTTCCGTGTATCATCAAATGACAACTTCTGCACACCCATGCTAAGTTATTTACCTTGTTTATCTTATCAATCGGCAACTTATTATCTACATGGTGGCAATTCGCTGTAGGATTCTCATAAAGCGGTGTTTTGCAACATCTGCATTTTCCTTTATCTCTATTAAAGGCGTACTCACGATTCATGAAGTACTCAAAGTTCATTTTATTTTCCGCATAGACTGCCATACGCAAATCATCACTCGTATTGATAGATGGTCTATCTTTGGGAAGCGGTTTATTTTTATTTCGGTAATTTACATAAATTTTTCTGCCCTCCGGAGTGTAAGGTGTCATCTTCTGATTAAATGGTTTAGCTTCATATCGAACATGAGTAATGAATGCCATTGTAATTCCTATCCACATATCCTCGTAAGGTATGGCAAAAGTCTTGCTGATATAGCCCTCGTGCCTATGTGGTAGATTAGATAAATCCTTTAAGGGAATTTGCCATTCATTATATTTGTCGGGATACATTCTTTTCCAAGTTGATAATGCACTGTTATTTACTCTTCGGTCTATCACATGGAACGCATGGGAACTTATCCCAATTTTTATATATTCAGCAATTCCCATAATAACTGAATTTATATATTGTATCTGTGCAATTCTGCTGTTTACTGCCGAATAATTCCTTATATCTCTAATTTCTTTACAAAGGTTTTGTATTTTCTTACTTAACCTTTTCATATCAGGATAAGGCTTACCAACAAAATGTTCTTTTATTTCTTTATCAGCAGGTGTTCTTCTTGGCTTTTCAGCTTTTATTACAAATCCTAAGAAATGTATTCCGTCTGTTCTCATGTCGGTTATTTTGGTTTTCTCCTCTGACAACTCGAGTTTCAGCTTGTACTTAAAATACTTGCTTAATTCTCGTTTCAGTCTTTCCGCTTCTTTCTTAGATGATGTTAAAATGACCCAATCATCGGCATATCTGAAATTGTACTTTGGAGTTATTCCTGACCATTTTAATCTTCTTGAGTCGTTGCATTTGTATTTACACTTTCTATGTGGTTCATAGTATTTTCTTCCTACATACCAGTCAAAATCATTAAGATATACATTTGCCAGTAACGGTGATAATATTCCACCTTGCGGTGTTCCTTTATCATCGTTCTTTAACATATCATACTCAACGTATCCGACCGATAGCATAGCCTTGATGATTTGAATTACACGTTTGTCATGAACCCCTATATCCCATAACTTCTTTAACAATATTCTATGATTGATGTTGTCAAAACAGCCTTTTATATCGCCCTCTAATGCCCAGACTGGTTGGTCTTTAGATTTATAGTTTGCATTGATTACATTGACAATACCCCTAATTGCGTGTTTTTGTGAGCGATATGGTCTGAACCCATAACTATGCGGATAAAATCTTGCTTCGCATATTGGTTCAATAATTATCCTTATACACTCCTGTATAATCCTGTCTAAGATTGTCGGTATACCAAGAGGTCGCTTTTTACCATTCCCTTTGTCTATATATACTCGTTTAGCAGGTTTTGGTTTGTAATCGCATATTGATTTCTTGACCAAATATATTACTTCGTCCTTTGGCATTTGCAGGTACTTATCCATTTTAATTTTGTCTACTCCGGTAGTTTTACTACCTTTGTTGGATTTTATATTATGGATTGCCGTTACAATGACAACTTCATCTGTTATTGCTTCTAAAAGTCCTGTAAATACATTTCCTGTTTTTGATTTTTCGTAAAGTAAATCCAATAATTTCTTTAAATCTGTTTCATTTGAAAATTTGACGTTTATATGCACAGGCTATCACCTCGCAGTTCGTCACCCATTATTTCAGGGAGTTTTACTATTTTTAGTTATTTTCTTTTCGTGAAATCTGTAAATTATTCTGACTAGTCCCCTTTGCCTTGAGTATTTCAACTCATGTAGTTGGCTTTCCCAACCTCAGACTACTATGGGACTGCTGACTTCCTGTATTCTTCATCACTCTGTACAGCTCTAAATACAGGCTCTCAAACGTTCCTAAATCTCTATCCTTGTGTAGATTTAACTACTTGAAAACCTTAGGTTTCCACCTTACACCGTAGGGATAAGCATATCTTGAATTACAGTTAAATATGCTCTGTATGATATTTCATTCATACAGGAATGTATTGAAAAACCAGCAATACACTCTTCCCTAATCTTTCACCCTTTCGGGTGCCGCTGCTCTTACGATGCTGCATGGATTTCTTTAACGTAACCATAGTTTTCGGAAGACCGCACTATTTATCCCATATTCATTTTCATGAACTTAGGTATTCAAGTTACGACTTTATCACGCTTTATACATGAAATATTGTACAGACATTTCTGCATAGTGAAGTATCATCTCGCACACCATTTCCGGCTTTGATATGCCATCATCAATGTTAATTCAGTGTGGCAAGGGCAATTCTCCCTTGATTTTGAGATTTAAGTTCTGACAGCTCATTCTTATTTCTAAGTGATTTCTGTCGGTTGATTTCGGTAGTTTAATCACTCCTTCCTTATTCAACAACGTTTCGCACGGTTTTTGTATGCGTGGGCTTCATCTACAAATAACTTATCTACTCCCAGTTCCTCAAAGGTTACAACGTCATCTTTCTTATAATCAGCACTTAGTTTTTCTAACTTTGTCTCTAACTTTTTCTTTGTCTTTTCTAATTGCTTTACAGTAAATCTTTGATCTCTTTCCCTTTTATACTCATCTATATAGTCAATAATTTCATCAATTTGACTTTGTAATTCATATTCTTGTCTTTCTTTTGATATGGAAATTTTTTCAAATTGAGAGTGTCCTATAATAACAGCATCAAAACTTCCTGTAGCAATACGACTACAAAATCTTTTTCTTCTATTTGGTGTAAAATCTTTTTCTGTAGCACATAATACATTAGCTCCTGGATAAAGTTCATTAAATTCTCTTCCAAATTGCTCTACGATGTGGTTAGGAACAACAAACATTGTCTTATTACTCATACCAAGTCTTTTTGATTCCATGGCTATACCTATCATTTCAAAGGTTTTTCCTGCTCCTACTTCATGGGCAAGTAGTGTATTTCCACCATAAAGAGTCCTTGCTATGACGTTTTTTTGATGTTCTCGAAGTCTGATTTCAGTATTCATTCCATCAAAAGTTAAGTTAGAACCATCAAATTCTCTAT
>JAUMZM010000075.1 GCA_030528125.1 Tissierellia bacterium
AAGAGTATTCTTTGAATAAAGAACAATTTTCTGACCTTGTTCAGTATAGGAAAAATTATGAAAATTATTATGGAAAAGAAGTTGAAAGATAAATCATTATACTAAAATATATGTTTTATATTCCAATTGTCAAAACAATACTCCACAAATAAATTCAGAGTAATTTGGATAACATCTTATAAAAGATTAAATTTAAAAATAACAATATTAAAGATATCTATTTATAGATATACTATCTTATTAAAGGTTTAGGTATCTATAATATCTGTTAAGATTTTTTCTCAAACAGATATTATAGATAAAATTGCTAAAAATGGTTACCAATTCAATTTTGACGCAACCTCTCAATAATAGTTTTTTTGAGATCTATATTAAAAATAATTATAGGTACTGTTAAACATAATATTAAAGTAATTATTCCAACTATCAATAGATGATAGATTGGGTAGCTAAAAACTGAATAATATGCTATTTTCTTAAAACTCATATAGATAGGTATATATAGCCCTGTTCCAATTGTTCCAAGCAATAAAAACGAGATAATCCAGTAATACCAACCTTCATATAGTAAAACAGTTTTTATTTGTTTTTTTGACATACCAATACTTTCAAGCGTAGCAAATTCCTGCTTACGTGTATCTACACTCACAACCATTGTATTTATAAAATTCATAACCCCAATTATCAAGAACACAATAGCTGTTCCAGTTGCCAAAACTCGTGAAGTGAATAAATATTGTTCAATTTCTTTATACTTTTCATATCTGGATTGAATATTAACTTGAGATGAAGATATGATTTTCTGTAGTTTATCATCAATTTGCTTATTATCAACTCCTTCGTCTATATCAAATGCTATCCTAAATATTTTTGTATTAGGAAAAAATTTTTTTAGTGTCTGCTGGCTAATATATAAATTTGGAGCAGTTCCTCTTTCAATTCCCCTTCCACTTTGAAAATCTGCATCCAAAAATCCATTAGCAACAGTTAGAGTATGCTTTTTATCATCTCCTCCAACTATAGTTATTGATTCCCCTTGAGAGATTAGTGGATTGCCATTATTATCTGTCATAGAAGATAATAAAACAATTTCACCATTTTCAAATGCTTTTAGATCAATTGGGTTCTTAAGTGTTTCATTAAGCTCTTTAACATATTTCTCATCAATGCCATAAACGCCACTGAAAAAATTATCAATATATTTCTTTACATTTTTTGGATCTGAAAAGTCAAGTCCAGATACACTATCTAAAGATTCAATATATTTTCCAAAAACCTTTTGGTCATATATAACAGGAATTTTTATTTTTGAAGATGCATATGTCAATCTGATATTTTTAACACCCTTAATTTCTTTTATTTTTTCTGCCATTTCAGATGTTAGTGGTTCACTCTCTTCATGAATACTGTAGGTCAATGCATAATCACTTTCTCCCCATTCACTTACAAAGTTTTTAGGATTTAAGCTTGATAAAAGTCCAGTGGATATTAGAAACATTGTCAAGCCTAAAAACAAGGAGCCAAAAGTGAGTACTGCACTTTTAGAATTCCTAAAAATATTTCTAAATGCCATTCTAGATAATTTTATTTTATGACTCCTTCTTTTATCAGGTGTCTTTATAGTCTTGTCTATATATCGTGACGCAGTTATAGGAGACACTTTTCCAGCAACTCTAGCCGGTTTCATACTCCCAATTATTGCAGTTAACAACGCAAATATTCCAGCTCCAATAAATATAATAGGAGAAAAAGAAATTTTTGTTCCTAATTCAGCATTGCTAGAAGACAGCATCCTCATAGCAAATGGAACTACGAATAGCGAAACAAAACCTCCTAATAAAAGACCTATGGGGATACCAATACTGGACAATCTTAATATTTGCCATTTTACAATCTTTTTTATTTGTTTTTTAGTAAAGCCAATTGTTTTAAGTTGTCCATAAAATCTTGTATCCCTTGAAATTGAAATATAAAGTATATTGTATATTAATAAATATCCACTTACCATTATGATAAATATTAAAGCAACACAGGAAAGAACTATAGAAAAATTATCTCCTTGTTTTGATGGTACAATTTGAAAAGATTGTTTTTCTGAAAAATCAATTTCAGATTTTAATTTTTCAAAAGAATGCTCAGCTTTCTCGTCTCCATTAAAAGTAATCATTGCACTAGTTATATCTTCGAATGGTAGGTCAATTTTGTCAGCGAAAATCTTTGATACATATACTGAACCACGTTTCCCCACACGAGTAGTTGTATAATCATTATAATAGCCTGAAAGTATAAAATCTTTATTAAAAACTTTATTACTTTTTGATATCCTATATGGTAAGGTAATCTTCATTCCTATCTTAGGATTATTAATTCCCAATTCATTTAATGCCCAAATAGGGCACATAACCTCATTCTCTTCCTCTGGATATGAACCAGTAATATTGGAAACTGTGGGTTTTCTATGTTTCTCCCATTCTTCTTTATCTATATACGTAAGTCCAAGTTTTATATCTTTATTTTCTGTCGCATCAATATTTCCTAATCTCTGACTAATTCCCTTTATAGATATCAATCCTGAACTATTTAATTCTTCTTCTTGTGTTTTTGTAATATTGGTTATAGCTGCATCTGCAGTTGTCCCCATATATCTAATTTGTTGCTTCTTTAATGTTTCAAAATAACTAAATCCCAAACTAAATATAGAAGTAATCATAAAAGTTGTCAGCATCAAAGCTAATACTACAAATAAATTCCTCTTCTTATTAGCATTGTAACTTCTTTTAGCTAGAAGTTTAATATAAGAATTATTATCAGAAAAAAAGTTTTTCATATAAAATTCTCCTTAACCAGAAATTTTTCCATCTTCAATACGAATAGTTCGATCCGCTAGCTTTGAAATATCCATATCATGTGTAATCATAACTATAGTTTGATGAAATTTTCTACTCGATAGTTTTAAAAGTTCTAAAAAATCATTACTAGTCTTGCTATCAAGATTTCCAGTAGGTTCATCCGCCAAGATAATTTTAGGTTTTGTTACAAGAGCTCTAGCTATTGCAACTCTTTGTTGCTGACCTCCTGAAAGGTTATTTGGCATATTTTGAAGTTTATTTTTTAAACCTAGCATTTCTATTACTTCGTCCATAAAATTACTATCTACTGCTTTTCCATCTAATTCTACTGGTAAAACAATATTTTCATATACATTTAGAACCGGAACAAGATTATAATTTTGAAAGATAAATCCAATATTCTTTCTGCGAAAAATAGTCAAATCTTCATCTTTTAGTGTAGAAAGGTCTTTTCCATCTACCAGTACTTTTCCAGAAGTTGGTTTGTCTAAACCACCCATCATATTCAAAAGAGTGGATTTTCCACTTCCAGAAGTTCCAATAATAGCAACAAATTCACCTTCTCCTATTGAAAGAGAAATCCCATCTAATGCTTTTGTAATATTGGGCTCTTTTCCAAAATATTTTTTTAAATTTATAGTTTCCAAAATACTCATATTAAAATCTCTCCCTTCTAATATACAAACCCTATAAATTAAATCTATTTAAAAGTTATTAATGACATATTATTATAAAATAGTTATTTTCATATTCTAAATAGAATTAAATCATCCCCAAACATATTTTTGTAACTTTTCTCTATATTTTATACATCTTTGTTTTCGTAAATAGGGATTAGTAAAAATATTAATATTTGTTGAATAACATTTAGAAGAACAAAAATAACGCACATCACAAAACTTACATGGTGAAATTTTATCAACAATACAAGTTTGTTGTATATTACTAATATTCTTTGAAATCTTATCTAAATCATTATAATTTCCTAAAACTATATTGCTATCTTCAGTAGATGCACATAACGTTACCGCACCACTTGCAGTAATAGAAATCATAGAAAATCCTGCATTACACATTGATAACATATTTATATGCTTTAAGATATTATCTTCTGCACCTTTATTGCTTTCGGAAATTAAAAAATCATAATTTTCTATAGCACGACCTTTAATAGCTAATATTCTAGTTATAGGTCTTACATTCATTTTTTTACATAGTTTTTTAAATTCATCTATGTGAATACTATTATCACTTGTCAAAATCATAGACAATGTAATGTTATAAAAACCATTTAATTGTAATTGTTTTATAGAACTCATAACTTTGGTAAAAGTACCTTTTCCACGTATAAAATCTACACTTTGCTTGTCATATCCATCTAAACTTATATTTATTTCATCGACACATTCTGTTAAAACACTTACTTTTTCTTCCGAGAATAATGTAGCATTAGTAATAATACTTATATTCCCATTAAAATTATTACGAATGTATTTCAATTTTTCATATATATCTTCAATACAAAAAATTTCCCCTCCTGTAAGCGTTAGCGAATTTATTTGCTTAGTATTTGCCCAATTTATTATGCTTTTTAAATGAGAATTAGATAAAAATTTATTTTCTTTACTCCCATACATTCCAGAACAATGTCTGCACCTTAAATTGCATGCCGTTGTTAATTCTAATGACAAGTCCTTAACAAAAACTTCTCTTTTTTTAAATTCTTTATTTACCAAAACCTTTATCTTTGCAAGAACCCTCAATAGTTTCGTATAATAAACTTTGTATTCTACTGATTCCAAACTATTCATCAATTTTTTATACCCATCGACTATTCCTATATATGGCTTTATATAGTAATAATCTTCAACAGGTATTTTAATCCAAAGCCCACTTCTAAGTATATCTCCTATAACAATATAGTCATTCTTAATAATGATCCTCGTATAGTCAGAAAATGCTACGTCATCAAGTCGAATTTTATCATCCATAACTATCCTCCTTTATACTCAATAATTTGTTTGTTAAATTTTCTATAAACATAATATCTGATATCCAAAGGTGGTGTTGCAGAATAGAATTATCTATTCTGCGACATCATTTTTTTATTAA
>JAUMZM010000076.1 GCA_030528125.1 Tissierellia bacterium
GTGTTAAACACTCATCGGGTTAGGTCATGAATCGAAAATCCCTTAGTTCCTCCCCCTTTGGTTAGAAATATGAAGTATATAACTAAATAAATCCAAGCTACGATTAATTACTTATAGGATTATATCTTTTAATAAAGTCATATAAATAAAATTAAGCTTTATAAACATTTTAGATATAATACATAAAATATTTTCTTGTTTTGTTCTTTTAAAGAACAAGAATTGTTTCACGTGAAACATCTCTCTAAAAAAGAAGTCACTTTTAATGACTTCTTAATTTTTCTTAGCTTATTGGGTTTTTGAGTGGTTTATTCTGGCCTCTTGGGTATCTTTTGGGTGTTTGTTTTACCTTTTCTATTATTACTATATTTCTTTCGTTTCCGTCAAATTCTAGCTTTTTTATGGCGTTTTGTGCCTTTTTTACTTCTAAGTCTGCCTTGGGGCCTTTCATTGCGATAAATCTTCCACCGATTTTTAGAAATGGTATTGCGTATTCACTTAGTGTTGTAAGGTTGGATACGGCTCTTGATGTTACTGTATCGAATTTCTCTCTTTCTTCTTTTGCATAGTCTTCTGCTCTTACATGAATTGCTCTTATGTTTTTAAGTTCTAATAATTCTATTGCTTCATTCATGAAGTTTACTTTCTTTCTTACAGAATCTATGAGTGTCACATCGAGATTATCATTATCTATCTTTAGCACAATTCCTGGAAATCCTGCTCCACTTCCTATGTCTAGTACTCTTCCTTTTACATAGTCTTTTATGGTAGTGAATCTTTAAAATGCTTTATCTCTATCTCTTCGGGCTCTGTTATTGCTGTTAGATTTATCTTTTTGTTTTCTTCGATGAGAAAATCTCTGTATTTTAGAAGTTTTTCATTCATAATAACCATTATTTTCCCTTTGTCTTAAGCCATATCAATAATACATTTATGTCTGCTGGACTTACTCCTGATATTCTTGATGCTTGTCCAAGTGAATCTGGCTTGATGTCGTTTAGCTTTTGTGCGGCTTCTTTTTTTAGTCCTTCGATTTTGAAATAATCTTCTATTATATCTAGGGATTTATTTTCAAGCTTTTTGAACTTATCTATATCATGCATTTGCTTTTTGATGTAGCCTTCGTATTTTATCTCTGTTTGTACTTCTAGACTATGGAATTTCATAAGCTTTGGCCTATTAGGATCTAGTACTTCTAGCTTGTAATAATCAAGCTCTGGTCTTTTTATAAGATCATATAGACTATAGGCTGTCTTTAGCTTAGCTGATCCAAGATCTTCTATTATCTTGTTGTTATCTTCTGTTGGATTTATCATTACAGTCTTTAGTCTTTGTTTCTCATCGTCTATGATCTTTCTTTTCTCAAGCATTTTCTCGTATCTTTGTTTTGATACAAGTCCTATCTTGTAGCCTTTTTCTGTAAGTCTAAAGTCTGCATTGTCTTGTCTCATTGTTAGTCTGTACTCGCAACGTGAAGTCATCATTCTATATGGCTCATTGGTTCCTTTTGTTACAAGGTCGTCTATCAATACTCCTATATATGCATCTGATCTATCTAGTATTAGTGGCTTATCTCCTCTTAGCTTCAAGGCTGCATTTATTCCTGCTATTAGTCCTTGTCCTGCTGCTTCTTCGTATCCGCTTGATCCATTTATCTGTCCTGCAAAGAACAATCCATCTACTATCATTGACTCAAGGCTTCTTTTTAGTGTTGTAGAATCTATAAGATCATATTCTATTCCGTAGGCTGGTCGCATTATCTTGACATCTTCTAGTCCTGTTATTGTCTTGTAGAATTTCTTTTGGATCTCAAATGGAAGTGTTGAGCTTACTCCTTGAACATAGAATTCATCTGTTGTAAGTCCTTCAGGTTCTAGGAATACTTGATGAATGTCTTTGTCTGGAAATCTTACCATCTTATCTTCAATAGATGGGCAATATCTAGGGCCTACGCCTTTTACAATTCCTGCATATATTGGTGATCTGTCTAGATTTGCCATTATGATTTCTTTTGTTTCATCTGTTGTATAGGTTAGATAGCAATCCTCTTGCTTTCTATTGGAGAAATCTCTATCTTCATTTATAAATGAGAATGGTACTATCTCGCTATCGCCTTTTTGAACAGTTGTCTTATCGTAATTGATGCTCTTTCTGTCAACTCTTGCTGGTGTTCCTGTCTTAAATCTTCTAAGATTAAATCCAAGATCTCTTAATGAATCGGAAAGATATGTCGCTGCACTTAGGCCATGTGGTCCTGATGTGTAGGTCAATTCTCCCATTAGTATCTTTGCATTAAGATAGGTTCCTGTGCACACTATTACAGCTTTTGCAGGATAGATTGCTCCTTGCTTTGTCTCAACAGATACTATCTTTCCATCTTCTACATTTAGCTTATCTACTTCTTGTTCTGCTAGATCAAGATTTTCTTGTCTTTCTAATACCTTTTTCATCTCTTCGTGGTATTTTCTCTTGTCTGCTTGCACTCTTAGTGAATGAACTGCGGGTCCTTTGGATGTGTTTAACATTCTTGACTGGATAAATGTCTTATCGATATTTATAGCCATCTCTCCGCCCAATGCGTCTATTTCTCTTACTATATGTCCTTTTCCTGTTCCTCCGATATTGGGATTGCAAGGCATATCAGCTATTGATTCCATTGAATTTGTGACAACCAATGTGCTAAATCCAAGCCTTGCTGTTGCAAGTGATGCCTCACATCCTGCATGACCTGCTCCTATAACGACAACATCGTAGGATTTATCAATAAATTTGTATTTACTTTCCAACACAAAACTCCTTAAATACTTTATCTAATATCTCATCAGAGACACTGTCTCCTGTGATTTCTCCAAGATCTGCATAAGATGATCTAAGATCAACTTCCACACAATCAATTGGTATATTGTTCTTGATGTCTTTTAGTGAACTTTCTAACTTTTCTTTTGCAGATTTTAATAATCTTTCATGTCTTATATTTGTAATAATCGTTGATTCGTAATTTATATCATCTGTTTCAAATATATTTACGATTATATCCTCAAGCTCTTTTATTCCAGACTTGTTCTTTATGGAAGCTTCAATTATTGGCACATCAATCTTTAAGTCTTCTTTAGAAAACTTAGTCGAAAGATCGCTCTTATTTAGAATAATAATTGATTTCTTCTTATCTATTAGCTCTAATATCTTCTTATCCTCATCTGTAAGATCTCTGGATCTATCAAATATTGCAATAATCAAATCAGAATTTTTGGATAATTCAATCGAACGATCCACCCCGATTTTCTCTACAATATCCTCAGTATCCCTGATTCCTGCAGTATCGTTGATCTTTAATGTAAGATTGCCAAGTGAAAGATACTCTGTTATAGAATCTCTCGTAGTTCCTGGAATATCTGTTACAATGGCTCTATTTTCCCTTAGAAGAGAATTTAATAGCGAGCTTTTGCCGACATTTGGCTTACCAATAATTGTAGTATTGATACCATCTCTTATAATCTTGCCCTTATTTGATGTATTTAGTAGGGCATTTATCTTGGAATTTGCACTTTCGACATATTTTACGATATTATCAACAGGCAAATCCTCCCCATCTTCAGTAAAATTAATCGAATACTCAATTCTACTTAAAGCCTCAAGTTGATCCTTTCTTATATCATTTATAGAATCTTTTATAGAACCATTAAGCTGACTTATGCCCTGCTTTTGGGCAAGTTCACTTGTGGCGTTTATAATATCAATTACAGCCTCAGCTTGAGAAAGGTCAATTCTTCCATTTAAAAAAGCTCTTTTCGTAAATTCTCCAGCCTCAGCAAGATCTGCACCAAGTTCTAATAATAAGTTTAGAATCTTTTTTACAGAAATCATCGAGCCATGACAGTTGATCTCTACAACATCCTCTCTAGTGTAAGTATAAGGCTTTTTCATGAAATTAATCATAACCTCATCATACTCTTCACCATTGTAGATGATTTTCCCAAATCTCATCTTTCTATTATCTTTATCTAAATCTATCTTTCTCCCATTAGCTGGAGAAAAAATCTTTTGTGCAATATTAAAAGCCTTATCCCCACTCATCCTTACAATAGAGATTCCACCAGAACCCCTTGGAGTAGAAATAGCTGCGATTGTTCTTTCTTTCATCTTTCCCCCTTAGTATCTATGAAATTATATTTGTTTTTGTCCTTAAAATCAAGATTATACCACATCTATTATAAGTTTATACCAACTTTGTAATTAAAACACCCAAATTTATCAAATATTCGGTAAAATTTCTCGTTATTTCATATATATAAATGAAAGGAGAGATAATATGGATAGAAAAATCAAAATAATAACCAAAGTCACAGACGAGAACCTAAAGGAAATAGAAAGAACAAAGACACTTTCAAATATTTCCGAAGATGTCGAAGACAATAGCCTAAAGGCAATTGCAGATGCCTACGCCTCACTTGTCGATGGCGAATACATCAAAGCACTCAAACAAGAAGTAACACAATTATAGAAAGGAGAATTAAATGGCAAGAAATACATTAAAATTAGTATTCAAAGACGAAGCTAATAACAGCAGAATCATATCAATAGCAAATGCCAAGGAAAGTTACGATGACGGCGAAGTAAAAGAAAAGATGGATCAAATGATACAATCTAAAGCATTACTTACAAAAGAAGGCCCAATCGCAACAAAAGATAAAGCATATCTTGAAGCCTTGACAATAACACCGATAGGATTAGAATAATGGATATCTTCGAACTAATCTCAAATCTCGGCTATCCGATAGTAGTAAACCTGTTTTTGCTGATAAGATTCGAAGCCAAAATTGATAAATTAGATAGCTCCATAAAAGAGCTTAGCGAGATAATTAAATCAATGAAATAATAAAGAGTGTGATTTCACACTCTCAGACTGTAGACAAAGCAGGTAGAAAATACAAAACCTACCTGCTTTTTAAT
>JAUMZM010000077.1 GCA_030528125.1 Tissierellia bacterium
ATTAAAAAGCAGGTAGGTTTTGTATTTTCTACCTGCTTTGTCTACAGTCTGAGACTATCTTTAAAGATAGTCTTATCACTAGTTTTATATTTTATTAGTCATCTACTTGGTTTGCTGTAAGAAGTGCTAATTTATAAACGTCTTCTTCGTTACATCCTCTTGAAAGGTCGTTTACTGGTTTGTTTAATCCTTGAAGTATTGGGCCTAGTGCTTGGTATCCGCCAAGTCTTTGTCCTATCTTGTAGCCTATATTTGCTGCTTCAAGTGATGGGAATATAAATACTTTTGCTTTTCCTGCAACATCTGAATCTGGTGCTTTTTGCTTAGCAACTTCTGGTGCTATTGCTGCATCAAATTGCATTTCTCCATCAAGTCTTAAGTTAGGTGCCATTTCTTTGGCAAGTTTTGTAGCTTCTTCTACCTTGTGTACTTCTTCAGAACTTGCACTTCCTCTTGTTGAGAATGATAACATTGCTACTATTGGCTCAATATCAAAAAGCTCTGCTGTCTTTGCTGCTTCTATTGCAACTTCTGCAAGCTCATGTGATTGGAGTGTTATATTGATTGCTGTATCTGCAAATAGATATCTTTCTTCGTTAGGTCCCAACATTATCATAGCTCCACTTGTTCTATGAACTCCTGGCTTTGTCTTTATGATTTGAAGAGCTGGTCTTACAGTATCTCCTGTTGGTCTTGTTGCTCCAGAAACCATTCCGTCAGCTTTTCCTGTTTGAACCATCATTACACCGTAGTAGTTAGGATTTTTTAATAAATAACGTCCGTCTTCTTCAGTGTTCTTGCCTTTTCTTCTTTCTACAAAAGCTTCTACTAATTCATCAAAATCCTCAGCATATCTTGGATTTATTATTTGAATATCACCGAGTTTAATTTCCTCTTTGTCAGCTGTTTTTTGTATTTGTCCATGATCACCTAGAAGTATAGGAACAATGTATCCTTCTTCTTTATGTCTTAGAGCAGCCTTTAGAACTCTTGGGTCTTCTCCTTCAGGAAAAACTATTCTGTAGTTTCTTCCCTTAATCTTTTCCTTGACTGACTCAATTATATCTTTTGCCATTTAAACCTCCTTATTGGTTATATTTATTTTACTTCTTATTAATAGCCATTTCAACACTTTGAACCTCTTCAGGAGAAGCGTTCGTTGTAATCTGGCCTTTAGAAACTCTTTTTAAATAAACTCTTGAATTATCATTAGCATATATGCTTGTCAAAACTATTCCATTGTCAAAATTATCCAATAATGCCAATGAAAATGATAACTTGCCCACTTGTCCTTCTATGGCATCATAATGATATATTCCAGTCTTTGTAAATGATTCTATGGTCTTATCGCCCTGATCAACTACATCTTGCTCTACAGTCTTTACGCTTTGCTCTAAGGAATTCATATCCTTATTTAGCTTTAGTAAGACCTCTTCCATATTCATGTCTTTGTTAGCTCCTCTAAGAAGCTTGTCGTATCTTCTCTTTTGTCTTTTTAATTTGTTTCTTAGACCAAATATAAGTGTATATGCAAATACAACCAATACAATAAGGACAACTATTAATACATATATCCCTACCATTGATACCTCCCTGTTATTATTTCTTCGCTTTGTTTCTTTAATGAACTTGCCAAATTATAGTTTTTCTCAAAATCATAGGAGAAATTTTCGATATTTCTTCCATTTAATTCTATATTATAAAATGAAGAGATTATAGCTTCATACATTAAGTTGAGTCCTATCCTTCCATCTGATAGCACATTTATATTGCCATAACTTAATATAGGATTTATGTATTGCATAGCTTCTAATAAAATTTCGACCGTTTGCATAGGAGGTCTGTTGGCAATCTTGTATCCCTCATTTAGCCTATGCTTTCTAATTTCCTCATCTTTAATTTTCTTAGCCTTAGTAACTTCACTATAGCAGTTGACATCTTCTTCTACGGTGTTTTTGAGTCTTTCTGATAACTCTTGTAGCTTTTTGCGTGATTGATCTATTTTCTTGGTATCCATATCTTCGTATTTGGATAGATTATCAAGCATCAATATAAGATTTATTCCAAGAACGCCCACAAGCGATAAGACCGCTCCACCACCTGGATTTGCCTTTTTTGATTTTGTATTTTCTATTAAATCGCTAACTGTTAAATCAAGAATCATTTCTTTAACCTATTATAAAGTTCTTCCATATCATCTGTTGAATAGCAGTCTATTATTACCTTATAAACTCCCTTTTGCTTTTTAAATTCAACCTTGCTTCCAATCTCTTCCATGAATTTGTTTCTAAAATCTTCCATAAGAATTTTGTCTTGGTTTTTAGAAGTCTTTCTTTCAACGTCACGAACATTGGCCTTTTTTTGCTTTATCTTATCACGCATGTTCTTTCTTTCTTTCTCATCTTTTATAGAAAGAAGACTTCTTGCCTGACTTGACGTTATCGCCCCTTTTTCTAAATCCTTCTTGCTTTCCTCGTCAAGTTTTAGTAATCTCATTATATTTGCTATATAAGAGCGACTTTTGCCAACAGATTCTGCAATATTTTCTTGAGTCATATTGTAATCTTCAGATAATTTCTGATAAGCATTTGCCTCTTCTATGGCAGATAAATCCTCCCTTTGAAGATTTTCAATAAGACTTAGTATATCAAGACTCTTATCGTCTATGTCCTTTATAAGAGCAGGAATCTTATCTAAGCCTGCAATTAAGCTTGCCCTATATCTTCTTTCTCCTGCAACTATATGATATATTCCATCTTCTTCTTTAAGAATTATCGGTTGAACTACGCCGTACTTTTTGATTGAATCACTAAGCCCAACAAGGCTCTTATCGTCAAATTCCTTTCTGGGCTGATCATCTCTTGGCTTTATCTTTTCGATATCAACTTCAACAATGCTTTCTCCAGTTGTCTCAGAAGGATTTTCAGGAATCAAAGCTCCAAGTCCTTTCCCCAAACTTTTCTTTCTCATATATCTTCCCTTCCATGTTCTTGTAGTATATCTTCTAATTTCTCATCTAACTGTTTATCTGTAAATGCTTCATTCAAAGATTCATCGATAGATGTTTCACGTGAAACATTATAATCCGAATTTTCTAGTTTTTTTTTACGTCTGTATCTTCTAGATCTTCTTCGATTGTTTCACTAGATTCTTCTGATTCTTTGTCGGAATTTGTTTCTTCCAATTCTTTATTTGTTTCAATATCATCATTAGAAGTATTAGGTTCATTATCTTGTGATTTTTCTTCTTTAGATAAATCATCTTCTACATCTTTACTAGATTCTTTTATATTATCATTAACAGATGTATCTTCTTTTATTTCATTAGAATTTTCTTCTACATTTACTTCTTTAGATAAATCTTTATCCTTTTTATCTGTATCTTTTAATATTTCTTTATCTTCCTTTTGGATAAAGTCCTTATTATTTTCTATAATTTCCATGCAAAGTCTTGTGTATGCCTTAGCACCCTTGCTGTTTTTCTCATAATCTATTACAGAAAGTCCATAAGATGGAGCTTCTGCAAGCTTTATATTTCTAGGTATCATTGTAGCAAATACCTTGTCTTTAAAGTATTCCTTGACCTCTTCTGCAACCTCTATTGAAAGATTGTTTCTTGAATCAAACATACAAAGCAATACACCTTCTATTGTTAGATTTCTATTTAGAGAATTTTTTACCATATTATATGTTCTAAGTAGCTCACTTACTCCTTCAAGCGCATAGTATTCGCATTGAATTGGAATAAGGACAGAATCACTTGCGACAAGAGCATTTATAGAAAGAAGTCCAAGTGATGGAGGACAATCTATTAGTATAAAGTCATAGTCCTTCTTGATATTTTGTATTATATCTTTTAGTTGTCTTTCTCTTTTGTCAAATTCTATAAGTTCAACCTCAAGTCCTGATAAAGAAGAATTTGCGCCTATTAAATCTACGCCCTTTGCATTTTGTGAATGTAGAATATGATCTTCTACATTAGTCCTATCAAAGAATAAATCATAGATTGTCTTTTCGATATCGTCTTTTTGAAAGCCAAGACCTGTTGTGGTGTTGCCCTGCGGATCCATATCTATTACTAGAACCTTCTTCTCATTTCTAGCCATGACCGCCGCTAAGTTTACAACAGTAGTAGTCTTTCCAACTCCACCTTTTTGATTAAACATACATATTGTTTTTGTCATAATACCATCCATTCTATATAAAAATATTTTTTGCCATGTAATAGAATTATTATAACATTTTTATTTGTTCCTGTTAAACATTTGTTTCACGTGAAACATAATGACCTAACCCGATGAGTGCTTAGCACGAATCGCTGGTAGGTCAGATATCGACTTGTTTCAAATCTTTGATTTGTCAAAAGGCGACTAATGACCCAATTTCTTTCAGAAATTGTGTAGTCAAAATACAATTGTACCCAAATTAAAAATTTGGACAATTGGTTGCATCGGACCTACTAAAATTTGCTTTGCAAATTAAGTTAGGGCTTGAAAAAGGCAACTCAATAATAATTTGATTAAATCTCCTTTGCGATTTCACATCTAATAATAATTAATTATAGATAAATGATAGCCTTTTATTGCTTGGATTTATTTAATTATATATTTTATTTTTCTTACTCAAGGGGTGGGAATTAGGGGAGTTTCGATTCTCCCCAACATTCCCTCCCCTTAAACCTCTCCT
>JAUMZM010000017.1 GCA_030528125.1 Tissierellia bacterium
TAATTAAAAAGCAGGTAGGTTTTGTATTTTCTACCTGCTTTGTCTACAGTCTGACCAGATACTAGTATCTGGTTTTTGATATTAGTCTAATTTTACGGCTGTTCCAGAGCATGTTATCATAACCATCCCTTCAACAATTGCTTCATAGTCAAACTTAATTCCAACAACTGCATCCGCTCCAATTTCACTAGCACGTCTTTTTAACTCTTCGATAGCTTCATCTCTTCCGCTTATGACAGCTTTCTCATAACCTTGGCTTCTTCCGCCTACGAAATTTCTAAGTCCTGCACCGATATCTTTTAGAAAGTTCATTCCTTCAATTACTTCGCCAAATACTATATCTATGTATTGAGTAATTTCTCTTCCTTCTACATTATTAGTTGTTGTTATTATCATAAATTCTCCTTTATATAATCTAGTATATAATCTAGAACTTTTTGGGCATGACCTGTTGATTTTACATTTCTAAATTCTTTTACAAGATTTCCTTCTTTATCAAAAATAAAAGTAGACCTTACAACTCCCATATATTCATTTCCAAACATTTTTTTAAGTTTCATAACATCAAGATCTTCTAATAAAACTTTATCTTCATCAGATAACAAATTAAATTTCAAGTCATTTTTGTCTTTGAATTTCTCATGACTTTTCATAGGGTCTTTGCTTATTCCAACAACAACTGTATCAAGCTTTTTAAACTCATCTAATAGATTGTTAAATTCAATTGCCTCAATAGTGCAACCTTTGGTATTGTCCTTAGGATATGCGTACAAAACTAGGTTTTTGCCTTTGTAGTCTGATATGGATTTTTCTCCATCAATAGACATCAATTTAATATCTTTAAAGTCTTTCATAATTCACCTCGATATTTATTTACCCAAAACTAATTAAAACGTAACTTATGTTACTGATAAGTTATTTAGTGGGTATTAATATAAATGTAGAAGTTAAGAAATTGTATATAAGAGAAAGGAAGATTATATGTTTTGTTTTCAATGTCAAGAAACTTTAAAGAATGAAGGATGTACAAAAGTAGGAGTATGCGGAAAAGACGAAGATACCGCAAACGCTGAAGACTTATTGGTATATGTTACAAAAGGATTAGCAGAAGTAACAAATAAAATTGAAAATGTAGATAAGAAAGTTTATGAAACAATTTCAAATAACCTATTCTACACAATAACAAACGCAAACTTTGACGCAAATGTAATATTAGATAATGTAGTAAAAACTATTGATTTAAAAGAAAAACTAATAAAAGAAAACAATGTAACGGATTTAAGTGAAGCTGGAAAATACAATGAAAAAGATCTTGAAACACTTAAAAAAGATGCAGTTAAAATTGGTGTATTAAATATAGTAAATGAAGATGAGAGATCTCTAGTAGAATTAGTAACTTATGGACTAAAGGGAATGGCAGCTTATAACCATCATGCAAATGTATTAGGAAAATACGACAGTGAAGTAGATAAGTTTATAACCTATGCTCTAGAAGAGACTCTAAAAGATGACAAAGACATAAATAACCTAATAGATCTTGTAATAAAGACAGGAGAACATGGCGTAAAGGTTATGGATCTATTGGATAGAGCAAATACAGAAAGCTTTGGAAATCCAGAGATAACAGAAGTTGATTTATCAGCAGGAGACAAGCCGGGAATACTTATTTCAGGACATGATCTAAATGATATGAGAATGTTACTTGAACAAACCAAAGGAACAGGAGTAGAAGTTTATACACATAGTGAAATGCTTCCTGCAAACTATTATCCATACTTTAAGAAATATGATAATTTCCATGGAAACTATGGAAACAGCTGGTGGTCACAAAATGAAGAATTTGAAAAATTCAACGGACCAATATTAATGACAACTAACTGTATAGTTCCAATGAAGAAAAACAATACTTACAAAGACAGATTATTCACAACAGGAATGGCAGGATATCCTGGTTGCAAACACATAGAACCAGATGAAAATGGAAATAAAGATTTCTCTGAAATAATAGAACTTGCCAAAAAATGTAAAGCACCTACAAACCTAGAAGATGGAAAGATCGTAGGAGGATTTGCACATAATCAAGTAGAACAATTAGCAGGCAAAGTATCAGAAGAAATAAAAAATGGAAATATCAAGAAATTTGTAGTAATGGCAGGTTGCGACGGAAGATTTAAAGAAAGAAGCTATTACACAGAATTTGCACAAAAACTTCCAAAAGACTATGTAATATTAACAGCAGGTTGTGCAAAATATAGATATAATAAACTAGATCTTGGAGATATAAATGGTATACCAAGAGTACTAGATGCAGGACAATGCAATGACTCATATTCATTAGTAAGAACAGCACTCTTATTAAAAGATGCATTTGGATTAGAGTCAGTAAATGACTTACCAATAGAATACAATATAGCTTGGTATGAACAAAAAGCAGTAATAGTACTACTTGCACTATTATCACTTGGAGTACAAAATATCCATCTAGGACCAACATTACCAGCATTCTTATCTCCAACTGTAGTAGACTTTTTAGTAGAAAACTTCAACATTGCACCTATTACAACAGTAGAAGAGGATATGGCAGTAATTACAAAATAATATAAAGACCTAATAAATTATGGATGCAACTAATAGTTGCATCCATTTTTGTGTGCTTAGTTATTGTAATAATTTCTATTAAAGGAGTGATAAGATAAATTTCAAAATGATTTCAAATATGATATAATTTCTATATAGAAATTATATTGGAGGAAATTATGAATTTAAAAACATCACTTATACAATTGCAATGTGAAATGGTAGCAGAAAGAAATCTCGTAAATCCAAAGGAGATTACATGGTTACAATATGACATATTATATAAAATTGATAAAGAAGGCGAAATCTTACCATCTGATTTAAGTCTAGTACTTGGAGTATCACGTACCAAGCTATCAAAGGCTCTTAAAGGTTTAAAGGAAATGGGATATATAGAGCAATTTCCCAATAAATTAGATGGAAGAGAACTTTACACAACAATTACCAATAAAGGGGAGAGCTTATTAGAAAGTATTTTTGAAAATCATAATAATATTTACAAAATAGCCTTAAAATCTTTTACCAAAGATGAACAGAAAGAATTTATACATTTGTCTAGTATCTTATCCAATGAATTGAAAAAATCAAGGATAGATCAAAATGAATGATTATATTATTGTAAAAAACGCTAGATGTAATAACCTAAAAAACATTTCAGTAGAAATCCCCAAGCATAAGATAGTTGCAGTTACTGGAGTTTCGGGATCGGGGAAGTCTTCTTTCGTATTTAATACGATTGCAAGTGAATCACAAAGACTATTAAATGAAACTTATTGTTCATATATACAAAATATTTTGCCAAAATTTAATAAATCACCTGTTGATAATATTTCTAATCTTCCAGTATCTTTAGTTATTGATCAAAAAAGAATCAGAGGGAATTCCAGATCAACCGTTGGAACTATTACAGATATTTATTCAGATTTGAGATTATTGTATTCAAGAATTGCAAAACCTTTTGTAGGCTATTCTATGAAATATTCTTTTAATAATCCAGAAGGTATGTGCAAAAAATGTGAAGGATTGGGTGTGGTTAAATCAATTGATATTGATAAATTGATAGATTTTGATAAGTCTTTAAACGACAATGCGATAAACTTTCCTACATTTAAAAATGGAGGGTGGAGACTTACAAGATATACTGAATCGGGATTTTTTGATAATAATAAGAAAATATCTGACTATAGCAATGATGAACTTGAATTACTATTGTATTCTCCAAAAATAAAACCTCAAAATCCTAGCCCTAAATGGCATAAAACAGCAAAATATTTTGGAATAATTCCAAGAATTATGGAAAGCTTCGTAAATGTCGAAAATCCCCAATATAAAAAGCAATTAGATAGAATTTTAATAACTAAAACATGCCCAAAATGTCATGGAAAAAGACTTAATGAAGAAGTCTTAAGTGCAAGGATAAAAGATAAATCCATAGCAGACTTATCTGATATGAATATAGATGATTTGTTTTGTTTTATAGATGAAATTAAAGAAGAAAAGGTCAAAGAGATTATTCATGAATTAAAAATGAAATTAAAAAGTCTATCTCTTGTTGGATTAGATTATTTGAAATTAAATCAACCCACAGCAGCACTTTCTGGCGGAGAATCCCAAAGAATTAAAATGGTTAAATATCTAAATAGCTCTTTATCAGATGTCCTTTATATTTTTGATGAGCCAAGTGTAGGACTCCATCCAGAAGATATTAAGGGAATAACTAATATCTTTAAGGGTCTTAAAGACAAAGGGAATTCTGTTTTATTTGTAGATCATGATAAGGATATGATTAAGGATTGTGATTATCTCATAAATTTTGGCGAAGGTGCTGGAATTAATGGCGGAAAAATAACTTTTAAAGGAAGTTATAAAAAATTATTAGAATCAAATACCATAACAGCAAAGACCTTTTTAGAAGATCATCACATAAATAAAAAAAGAAAAGACTTTTCAAATTTCTATGAATTAAATAATGTATCAAAACACAACATAAAAAATCTATCTGTAAAAATCCCTCGAAATTCCATTACGGTGGTAACAGGATTAGCAGGATCTGGTAAAAGCACTTTAATAAGAGAAATTTTTAAGAATAAGTATCCCCAATCTACTATCTTAGATCAAAGCCTTCCACAAAGAAGCTCTCGCTCTAATATTATGACCTACTTAGGAATATATGATGAGATCAAAAAAATATTTGGTAAGGAAAATAATATAGATAAGTCACTATTTTCAGTTACAGGGAAAGGAGCTTGTCCTTATTGTAAAGGTAAAGGAGTCATAAAATATGATTTTGCATATTTGGGCAATTCCTATCTTATTTGTGAAAAATGCGAAGGTAAAAGATTTAATGACAAGGCTTTATCTTATTTTTATAAAGATAAAGATATTAGTGAGATTTTTGATTTAACGGCAATAGAGGCAAGTAAAATATTTTGTGATAATTTAAAAATAAAAAAAGCCCTAGAGTCTCTAATCAAGGCAAATTTATCATATATAAAACTTGGACAAACCCTAGATACTTATTCAGGAGGGGAACTTCAAAGACTTAAAATAGCTTACATGTTATTAAATAAAACATCTAATATAATTATATTAGATGAACCAACTACAGGACTTCATGAAGCAGATATAAATAATTTAATAAAGCTTATCGATGAATTGGCAAATGCTGGAAATACCATGATAATAATAGAACACAACTTATCAGTAATAAGCAAGGCAGATTGGATTATCGATCTTGGACCAAAAGGTGGAAATCTTGGAGGTAGGTTATTATTTGAAGGTTATCCTATAGATTTTATCAGTTGTAAAAATTCATATACAGCTAATCATTTAAAAAGATTTTTAAAGATAAAATAAAATATTATATAATAAATGTTCCTATTTTTTATTGCTAAAATACAGTAAAATAAAATAGGAGGCATTATGAATATTAGAGATATACAATTATTTAAAAATCTAAATGATGATGAGTTTGAAAAGATAAAAAGAGACATTGATATAGAAGAGAAAGTTTATGAAAAAGACGAATATATATTTCGTCAAAATGAAATAGGAGAAAATTTATTTATATTAGAAAAGGGCAAGATTGAAGTATCAAAGTTTGATAATAATGGCAAACGATATATAGTAAATACCTTAACTCCAATAGAGCCATTTGGTGAAGTCTATGCAATATTAGAAATGCCTTATGATTTTTCTGCAATAGCTATAGAAAAATCAAAAATATATATAATAAAGAATTTAAAGGAAATAGTTGAGAAAAAGGCTAGTAAGAAATTTCTTATAAATATAATAAGACTTCTATCCAAAAAGTCTTTGTATCTAAGTAGGAAAAATCAAATAACATCAAAATTCACTTTAAGACAGAAGATATCAAATTATCTGATCTTAAATGCAAAAGATGATAAAGTAAAGCTAAAAATGACAAGAGAAGAGTGGGCAGATTATCTATCTGTTACAAGACCGTCTCTTTCTAGAGAATTATCGAAAATGCAAGAAGAAGGTCTTATACAATTAGACAAAAATACTGTTATATTAAAGAACAAACAAGAGCTTGAAGGTATATTATAGACATTTTAAATAATTATTAAGTATTTTATTTATTAAGTTAAAGTGTTGACATTTATTGTACTAAAGTGGTATCTTAAATTAAATACATTGTTTTTTAATGTAACATAAACTGGAGGAATTCAATGAAGGTCTTAAAGTTTGGAGGAAGCTCTTTAGCTGATTCCAATCAATTTAGAAAGGTAAAGGATATTATATTATCAGATAGCGAAAGAAAATATATCGTTGTATCTGCTCCTGGTAAGGGCGAGAACAATAGCCATAAGGTTACAGATCTTCTTTTGATGTGCTATCAACTTTCAAGTCATGGTCTTAATTTTAAAGAGGTCTTTGAAATAGTTGAAAATATTTATAAGGACATAGTAGATAATCTTGGTCTAAAAATTGATATAGATAAAATTCTAGAAGATATTTATAGAGAAATTCAAGAAGGGGCATCAAAAGATTTTACGGCAAGTAGAGGAGAGTACCTAAATGCAATATTATTATCTGATTTTCTAGGATTTAACTTTGTAGATGCAAAGGATTTGATATATTTTAAAGATGGAAAGCCTAATTTTGATAAGATAAAAGAAAAAGTACAAGATGAGTTAAAGGATAAAGAATATTCAGTAATACCTGGATTTTATGGAATAGATGAATTTGGTAATATAAAAATCTTTTCAAGAGGGGGCTCTGATATAACAGGATCCATAATAGCAGATGCTTTAAATTCGGATATATATGAGAATTGGACTGATGTATCTGGATTTCTAGTTGCAGATCCTAATATCGTAGAAAATCCACGAGTAATAAAATATATAACCTACGATGAGCTAAGAGAGCTTTCTTATATGGGTGCTCATGTACTTCATGAAGATTCTATATTTCCAGTAAAAAGACATGGAATAACTATAAATATAAGAAATACCAATAAGCCCAATGATGATGGGACTTTTATAATATCTAACTACGATGATAATAGAAGACCTGATATTATAACAGGTATTGCAGGAAGACCTGATTTTAGCGTAGTTACAATAAAAAAGGCATTTATGAATTCAGAGCTTGGTTTTCTAAGAAAGGTCATGTCCGTATTTGAGACAAATGATATAAAGATAGATCATATCCCATCAGGAATAGACTCTGTGTCCTTGGTTGTAGAAAGCTCAGAGCTTTCTGGAAAGATATCAAGAGTTACTGAAGAAATAAAAATCTATACTGATTCAGATTCTATAGAAGTAGAAGATAAGATTGCACTTATCACAGTTGTAGGTGATGGAATGATCAATAAGAAGGGAACTTCAGCAAAGATATTTACTTCTCTTGCAGAAAATAATTTAAATATAAGAATGATAAGTCAAGGTTCAAGTGAGCTTAATATAATAATTGGAGTTTTGCAAAAAGATTTCAAAAAGGCAATAAGAGCTATATATTATGCTTTTAATTAATTTGTTTTAGGGGTTTATATGGAAATTGCGATTCTAGGTTTTGGAAATATTGCCAAAGGGGTAGAAGAATTAATTTTTAAAAATAGAGAAAAAATCAAAAATATTACAGGAAAAGAAGTCTTTGTAAAGACTGTACTTATAAAAGATACCATAAAGAAAAGAGAACCTTTTGATAAAAATATATATTTTACAGATGATTTTTCAAAGATTCTAGAAGATAAAGATATAGAAATAGTAATAGAGCTTACAGGAAATCTAGATTCTGCATTTTATTATATATCAGAATCTATGAATAAGAAAAAGCATATAATAACTGCAAATAAGGCTGTTGTGTCAAAATATTTCTATAAATTCTACAGTCTTAGCTTAGAAAATAACATAGCTTTCTTATATGAAGCATCAGTTGGCGGAGGAGTTCATATAATAAAATCAATAATCGAAGATTTGCCAATAAATGATATTTATCATACAAGAGGTATTTTAAATGGCACTTGTAATTTCATTTTATCTTCTATGAAAGATAAGGATTTATCTTTTGATAATGCTTTAAAATTAGCACAAGAGCTTGGATTTGCAGAAATTGATCCATCAGATGATATATTAGGATTAGATACTAGAAGAAAGCTTAAGATATTATCTTCTTTGATATTTGGAAAGAAAATAGATGAGAAAGATATATTCACACAAGGTATATCTAAGATAAAATCAATCGATATAGATATTTTAAAAGATAGAAATCTTAAAGTAAAACTTATTGGAGAAGCTAGTAGAATAGATGAAAAATATTCCATAAATGTCATGCCTGTTGCACTGAAACAAGAATCTATATTCTATGAAGTGGATAATGAGCTAAATATGATATCTTATAGTGGAAATAATATATCAGAGGTATTTTTCTTAGGTAAAGGAGCAGGAAGATATCCTACAGCTGATGCGGTTTTGAGAGATTTAATTGACGTATTGCTTAGAAATTATATAATCTTTAATCCAATAGAAGATAAGAAAATTAATCTTTCAAATGATATTTTGAAATCTTCATTCTATATTAGAATACCTAAAGAATGTTTAAGTCTTATTAAAGACATAATAAAAGAAAAAATAGAATATAAGGATTATATTATAGCATTTACCAAAGAAATTAAATTATCAGATATGGAAAATTTAATTAATAAAATAGATAGCGATGATTACTTTTTCGCAAGAATTTCTAAGGAGTAGCAATGAAATTTTTTTCAACTAGAAATAAGGATAATATTGTAAGCTTTAATGAAGCTATCTTAGAAGGAATCGCATCAGATGGAGGATTATTTGTACCAGAATATTTTCCAAAAGTTAATATAGATAATCTTTTAAATCTTGATTACAAAGATTTGGCCTATGAAATTTTAAGATTATACCTTGATGATTTCAAAGAAACTAAGCTTAGAGAGATTATAGCTAAAGCATACGATGACAAATTCCCAGAAAATCCTGCTTTTTTAAAAAAGACAAGTAATTGTTATTATCTTGAGTTATACCATGGAAGAACACTTGCTTTTAAGGATTTTGCTTTAAGTATTCTTCCGCTATTTTTGGAAAATGCTATAAAAGAATCTAATCTTAAAGAAAAGATTCTTATATTAACTGCTACAAGTGGAGATACAGGATCTTCTGCATTAAGTGGTTTTTCAAATGTTTACAATATAGATATAATAGTATTTTTTCCACAAAATGGAGTAAGTGAGATTCAAAGACTTCAAATGACAACACAAGTAGGCAATAATACGGGAGTTTTTGCAATAGATGGTAATTTCGATGATGCCCAAAGCAATGTCAAAAAGATATTTAAAGATAAAGAAATGTTATCTAAAATCAAAGAAATGGGTTATAAATTCTCATCCGCAAATTCAATAAATATAGGAAGACTTCTTCCACAGATTGTATATTACTTTCACGCATACAATCAATTAGTTGCAATGAATGAAATTTCTGTAGGAGAGAAGGTTTCTTTTTCGGTTCCAACGGGAAATTTTGGAGATATATTAGCAGGATATTATGCGAAAAGAATGGGACTTCCAATTGAAAAACTAATAATCGCATCAAATGAGAACAATATACTTACAGAATTTTTTGAAACGGGAATCTATGATGCAAATAGAAATTTGAAAATAACAAATTCTCCGTCTATGGATATAATAATTTCAAGCAATCTTGAAAGATTGATCTATCATAAGACAAATGATACAGAATTTGTTAAAAATATAGAAAGCAATCTTGAAGAAAATAGATTCTTTAAATTAAATGAAGATTTTGATGAATTTTATGCTAATTTTTCAAATGAAGATGAAACTTTAGATGAAATAAAAAGAGTATTTGAAAAAGACTGTTATCTAATAGATACTCATACGGCAGTAGGAGAAAGTGTAGCTAGAAAATACAGAAATGACAAAAAATCTAGTGAGAAAATAATTGTCCTATCTACAGCAAGTGCCTATAAGTTTTCAAATTCAGTTATTAAAGCTCTTGGATTAAAAGATAGAGGAGATTTATTTTCAAATTGTAAAATAATAAAAGATTTTACAAAAACACAAATCCCAAAAGAAATCTTAGAATTAAAAGACAAAAAAATAATTCATGATAAAAATATAGAAGTATCTCAAATGAAAGAAGTCATATTAAAATACTTAGGTGATAAAAATGAAAATTAGAGTTCCTGCAACAAGTGCGAATTTGGGAGCAGCCTTTGATACTTTGGGGATTGCTCTTGATCTTTATAATTATTATGAATTTAAAAGAAGTAATAAGTCCAAAATCATAGAGAAAAATTACAATTCAAGATTAGAAGATAATTTGATATATAAATCTTACAAGAAGACTTTTGAAAAATTTCATAAAAAATTAATTCCAGTTGAGATAAAGGTAAATTCAAATATTCCAATATCAAGAGGACTTGGAAGCTCTTCAGCTTGTATTGTAGCAGGAATTTCAATAGCTTATCTTATAATGGATAGAAAGATAGATAAAAAAGAGATATTTGAAATTGCAAATGAAATCGAAGGACATCCAGATAATGTTTCTCCATGTGTTTTTGGAGGATTAAACACATCAATTGTTGTTGATGAAGCTATATCTCAAAAGATTTATATGAAAAACAATTACAAATTTATAGCTATAATTCCTAATTTTAAGCTTAACACCAAAAAATCTCGTGATGTTTTGCCAAAGAAAGTGGAATTTAAAGATGCAATATTTAATGTATCAAGAGTATCTTTTCTAGTAGCATCACTTGTATCTGGTAATGATTCTAACTTAAAATATGCGTTTTGTGATAAATTGCATCAAAGCTATAGGGCAGATCTAATAGCAAATTATGATAAGATAACAGATTTTCTTGATAGAGAATCTATAATAAGCTATCTAAGCGGTGCAGGTCCTACAATTATGGCAATTACAGATATAAATAGAAGTGTCAAATCTAAAATAGAAGATTTTACTGATCAATTTGAAGAAGAATATAAGATATTGGAACTTAAAGTCGATAATGAGGGAGTTAAGATTTTATAAAAAGGAGTTTTGAGATGAAAAAAGTAAATGTAGCAGTAGTTGGAGCAACAGGACTTGTAGGAAGAAAGATTATAGAAGTATTAGAAGAAAGAAATTTCCCGGTAAATGAATTGATTCCTTTAGCAAGCGAGAAATCAGAAGGCAAAGAAATAGAATTTAAGGGCAAAAAAGTAAAAGTAAGAAAGCTTGATGAAAACTCCTTTGATAAAGGCATAGATATTGCTTTATTTTCTGCAGGAGCGAGTGTATCTGAGAAATTTGTCCCGATTGCAATTAAAAATAATGTAAGATGCGTGGACAATTCTTCATTTTATAGAATGGATGATAAAGTAGTTCTAGTGGTTCCAGAGATTAACAAAGATAAGATAGATTCTAATACAATGCTTATTGCAAATCCTAATTGCTCAACTATACAATCGGTTCTTCCAATAAAGCCAATATATGATAATTTCAAGATCAAAAGAATAGTATATAACACTTATCAAGCAGTTTCTGGCGGCGGTCAAAAAGCACTAGAAGACCTTCATAATAGGACAAATAAGAAATGGAAATACAAAATCTATAACAATGTCCTACCACAAATAGATGTGTTTACAGATAATGGATATACTAAAGAAGAAATGAAGATGATAAATGAAACAAGAAAGATCTTTGATGACTACAATCTAAAAATCACAGCTACAACTGCAAGGGTTCCTGTAGAAAACTGTCACTGTGTAAGTATAAATATCGAGCTTGATAGAGATTTTGATTTAGATTTTATAAGAAAAATCCTAGAAGAGCAAGATGGAGTTAAAGTTATTGATAATCCAAAAGAAGAGCTATATCCAATTCCTACTATGGTTACAGGAAGTGATGATATATATGTAGGAAGAATAAGAAGAGACTATTCAATAGATTATGGAATAAATCTATGGGTTGTTGGAGATAATATTAGAAAAGGAGCTGCAACCAATGCAGTAGAGAATGCAGAAGTTTTATTAGAGGTATAAGTATTATTTTAATATGGTAGCTTATATAGAATAAAAAAGAAATAAATTAGATACATTTACGCTAAGATATTTTTTAAAATATCTTATAGATAAAGATTAAGATAGTTTACTAAAAAACATCTAATAAATAAAATCATGATTCTATTATATATAAGGTAGATAATTAAAAAAAGCAATAAAAACATCGCTTATGTTTTTTCATAAAGCGATGTTTTTTAATTAACAACAATTTACTTTCTTATAATCTCGATATCATATCCATCAGGATCTGTGATGAAATAAAAATGAGGTTTATCATCATCAGAAAGTCCACCAGGCTCAGTTACTTTAAAGCCCTTTTTCTTGTGTTCTTCATAGGATTTATCGAAATCATCTACTTCAAATGCTATATGAGAATATCCATCTCCTATTGTATAAGGCTCATGTCCATAGTTATAAGTAAGCTCTAGTTCAAATCCACCTTCTTCTTTTGCCATATATACTAAAGTAAACTTATCATCTGGATAGTCCTTTTTTCTAGTTACTACAAAGTCAAAAGCTTCTTTGTAGAAATTGACTGATTTTTCTAAATCATATACTCTAATACATGAATGTATTGGTTTAAATTTCATAATATCACCTCTTAATCACTATACTGTTTTTTGTTAAAACACAAAAATCTAGATAAAATAAAAAAACTTTGTAAAAAATCGAAAAAAACTTAGAAAACCCCTTGATTTCTTATAAAAATTCGTGTATCATATACAAGTACTTTGAAGTGGGAGGTTGCTTATAATTATTTAAGCCAGATTATAAGGAAATTTTCACGGAGTAAGTTCGGATAATCCGAACGTTTTTCTCAACAAAAATAAAAAACACCCGGATAGGTGGGACACTTAAAGGAGGAAAAATGGCTAACCAAAAGATAAGAATCAGACTAAGAGCTTATGATCATGAAGTGATCGATAGCTCAGCAGAAAAGATTGTAGAAGCGGCAAAAAGATCAGGAGCAAAAGTATCAGGACCAATTCCACTTCCAACAGAGAAGGAAATAATCACAATATTACGTGCGGTTCACAAATACAAAGACTCCAGAGAACAGTTTGAACAAAGAACACATAAAAGATTAATCGACATCATGAATCCTAATGCAAAGACATTAGATGCACTTAAGAAATTAAACTTACCTGCAGGTGTTGATATAGAGATAAAACTGTAATTAGAATGATTGAAAAATCAATCCGCTGTAATTAAGGAGGTACTCAATGAAGAGTATATTTACAACAAAAATTGGCATGACACAAGTAATTGATGCCGACGGAGTAGTAACTCCGGTAACTGTTTTAAAGGCTGATGAGAATGTAGTAGTTCAAGTTAAGACAAAAGAAAATGATGGATACGATGCAGTTCAAATCGGTTATGTTGACAAGAAAGAAAAAAAGACAAAGAAACCTCTAAGAGGCCACTTTGAAAAAGCTGGAGTATCTTACAAGAGATTCCTAAAAGAAGTAGAAGATGAAGATCATTCTCTTAAAGCTGGAGATGTAATCTCACTTGATATCTTCGAAGAAGGAGATGTAGTAGACGTAGTTGCAACATCTAAAGGAAAAGGAACTCAAGGTTCAATCAAAAGACACAACTATGGAAGAGGACCACAAGCACATGGTTCAAAATCACATAGAGTTGCAGGAGCAAGATCTGCAGGAAGTGATCCAGCTAGAGTATTCAAAGGAAGAAAAGGCTCAGGAAAGATGGGTAATGAAAGGGTAACTGTTCAAAACCTAAAAGTAGTAAGAGTTAATACTGAAGATAACTACTTATTAGTAAAAGGCGCAGTTCCAGGACCCAAAGGTGGACTTGTACAAGTTAAACAAGCTTTAAAAAGTCTATAAAAAGGAGGAAGTAAATGCCTAAAGTAGCAGTTTTAAATCAAAAAGGTGAAAATGTTGGCGAAATCGAGCTTAATGACACACTTTTTGCTACAGAAATAGCAGAACAGACAGTCTATGAAGTTGTAAAAAGTCAACTTGCAAATAAAAGACAAGGCACACAATCCGCTAAAACTCGTTCAGATGTAAGAGGTGGTGGAAGAAAGCCATTTAGACAAAAAGGAACAGGTAGAGCTAGACAAGGTTCAATAAGAGCTCCTCATTACAGAGGTGGTGGAGTATCATTTGCACCAAAGCCAAGAAGCTATGGATATAAGCTTGCAAAGAATATCAGAAGAAAAGCTCTTTATTCTGTATTAACTTCAAAATTACAAGATAACGAAATAATCGTACTTGATAGCATTAATCTTGAAGATTACAGCACAAAGAAAGCTAAAGAAATCCTTGATAACATAAAAGTAGAAGGTAAGGCTTATATCGTAACAGCTGATAATGATCCAAAAGTATATAGATCATTTAGAAATATCGATAAGATAAATACAACACAAGCACAATTTATAAATGTATATGACCTTTTAAGATATGGCACATTAGTATTAACAAAAGATGCTGTAGCTAAACTTGAGGAGGTGTTCATATAATGAAACAAGCTTACGAAATAATTATAAGACCTATAATAACAGAAAAATCAATGGAATTGATTGAAGAGAATAAATACACCTTCAAAGTAGATAGAAAAGCAAAAAAACCTCAAATCAAAAGAGCCGTTGAAGAACTTTTCGATGGAGTAAAGGTTAAGAAAGTAAGAACCATGAACTACAAAGGAAAGAACAAGAGAACAAGATTTGGATACGGAAAATCTAATGATTGGAAAAAAGCAATTGTTACATTGACAGACGATTCAAAGACAATTGAATTTTTCGAAGGAATGTAGAGGAGGATATAGATGCCTATAAGAAAATATAAACCCACATCAAACGGTGTGCGTGGCATGAGTGTTTCCACATTCGAGGAAATCACAAAGAAGAAACCAGAAAAGTCATTCCTAACTGATCTTAGACAATCAGGTGGAAGAAATAACTTAGGAAGAATAACATCACGTCATAGAGGCGGCGCTGTTAAAAGAAAATATAGAATAATAGATTTCAAAAGAGTAAAAGATGGTATTCCTGCTACAGTTAAAGCAATAGAATACGATCCAAACAGAAGTGCAAATATTGCTCTTATAACTTACAAAGACGGAGCTAAATCATACATTATATCACCAAAAGGACTTAATGTAGGAGATGTAGTAGAAAGCGGAGCAAACGCAGACATCAAGCCAGGAAATGCTCTTGAATTAAAAGACATTCCAGTAGGTACAACAATTCATAATATTGAATTGATTGCAGGAAAAGGAGCAATCCTTGCAAGAAGTGCAGGATGTTCAGCACAACTTATGGCTAAAGAAGGAAAATTTGCAACAGTAAAATTACCTTCAGGAGAGATGAGATTAATACATGACAACTGCAGAGCAAGTATTGGCGAAGTAGGAAATAGCGAACACGAACTAATAACAGTTGGTAAAGCTGGAAAGAGCAGATATAAGGGAAAAAGACCTCATGTAAGAGGATCAGTAATGAACCCTGTAGACCATCCACACGGAGGTGGTGAAGGAAGAGCACCAATAGGTAGACCAGCACCATCAACTCCTTGGGGAAAACCAGCACTTGGACTTAAGACAAGAAAAAAGAAAAAGAAATCTTCTCAATATATCATAAGAAGAAGAAATGAGAAATAGGGGGATTTAATGGCTAGATCTATAAAAAAAGGACCTTTCTGTGATGATCATTTAATGAAGAAAATAGATGAATTAAATGAGAAAAACGAGAAAAAGGTAGTAAAAACTTGGTCAAGACGTTCTACAATATTCCCAGAATTTGTAGAACATACTATAGCTGTACACGATGGTAGAAAACATGTGCCAATATATATCACAGAAGATATGGTAGGACACAAACTAGGCGAGTTCGTTCCAACAAGAACATTCAAAGGACACGCAAAGTCAGAAAAAACCACTAAATTAAAGTAAGATAGGAGAGAAACATGGAAGTCAATGCAATAGCAAAATATGTACGTATTTCTCCTCTAAAAGTAAATTATATTTGTAGAGAAATCAGAGGCAAACAAGTAGATGAAGCTTTAAACATTCTTAGATTTACAAATAAAAAAGGAGCAAGACTACTTGAGGACGTTTTAAAAAGCGCAATAGCAAATGCTGAAAACAACAATGGCTTAGATAGAAATGATCTTTATGTAAAAAGAGCATACGCTAATGATGGTCCAACAATGAAAAGATGGAGACCCAAAGCTAAAGGAACTGCTTATCCTATACTTAAAAGAACAAGCCATATTGGTGTTGTTGTAGCTGAAATAGAAAACGAGGAGGAGTAGAATGGGTCAAAAAGTAAGTCCTAAGGGCATAAGAGTTGGAGTCATAAGAGATTGGGATTCCAAATGGTTTGCCGACAAAAAAGATTTTTCAAATCTTTTAGTAGAAGATCATAAAGTAAGAGAACTTATAAAGAAAGATCAATATGAAGCAGGTATTTCAGATATAGAAATCGAAAGAGCAGTAAACAATCTTAAAGTTACAATCTACACTTCAAAACCTGGAATGGTTATTGGAAAAGGCGGTTCAGGAGTTGAAGAACTTAAGAAAAAAGTTGAGAAAATTACAGATAACAAAAGAGTAATTATCAATGTAGAAGAGATAAAATTCCAAGATTTGGATGCTCAATTAGTTGCTGAAAACATAGCAAGACAACTAGAAAATCGTGTAACATTTAGACGTGCTATGAAACAAGCAATGCAAAGAACAATGAGACAGGGAGCAAAAGGAATTAAGACAGCTGTTTCAGGAAGACTTGGCGGAGCTGATATGGCAAGAACAGAGCATTATAGTGAAGGAACAATTCCTCTTCAAACTTTAAGAGCAAATGTAGATTATGGATTTGCAGAAGCTGATACACAATATGGAAAGATCGGCTGCAAAGTTTGGATTTATAAAGGTGAAGTATTACCTGGAGAAAAAGCTCAAAGAGAGCCTAAGCTTAAAGCAAAGAAAAACGGCAAGAGAAGAAATAAAAGAAGTAATAATAGACGTTCCAATAAAAGGGATAATGAAAATTAAACCTTTTAGTTGGAAAGGAGGAATTTAGATTATGTTAATGCCTAAGAGAGTAAAATATCGTAGACAACATAGAGGCAGAATGAAAGGTAAGGCACAAAGAGGAAACACACTTGCTTATGGTGAGTATGGATTACAAGCTCTTGAGCCATGCTGGATGACAGCAAACCAAATCGAAGCCGCTAGACGTGCTATGACAAGATCTGTAGATAGAGGTGGAAATATTTGGGTTAAAGTATTCCCTGACAAACCAGTTTCAAAGAAACCAGCAGAAGTTAGAATGGGTTCAGGAAAGGGAGCACCTGAATATTGGGTAGCAGTTATAAAACCAGGAAGACTCATATTTGAAATGAGTGGAGTAAGTGAAGACAAAGCAAGAGAAGCTATGAGACTTGCAGCACAAAAACTACCAATAAAGACAAAATTTGTTAAAAGATTAGAAATGGGAGAGGAGGAAGCTTAATGAAGGTAGCAGAAATTCGTCAATTAAACGACACAGAATTAAATAAAAAGTTATCTGATTTACAAACTGAGCTTTTCAATCTTCGCTTCCAATCAGCAACAGGACAATTAGAAAACCCTGCTGCAATAGGACACTGCAAGAAGGATATAGCTCGTTTTAAGACAATAATTACAGAAAGAAAACTTGGAATAAACAAGGAGGCTTAACTTCATGGATAGAAATGAAAGAAGAATACAACAGGGCGTAGTCGTATCAGACAGCATGGACAAAACAATTACCGTGAAAGTTGAGACAAAACAACAACATCCTGTTTACAAAAAGAGAATAACAACAAGTAAGAAATTTAAAGCTCATGACGAAAACAACGAGGCAAAGATTGGTGATAAAGTAGTTATCATGGAAACCAGACCTCTATCTAAAACAAAAAGATGGAGACTCGTTCGCGTAAGTGAAGCTGCTAAATAATTTTCGAAAGACTAGAAGGAGAGTAATATATGATTCAACAAGAAAGTCGAATGAGAGTAGCAGATAACTCCGGTGCGAGAGAACTTTTGGTAATCAAAGTTTTAGGAGGAACTGGAGTAAGATATGCTAACATTGGAGATGTAGTAGTTTGTTCAGTTAAAAATGCAACACCCGGTGGAGTTGTAAAGAAAGGACAAGTTGTCAAAGCTGTAATCGTAAGAACATCAAGAGGTGTAAAAAGACAAGACGGTTCATATATAAAATTTGATGACAATGCTGCAGTAATAGTTAATGATGATAAATCACCAGTAGGTACTCGTATATTCGGACCTGTAACAAGAGAGCTTCGTGCTGAAGGATTTATGAAAATAATATCTTTAGCCCCAGAAGTTTTATAGGAGGATATAATGCATATTAAAAAAGGCGATAAAGTCCAAGTAATATCAGGAAAATATAAAGGAGTAGTTGGTGAGGTTAAACAAGCCTTCCCTAAAGAAAACAGAGTTATAGTTGAAGGTGTAAATATTCAAAAAAGACACACAAAACCAACTCAAATGGGACAAGAAGGCGGAATAATCGATAAAGAAGGAGCAATTGATGCTTCTAAAGTGCTTCTTTACTCAGAAGAACTCAAAAGAGGAGTTAGAACTTCTATTGAGTTTATAGATGGAAAAAAAGTAAGAGTTTGCAAAAAGACAAACGAAAAATTCGATTAGATCCAAAAGAAAGGAAATTTCAATGCAAAGTAGATTATTTGATAAATATAAAAATGAAGTTGTATCTGGACTTATGGATCAATTTGGTTACGAAAATGTAATGCAAGTTCCAAAATTAGTCAAAATTTCAGTTAATGTAGGACTTGGAGAAGCAAAAGACAATCCAAATTTACTAAAATCTGCAAAAAACGAATTAGCATTAATTACAGGACAAAGTCCAGTAGAAACTAAAGCCAAAAAATCAATAGCTAACTTCAAATTAAGAGAAGGAGATGCTATAGGATGTAAGGTAACACTTAGAGGAAAGAAAATGTATGACTTTTTCGATAAGTTAGTTTCTATATCACTTCCACGTGTAAGAGACTTTAGAGGAGTAAGTGCTAATTCATTTGATGGTAGAGGAAATTATTCTTTAAGTGTAAAAGAACAATTAATCTTCCCAGAAATTGAATTTGACGATGTTGACTTTATGCACGGTTTAGATATAACAATAGTTACAACAGCACAAACAGACGAAGAAGCAAAAGCATTCTTATCATTAATGGGAATGCCATTTAAGAGAGATTAAGGAGAGATAATGGCAAAGAAATCACTAGTTGCAAAGCAAAAAAGAAAGGCAAAATACAGCACTAGAGCTTACAGCAGATGCAAAATCTGTGGAAGACCTCATGGTTATTTGAGAAAATATGGAATTTGCCGTATCTGCTTTAGAGAGCTTGCAAACAAAGGGGAAATTCCAGGAGTTAAAAAAGCTAGCTGGTAATAATAAGGAGGCTATATTATGATGACAGATCCAATTGCGGATATGCTAACAAGAATAAGAAATGGAAATAAGGCTAGTCATAAACAAGTTCAAATTCCATCATCAAATGAGAAAAAAGGCATAGCACAAATTCTTTTAGATGAAGGTTATATTACTGGCTTTAATGTAGTAGAAGATGGAAAACAAGGAATTCTAACAATAGATTTAAAATATACAGAAAATGGCGAGAGAGTAATTTCAGGACTTAAAAAGATTTCAAAACCTGGCCTTAGAGTTTATGTAAAAGCAAACGAGATACCAAAAGTACTTGGTGGATTAGGAATTGCAATAATTTCAACATCAAAAGGACTTTTAACTGACAAAGCCGCAAGAAAAGAAAATGTCGGCGGAGAAGTTATCTGCTACGTTTGGTAAGGAGGAATAGATGTCAAGAATAGGTAAAAAAGTAATCGAAATACCTTCTGGAGTTACAGTAGATATAAACGAAGGCCTTGTAGTAGTAAAAGGTCCAAAGGGAGAAGACCAACAACAAATCGATAAAAGATTTAAATTAGAGCAAAATGACAATGAAATACAAGTAATTGCACCATCAAGCTCTAAAAAAGATGATTCATTACATGGTTTATATAGATCACTAATCTTTAATATGATAGAAGGTGTGACTAATGGATATCAAAAAACTCTTAAAATAGAGGGAACAGGATATAGAGCAAATAAAAAAGCTGATAAACTTGTAATGAACCTAGGATTCTCACATACAGTAGAAATGCAAGATCCAGAAGGAATAGAAGTTGAAACACCTGATGATAGAACAATAATCGTTAAGGGAATCAACAAACAAAAAGTTGGAGAATATGCTGCTAAAATCAGAGCTTGGAGAAAACCTGAACCATACAAAGGAAAGGGTATAAAGTATGATGGAGAGCATATAAGAAGAAAAGAAGGTAAGACAGGTAAGTAGGAGGAAACCATGGCAAAAAAATCAAAAAGAGAAAGTCTTAGAACTCGTAGATATAGAGTTAGAAATAAAATCAGTGGATCTTCCCAAAGACCAAGACTTAGTGTTTACAAGTCAAACTCCAATATATACGCTCAACTTATTGATGATTTAAGCGGAGTTACTCTAGTAGCTGCAAATACTTTACAAAGTGAAGTATCAGAAGGACTTGAAAGCAAATCAAACTTAGAAGCTGCTAAAAAGGTAGGAGAAGTTCTTGCAAAAAGAGCAGTAGATAAGGGAATTGAAACAGTAGTCTTTGATAGAAGTGGTTATAAATATCACGGAAAAGTTAAAGCAATTGCTGAGGCTGCAAGAGAAGCTGGACTTAAGTTTTAGAAGGAGCGTATAAATGTATTTATTAAGAAGTGAAGTTAATAAACTCAATCTTGAAGATAGAGTAGTAAATATATCAAGAGTTGCAAAAACTGTAAAAGGTGGCCGTAACATGAGATTTTCAGCTCTAGTAGTAGTTGGCGATGGAAAGGGTCATGTAGGAATTGGTACAGGTAAGGCTGCAGAAGTTCCAGAAGCTATAAGAAAAGCAGGAGAAGATGCAAGAAAACATATGGTAACAGTACCAATGGTAAATACAACAATCCCTCATAGAATACATGGACACTTCGGAGCAGGAAAAGTATTATTAATGCCTGCAGTAGAAGGTACAGGAATTATCGCTGGTGGTCCTGTTCGTGCTATTTGCGAATTAGCAGGATACAAAGATGTTAGAGCAAAAAATCTTGGCTCAAACAATCCTAACAATATAGTAAATGCTTGTATGGATGCTTTCAGCAACATGCAAACAGTTGAAAGGGTTGCAGAGCTACGCGGTAAATCAGTAGAAGAAATACTTGATTAAGGAGCGTAAGATGGCAAGACTTGAAATAACATTAAAAAAATCTTTGATAGGAAGAAATGAAAATCAAAGAAGAATTGCAGAAGTATTGGGACTTAGAAGACCAAATCATACAGTAATAAAACCAGACAATGAAGCTATAAGAGGAATGATTAGAAAAATAGACTTCATGTTAGATGTAAAAGAAATAGACTAGGAGGTGTAAAATGAAGCTTCACGATTTAAGACCTGAAGAAAAACTCAAGAAAAAAAGAAGAGTTGGTAGAGGAAATGCTTCTGGTAAAGGTGTTACAGCCGGAAGAGGACAAGATGGCCAAAACTCAAGAAGTGGTGGAGGCGTAAGAGTTGGTTTTGAAGGTGGACAAATGCCACTTTTCAGAAGAATTCCAAAAAGAGGATTTACCAATAATTTCAAAAAACAATATGAAGTTTTAAACGTTTCAGATTTAAATAGATTCGAAGATGGAACAGAAGTTACACCAGAATTGTTGTTTGAATTAAACATTCTTAAAAAGAGCAAAGCTAAAGATGGCGTTAAGATTTTAGGAGATGGAGAATTAACTAAAAAATTAACAGTAAAAGCACAAAAGTTCACTAAACAAGCTGAAGAAAAAATATTGGCCCAAGGGGGAAAGGCTGAGGTGATCTAATGTTTCGCACTCTTAAGGATGCATGGAAAATTGAAGAGATAAGAAAAAAGGTCTATTTCACTCTTCTCATGATAGTAGTTTACAGATTTGGAAATAATATTCCTATTCCTTTTATTGATCAACAAGCTTTGAAAGAAGCTTTTAGCGGAATGGAAGGAACCTTAGTAGACTATCTCAACATGCTGACCGGTGGAGGACTATCTCAACTAAGTATATTTGCACTCGGAGTGCAACCGTACATTACAGCTTCGATTGTAATGCAACTTTTGACAGTTGCAATACCTAAACTTGAAGAGCTTACAAAAGAAGGCGAACAAGGTAGAAAACAGATTCAAAGATACACAAGATATGTGACAATATTTTTAGCTATATTCCAATCAGTAGCAATAACAAATGGACTATTTGGTCAAGCATTAGCATCAGCTACTGGATTTGAAAAAGTAGTTATGAACATAACCCTAATTGCAGGAACTATGTTTGTTACATGGATGGGAGAAACAATTACAGATAAAGGTATTGGTAATGGAGTTTCAATAATAATATTCTTAGGAATAATAGCTCATATACCAACAACACTTTCATCATGGAAACAAGGATTACACTATGATACAATAAGCGTAATCTCTATAATAGTTATGGTAGTAATTGTATTGTTAATAGTAATTGCCGTAGTAGAAATTACAGAAGGCGAAAGAAAAATACCAATACAATATGCAAAAAGAGTAGTAGGAAGAAAGATGTATGGTGGACAATCAACTCATATACCAGTAAAGGTAAATATGGGTGGTGTAATGCCAATAATCTTTGCTTCAGCAGTACTTGCAATACCTTCTACAATAGCTTTATTTGTCGGAGGCTCATCAAGTAATTTCGTACAAAATCTTCTAGGCAATGGTGCTTTAGGAACAACAATTTATTTATTGATTCAATCAGCACTTATAATATTATTCGCATACTTCTACAATATGATTCAATTTAATACAGTAGAATATGCAAAGAATCTTCAACAATATGGAGGATTCATACCAGGAATAAGACCTGGAAGACCAACAAGCGAATATTTACAGAAAGTTTCATCAAGAATCACATTTATAGGTGCAATTTCACTTGCAATATTAACAGCAGTACCAACAATAGCATCAAACTTACTAGGATTAAAGTTATCTTTTGGTGGTAGTTCAGTAATCATTATTGTAGGTGTTGTACTTGAAACACTTAAACAAATTGAAGCAATGGCTACAATGAAACATTATAAAGGCTTTTTAAAATAGGTAGGTAAAAATGAAATTGATATTACTAGGCCCTCCAGGAGCAGGAAAGGGCACACAAGCTGAGAAGCTTACAAAATATCTAACAGGGTTACATGTATCAACAGGAGACATATTCAGATACAATATAAAAAACAACACAGAGCTTGGTAAAAAGGCAAAAAGCTATATGGATAGCGGAAAACTTGTACCAGATGAGTTAACAATAGATTTAGTATGGGATAAGCTTGATTCAATAGATAAAGACAAAAGCATAATCCTTGATGGTTTCCCAAGAAATCTATCACAAGCTAAAGCCCTGGATGAAGGTCTCAAACAAAGAAACGATAAAATAGATAAAGTTATCAATATAGCAGTTGATGATGAAGTCATTATAAAAAGAATTGCAGGCAGAAGAGTTTGCCCGAACTGTGGAATGAGTTTTCATGTAGATAATAATCCACCAAAAGTTGATGGAATATGCGATAATTGCAAACATGAGCTTATTCAAAGAGATGATGATAAAGAACAAACAGTTCACAAAAGAATTGACGTATATAATGAACAAACAGCTGTTTTGATTGATTTCTACAAACAAAAGGGTATATTAACAACAATTGACGGCAAAAAAAGTCCGGATGAAGTTTTTGAAGATATAACTAAGAGTTTATAAGTTTTATATGGAATTTGAGAGATTAAAAGAAGGTCAATTTGATTTGATCTGTGGACAACTAGTAAAGTCAAGATGTGGACGAGACAAAGATAGAATCTTCGTGATAAAAGAAATTCTAGATAATGATTATGTCTTGTTGATAGATGGATATTTAAGAAAACTTGAAAAACCTAAGCTTAAAAAAATAAAGCATGTAAAGAAAATCAATACGGCATTAAAGGATTACAAAGAATTGAATGATTCACAAATAAGAAAAGCAATAAAAAAATACAAGGAGGATTCTGTCAATGTCTAAAAAAGATGCTATAGAAGTACAAGGAACTGTAATTGAAGCTTTACCTAATACTGTTTTTAAGGTTAAACTTGATAATGGTCATGAAATACAAGCTCATATCTCAGGAAAGTTAAGAATGAATTATATAAGAATTTTACCGGGAGATAAGGTTACTGTTGAACTTTCACCATACGACCTTACTCAAGGAAGAATTACTTGGAGAAAGAAATAGGAGTGAGAAAATGAAAGTAAGAGCATCAGTTAAAAAAATGTGTGATAAATGCAAAATTATCAAAAGAAAAGGTAGAGTAATGGTAATTTGCGAAAATCCTAAACATAAACAAAGACAAGGTTAAGGAGGAATAAATGCCAAGAATTGCTGGTATAGATTTACCTAGAGAAAAACGTGCAGAGATCGGACTAACTTACTTATATGGAGTAGGAAGATCACGCGCTAATGAGATTCTTAAAAACGCAGGAATTAATCCTGATACAAAAATGAAGGATCTTACAGAAGACGAACTAGGAAAAATTCGTGAACAATTAGATAAATATCAAATAGAAGGAGATCTTAGAAGAGAGGTCTCAATGAATATAAAAAGACTTAAAGAAATTAATTGCTATAGAGGAACTAGACATAAGAGAAGTTTGCCTGTAAGAGGACAAAACACAAAGAACAATGCTAGAACTCGTAAGGGCAAGAAGAAATAGCGAAGGGAGGTTGTAATGGCACAAAAAAAAGGTAAGAGTACAAAAAGAAGAAGAAAAGTTAAAAGAACAGTCGAAAGAGGACAAGCTCATATATCTTCAACTTTTAATAACACAATGGTAACTTTAACAGATATGCAAGGTAATGTGCTTTCTTGGGCATCAGCAGGACAATTAGGCTTTAGAGGTTCAAGAAAATCAACTCCATTTGCTGCACAAGAAGCTGCAGAAGAAGCTGCAAAGAAAGCTATGGATTATGGTTTAAAGACTGTAGAGGTTTATGTAAAAGGACCTGGTTCAGGAAGAGAATCAGCAATCAGAAGCTTACAAGCAGCAGGACTTGAAGTTAATATGATAAAAGATGTAACTCCAATTCCTCACAATGGATGCAGACCACCAAAGAGAAGAAGAGTTTAAGGAGGAATAGATGGCAGTATCAAGAGATCCAATCTTAAAAAGATGCAGAAGTCTTGGGATAAGTCCTTCATACCTTGGATACTCATATGAATCAAAGAGAAATCCTGAAAAAAGAAGAGGAAAGATCAGTGAGTACGGTATGCAACAAAAAGAAAAGCAAAAAGCTAAATTTATCTACGGTGTCCTAGAAAAACAATTCAGAGGATACTATGATAAAGCTACAAGAATGCCAGGACAAACAGGTGAAAATTTAATAATTCTTTGTGAAAGAAGATTAGACAATGTTATATTTAGACTAGGTTTTGCAAGAACAAGAAAACAAGCAAGACAAGTAGTAAATCATGGACATGTATTAGTAAACGGAAAGAAAGTAGATATACCTTCATATTTAATAGAAGCTGGAGATCAAATAGAAATTAAAGAAAAATCTAAATCAACAGCCGAGTTCAAAGATATTAAAGAAGCAAATGCTTCATTTGGTGTAGTTAATTGGTTAGAAAGTGATATTGAAAACTTAAAAGCTAAAGTAGTATCATTACCAACAAGAGAAGAAATTGATATACCAGTTGACGAACGTGCTATTGTAGAGTTCTACTCAAAATAATAGGATAAATATCTAGAACTAAGGAGTATATAATGATTGAACAAATAGATACAAATATAGAAATATTGGATATAAACGAAGAAACAAATTATGGAAAATTTGCTTTGTATCCATTAGATAGAGGGTATGGTACAACCATAGGAAATAGCTTAAGAAGAGTGCTTTTGTCATCCTTACCAGGTTCTAGCGTTTCTAAGATTTTAATAGATGGCGTACTTCATGAGTTTTCAACAATTAAAGGCGTAGTAGAGGATGTTCCTCAAATTATATTAAATATCAAAGGATTAGCAGTAAGTAAGAAGACACAAGATCCTGTAAAATTGTTTTTAGATGTGAAAGGACCACAAAAGGTTACAGCAAAAGATATAAAAGCTGATGACAATATAGAAATAGCAAATCCAGATCATTATATTGCAACAGTAAATGAAAAAGGAAGACTCGTTATAACAATGGATGTTATTGACGGTAAGGGCTATAATATCTCTGAGCAAAACAAAAGCGATTCAGATCCTATCGGAGCAATAGCGATTGACTCATCATTTACTCCTGTTAGTAAAGTAAACTATAAGGTAGAAAACACCAGAGTTGGCCAAATAACAGATTATGATAAATTGATAATAGAAGTTTGGACCAATGGCACAATATCGCCACAACAGGCCCTAAGTGATGGCGCAGAGATTCTTATAAAAGATTTTTCATACTTTAAAGATCTTCCTGATATGAAATTCCCACCAGAAGATGTGGTTGAAGAAGTAGAAGAGGAAGATGACGAGAGTGAAGAAATATTATCTAAGACAATCGAAGAATTAGATTTATCACTTAGAAGTTTTAACTGCCTGAAAAGAGCAGGATTTAATACAGTAGAAGATATTGCTTCAAGCAGTTTGTTAGAACTTAAAAAGATCAAGAATTTCGGAAAAAAATCCTTAGAAGAAGTTCAAGAGAAAATGCAAGCATTAGGACTTGAGATAGGTTCAGAAGAGTAAGGAGGTTTAGATGGCTAATAAGAGAAAACTTGGAAGAAGAACTGATCATAGAAATGCCATGCTTCGTAATCAAGTGACAAGCTTGATAGATAATGGCAGAATTACAACAACAGTTACAAGAGCTAAAGAAACTCAAAAAGTAGCTGAGAAAATGATCACTCTCGGCAAGAAAAATACATTACACACAAGAAGACAAGCACTTGCTTATATATATAAACCAGAAACTGTTCAAAAATTATTTGGAGAAGTTGCTCCAAAATATGCTGACAGAAATGGTGGATACACAAGAGTTTTAAAACTTGGACCAAGAAGAGGCGATGGCTCTGAGATGGCAATTCTTGAGTTAGTATAGTCTATAGCATCTTATGAAAATAAGGTGCTTTTTTTATAAAAATTTTATTGTAGCTATGGTATATTGAAAAAATATTTTGTAAATGATAATATAAAATCAGTATATGAAAGGTTAGCTATGATAAAAAGAGAAGAGATACAAAGTTTATTACAATTAAATTTTTCGATACTAGATTTCTTAGAAGATTGGGTAAGAGTTCTAGATTCTAATGGAAATATAATTTATATGAATGAAGCAATGAGAGAAAATAACAAATCATTAGTAAACTCTAATTGTAAGTCATTAGAAGACTCATCACTATCATGCGTTATAGTTCCAGATATAATCCCAAGATCAACAGTCGTAGTAGAAGAAAAGTTTATAAATGGTAGATATTATAATGTAAAAAGCTCACCACTTTTTGATAAAGAAAATAAGCTAAGAGGTTCTATAGAAGTTTATAGAGATATAACAAGTGAAACCAAGATGAAAATAGACTTATTTAATGCAAACAGAAAGATGGTAGATGACATAAGATTTACAAGAAAAATACAACAAAATATACTGCCTAGAAATGGAATTTATAACAATATAGAACTTGAAGGATTCTACATGCCATGCGAGAGCCTTTCAGGAGATATATATGATATTGTAAGAATAACACCAACAAAGACAGCTTTTTATATAGCAGATGTAATGGGACATGGAGGAGTTACAGCATCAATAATGACGATGTTTGTAAAGCAGACAATGAATGCAATATTTGATAAATACAAAGACAAATCACCCTCACAGGTTCTAAGCATTCTAAAAGAGAAATTTTATGGATTAAAATCAAATACAAGCCAATATTTTACTTTGTGGCTTGGAATATTTGATAGCAAAACAAAAACACTTTCTTTTTCAAACGCAGGACATAACTCTATACCAATACTATATGATGGAAATATAAGAAAGCTCTATGCAAAAGGCAGAATGATTTCAAACGTGTTCGAAGAAGACAAATTCGAAGAATATAGCGAACACATAAAAGATAATGATCAGATTCTATTTTATACAGATGGAGTAATAGAATCACAAAACTATCAAAAAGAATTCTACGGAATGGAAAGATTAGAAAATAAATTTAAGAAAGATCAAAATCTTAATAATATAGTAGAAAATATCAAATCATTTGCCTGGGGAGAACAAAAAGACGATATTGCAGTAGTAATTTTAAAATATAAGGAGTAATTATGGAAAATTTAAATAAGTATATAGATCATACACTACTAAAACCAGAAGCTACAAAAGAACAAATACAAAAAATAGTAGATGAAGCAAAAAAATATGAATTCAAATCAGTTTGCGTTAACTCATCTTATGTAAGCTATGTAGCAAATGAATTAAAAGGTAGTGAAATAGGAATTACATCAGTAATAGGATTTCCTCTTGGAGCTATGACAAGCAAAGCAAAAGCATTTGAAGCAAAAGATGCCATAGATAATGGTGCAACAGAAATAGATATGGTAATTAATATAGGCAGACTTAAAGATAAAGACTATGACTATGTTCTAGAAGATATAAAAGCAGTAAGAAAAGCAAGCGAAGGAAAAGTTCTAAAAGTAATAATAGAAACATGCCTACTTACAGATGAAGAAAAAGTTAAAGCTTGTGAGCTTTCTAAACTAGCTAAAGCAGACTTTGTAAAGACATCAACAGGATTTTCAACAGCAGGAGCAAAAGCAAGCGATGTAAAACTTATGAGAGAGACTGTAGGAGATAGCATGGGAGTTAAAGCATCAGGCGGAATCCACTCCAAAAAAGAAGCATTAGAAATGATAGAAAACGGAGCAAATAGACTAGGAACAAGTCAATCAATTGATATAGTAGAAGGCTAGTTATGACAAATGAAGTAATGATGCAAGCATTTGAATGGGAAACAAATGCAGATGGAAATTTCTACAAAAATTTGATAAAAAACGCCCACGAATTAAAAGAAAACGGGATAGATGCCCTATGGCTTCCACCAATGTGCAAAGGAACAAGCGATATGGATGTAGGTTATGGAATATATGACCTATGGGATCTTGGAGAATTTGACCAAAAAGGCACAGTAAGAACCAAGTATGGAACAAAAGAAGAATTGCTACAAGCAATAGATGCCCTACATAAAGAAGGAATAAAAGTCTATGCAGATGTAGTCCTAAATCACAAAGCAGGAGCTGATTTTGCAGAAGAATTTGAAGCTGTAATGGTAGATCAAAATGACAGAAATAAAGAAGTAGAAGCAAAGAAAACCATAAAAGGCTGGACAGGATTTGACTTTAAAAATAGAAAAGGAAAATATTCAGACTTTGTGTGGCATTACTATCATTTTTCAGGAGTAGACTACGACGAAAACACTAAGACAAATGCAGTCTATAGAATAATTGGTGAAAACAAATACTGGAATAGCGGAGTTTCATCAGAAAATGGAAACTATGACTATCTTATGAATGCAGATATAGACCATTCACATCCAGAAGTAAAAGAAGAAATATACAAATGGATAGATTGGTTCTTAGATACAACAAAAGTAGATGGAATAAGATATGACGCACTAAAACATATAGATTATGATTTTATAGAAGGATTATCAAATCATATATTAGAAAAAAAGGGCGATAACTTTTACTTTATAGGAGAATATTGGAAAAATGACGAAGGTACAATAAATAAATATCTAGACGAAACAAATTGGAATATAGATTTATTTGACGTACCATTACATTATAATTTCAAAGAGGCTTCAGAATCCGGAAGAGATTATGATATGAGAAAGATATTCGACGATACACTTATGAGAGATTATACACAAAATTGCGTTACATTTGTAGATAATCACGACTCACAACCATCTCAATCACTTGAAAGCTGGGTTAAAGACTGGTTTAAAGAAATAGCATATTCCATAATACTATTTAGAAAAGACGGATATCCTTGCATATTTGCAGGAGATTATTATGGAATAGGAGGAGAAAATAAGATCCCAGGCAAAAAAGAAATGCTAGATAAAATGATAGCAATAAGGAAAAAATATGCCTACGGAGAACAAGACGACTACTTCGACCATTCGCAAGTAGTAGGATGGGTAAGAAGAGGAGAAGAAGGCAAATCACCATTAGTAGTTCTAATAACAACAGCAGATGATGCACAAAAACAAATGTTTGTAGGAAAAGAGAACAAAAACTCAGTATTCATTGATATAAGTGGAAAAGTAAAAGAAGAAGTTCGCATAGATAAAGAAGGCAACGGAGTATTTAAAGTAAATGCAGGATCTGTATCATACTGGGTTAAGAAAGAAGATTAATGAAATATTACGCAGTAAAAAACGGAAGAAAAAATGGAATCTATACTAGCTGGAATGAATGCAAAGAGCAAGTAGAAGGATTTAAAGGAGCAATATATAAGTCGTTTAAGACAAAGAAAGAATCCTATGATTTCTTAGAAGATAAAGATAAAGAAATAGAAATTAAGGCAAGTAAAGACATAGCAATATCCTATGTAGATGGCTCCTTTAACCTAAAAGAAAAAATCTATGGAGCAGGAGTAGTATTCTTTGATGAAGATAATATAATAGAAGAATCAAAGACATATAGTGATGAATTCTATATCCATAGAAATGTCGTAGGAGAGCTAATGGCATCAGAAATTGCAATAGATATGGCAATAGCAAAGCACAAAAAGAAAATAATAATCTATCATGATTATCAAGGAATAAGCTCCTGGGCAAATGGAGAATGGAAGACAAATAATAAGCTTACACAAAACTATAAGAAATTTATAGAAGAGAAAAGAAAAGAAATAGAAATAGCATTTGTAAAAGTAAAAGGCCATTCCAATGATAAATACAATGACCTTGCAGATTCATTGGCAAAAAAGGCAGCTAATATAGAATAATCTTATAATAAAAAATTAATAAATTTAAAAAGTATATAGAAATTAGATAAACCCAGCTTATAAACTGGGTTTATCTTTATTTTTATCATTATAAATTCCAAAAATTTTTATCTATACCACCAATCCATTTTGTCAGTTTTAGGAAGTTCTCTAAATGGGTATAGTGTAGAATTATTAACTAGTAAATATTCTCTCAAAATATATTGATCCATCGTATTTGCAGTACTTCTATTTAACCATTCATTTACAGGATCACTTATCTCATCTCTACTTCTTGTTGGCAAATACAAAGTGAATTTATCCTGAAAAGAAAAAGGTTCATCCTGTGAAATTTCAAATCCATAAGCTAGCTCTACAAATTCAATTGGCATATCTTCTCCATTATCAAAATGTTTGATATCCTTATTGCCAGTAGGCGAAGTAACCTTAGCTTCATCAAGGTTTAGAATATAGCATGTAGAGTTTACTTTTTGATCAATAGAAAATTTTCCTTCAAATTCATTAACAATAGTTAAATCATAATCTCCATCTATGTATTCTCCTTGAAAATTTCCATTTTCTTCAAAATTTACTAAAGTCCACCAGCCACCTGCACCCGAAGAAAATATAAATTGCTTTCCCTCTAGGTCATCTAGTAAGTTGTTTTCATCAATTAGTATGTTTTTATCATCTTCCATTATAAGAGTTTGGTCATAGTTTAATCCAACATGATCAATAACTAAGCTCTCATAGTAATTTTTATCTCCTCTGATATCTTTTATATCTTTAAGGTCATCTGCTTTTGAACTTAGCGGGCTAAGTATAAAAAAGAAAAATGCAAATATTAATATTTTTTTGTATTTCATTAAAATCTCCTTTATTTTATATATTCAGACATAAATATTCCATTAATATCAAGCCAATAGTTATTAAGGCTTTCATCTTCTTCTGGATTTTTTCCCATTATTGTAAAAAATGAAAGATCATTTTGATCAAATCTTGAGTATTTTGTGCTTGGTAGATAAAGTATAATTTCATTATCATCTAGATTTTCTTTAAAAGTGTCAGTTTTTTCATAGGTATAAGAATAATAAGTATCATTATTTTTTCTTATTTCTGTTTCCCCTTCTTCTTTCTCATAATCAAATCTTACTAATTTCAGCTTATAAGAGTCATCGTCGAGCTTTTCTACTATGTCAAATTTACCATTATATAAAGAAACATTCATAAATGCATCATTTCCTGTAGCCTTACTTCCATCAAAATACCCATCTTCGTAAAAATATATGGATTCCATATAAGAAGTACCAGGATCAATATAAAATTTCATTCCATTGAGTTTGTCATACAAATCTTTATAAGGATCATTTTTTAAAGATTTTTCATTATCATCTTTCTCTCGTTCTTTTATAACTTGTTCAACACTTTCTTCTTGGCTTATTTTTGCATTAGAAATATCATTATCAGAAGATTTCACACCACAAGATGTAAAAAGGAAAATAAATGCCAAGGATAAAACTAGTTTTCTAATCATATTTCCTCCTTAATAAATAAAGTATGTTTTCTATAATTATATCATTTTAACTATAAAAAGTAATATATTTAAAGATTTATATATAAAAATAACATCTTTTGAAAAATAAAAATAGAATAAAAATCTAAATATTATTGACTATATTACAATTAGAAACAATTAATTATTATATTCATGAAAATTATTTCTTTATAAAAATAAAAACTCAGATTTCTCTGAGTCAGAACGTAGACAAACCCAGCTTTTTGCTGGGTTTGTTTCTACTATCTAAT
>JAUMZM010000018.1 GCA_030528125.1 Tissierellia bacterium
TATTTTTTTATCTGATTCTTTTTAAAAAAGCAAGAGTCATCTTGCCGACGACTCTCGCTAGTATATACTTTTTATTTTAGTTTGTCAAGATTTATTTTTATTTTTTTTATAGCATATATTGCTCTTTTATTATCATTAGATTATTAAATATCTCATCTGATAGATCGTCATAGCTTAACAGATTATCTATATCTTCTTTTGCCTTATCTATATTTCCTATGGATAGATTTATTTGAAGTCTATTATATATTAATTTTGGATCTTCAGGGTACTTTTCTAATCCAATATTTATTACTTCTATTGCTTCTAATGGCTTTTTGTTAAGATAATAACTTATTGCCATGTCATTATATATCTCTTTAAATTCTCCTTTTTGCTTTATAGCATTTTTAAAGGCTTCTATTGACTTATCATATTCTGATATGTTTTGATAGCATACTGCTAGGTAATAATAGGCGTCTGCTCTTTTTTCTTCTGACAATATCTTGGTTAGAAGTTTTATTGCGCTATTATAGTCGCTTTTTCCTATATAATATACTGCTTCTTCTATTTGTGCATTTTGCTCTATTTCCATTAGTTTTTCTCTTATTTCTTGTTTTGCTATTTCATTGTCTACTTTTTGCAATGCTTTGTTATAATAGCTCCTGGACTTAACATATTCACCTAGATTTCTGTATAGATTTCCTAATTCATAGTAGCTTAAAGGGAAATCTTCATCCATTGATATTATTTGTTGTAGTATATCTATTGATGTTTTTATAAATTCTCCCTTTTTCTTTTCTTCTACTTCGTATGCTAATGGCCACAGTCTTCTTGCATAGTTATAAGAGTTGTATTTATCAAATGGATTTATTATATATCCTGCTCTTAATAGCAATAGACTTTTTTCTGGACTTTCTTTTTCATAATCCATTGCTTTAGTCGCAGTATATGATGCTATGTTTTTTATGTGTTTTTCTAATACTTCTATATATTTATCTCTATAAGGAAAATCACTGTCTGATGCTATTGTTATGAGCATTCCTTCTATGATTGTTTCAAACTTTATAGAATTTGCCATATCTCCTCTTATGACTTGTTTTGAAAAGTCTTTTGAATAAATGGCTAATGGTAATGATTCTAGTTCTTTGTATATATTTTTATCTTTTAATTCCAAAAACAATAAATCGTCTGTGTATTTTTTGAAATACTCATCGATTACATTCATTAAAAACTCCTTTTAAACATTCTCTTTCTATACGAATTTTCATATAGATTTTTGAATAGATGTCCTTTAAAGATATAGAAGAAGGATCTTATCAATACAGAAACTAGCATTGCCAATAGAAATCCTACACCAACTCCATGGAAACCTAACATCATCATTGCTCTATTTACAAATATTTGATCCAAAAACACAAATAATAGTGCATAAGGTATCCAAATTAGGGAATTTTGCTTTATAAATCTAAAGCACTCCCTTATTATTCCATATCCTTGGAATCCTGCTATATAAACTAATTCTATAACTGGGGTTACTAATATTCTATACAAAAACATTATTACAATATTTACACTGCTTGGAAAATTTGCAAGTTGTATTGTCCATGTAAGTAGAAATTCTATTATATATACTACAAACATTGCATTTATTATTGAATTAAAATACATTTTATATCCAGATTGGATTGAATTTTTGCCTGTGTTATTGTAATTAATGATGGAATTTAATATTCCTGCAATAACTGATAATATCATAATATCTATTATATATGTGATTATAGATACTATTAGTCCTCCTCCAATAACAGCTGATCTTAATATTGCAAAAACAGACATTATAGCTACTGCAAGTATTAGAACATAGGAGTTTTTGAGTGATTTAAATGTATTTAAAAAGGCATCTTTTGAAACTTCTAAGAAGTCTTTTATTCTATTCATTACATCTTCTCCACTGTATCTATTCCAAGTAAGCTTAATCCTAATTTTATTACAATACTTGTCGCATAAGTCAAAAGTACTCTTTGGTTTCTAAGGTCTGGATCATCAACTAAAATTGGTGAGCTATTGTAATATCTATTGAAATTTGCTGCAATTTCTGTGACTTTTCTTGTGACAAATGATGGTTCGCATTTATCTTTTGCTCTTACTAATGTATCTTTAAAGCTTTGAAGTGATTTTATCAATGTGTACTCTTCATCTGTTGTCAATTTATCAAATTCAAAGTCTCCTTTTGCTTGATCTTCGTTAAATTCAGCTTTTCTTAAGATTGATTTTGCTCTTGCATAAGTGTATTGAACATAAGGACCTGTCTCTCCATCAAAGTTTAATACTTCATCCCAATCAAATACATAATCTTTTATTCTGCTATTGTATAATTCTTGGAATTTTACAGCTCCAATTCCAACAATCTTTGCTATTTCTTCTTTATTTTCAAGATCAGTCTTTCTTTCTTCTATTATATTTAGAGTCTTTTCTATTGATTTATTTAAAACATCTTCAAGGAAAATTACCTTTCCTTTTCTTGTGCTCATTACTCCATCTTTCATACTTACCATTCCAAATCCTATATGGATACAATCATCAAAGAAATCATATCCCATTAACTCTAAGACTTTCTTTAATTGCTTGAAATGAAGATTTTGTTGAGTTGCTACTACATAGATATTTTTGTTAAAATCATATTCTCTTTTTCTGTTAATAGCTGTGGCTATATCTCTTGTAAGATATGTTGATGATCCATTGCTTTTTATTATTATTGCTGGAGTTAGATCATATTTTTTCAAATCTACAATATATGCTCCATCATCTTCTATCAATAGATTCTTTTCTTTTAGTTCTTCTATTACATCTGGTATCCACTTTGAATTATAAGCTTCTCCATGGAAATTATCAAATTCTACATCTAATAATTTGTATACTCTTTCAAATTCTCTAAGTGATATATCCTTAAACCAATTCCATAGTTTTGTAGCTTCTTCATCTCCGTTTTCAAGTTTATTGAAATAATCTCTAGCGTCATCCATCATCTCAGGATTTTTCTCAGCTTCGGCATTATATTTTACATAAAGATTTAATAACTCGTTTATAGGATCTTTGTTGATCTTATCATCATCTCCCCAGAGTTTATAAGCTGCAATCATTATTCCAAATTGTGTTCCATAATCTCCAATGTAATTAATTGCTATTGTATTATATCCTAAGAATTTATAAATTCTCTTTAATACATCTCCTATTATTGTAGTTCTTATATGTCCTATATGAAATGGCTTTGCTATATTAGGTGATGAGTATTCTATAATTATATTTTTGCCATTACCCATATCGCTTCTACCATAGTCTAGCTTTTTGTCTAGTATTTCATTTAAAACTTCTTTTTCAAAATAATTTTTGTTCACATAGAAATTAAGATAGGCATTTACATTATCGATTTTTTCGAAGTATTTACTTTCTATTCCTTCTTTTAGTTCTTTAGCTATGATTGCAGGGTTTTTTCTAAATTTCTTAGCTAATGTAAAACAAGGTATCGAGAAATCTCCCATATCTTGATTTGGTGGTATTTCTATTAAATCATAAATTTCATCTTCACTAAGTCCGATATCTTTTTTTGATAAGATATCTACTATTTCATTTTTTAAATCTTTCATGTATCCTCCTAGTTTAGTTTACATACAGTAACACCAAATCCTCCTTCTTTGTCGTTTCCAACTCTTTTTGATTTGATATATCTGTTATTTTCGAGAAAATCATTTATAGATTTTCTTAAAGCTCCAGTTCCCTTTCCATGGATTATTGTAACTTCTTTTAGTCCAGAAAGCATTGCATCATCTAAGTATTTTGAAATATTATTTATAGCTTCATCTACTCTTTGTCCTCTAACATCAATAGTTGGGCTTATATTCATCGTCTTTCTCATATTATAGAATTTCTTTACATTCTTTTTTGCATCGCTTTCTTGTTTTAGCTTAGTTACATTCTTGATATTGGAATTCATCTTTAAGATTCCCATTTGAACTACAATATCTCCATTTTCATTTGGCTCGCTTATAACCTCTGCCTTATCTCCAAGCCCTTCTACTATTACAATATCGCCTTTTTTTAGCTTAGTAGGAGCGTTTTTTGATTTCTTATTTAAATTAATAGTCTCTTTTTTAAATCCTTTTGTCGAATTTTTATAGGTATTTCTTATATCATTTAGACTTCTATCTATATCTGAGATATTAGCGTTTCTGGTTTTTTTGGCGGTTTTTAGCATTTGATCACTTTGATCTTTTGCCTTATCTAGTATCTTTTGAGCTTTTTGTTCGGCTAATTTTATAATCTCATCTCTTTTATCTTCAAGAATTTTGATTTTTTGATCTAGTATTTTGCTCTCTTTTTCTAGTTTGTCTTTGTATATTTGTATCTCTTTATTTTTTGATTCGATTTCTTTTCTATTATCTTCTATTTTCTGTAAGATTTTATTGATATTTCTATCATCATCTCCCATAAGGGATTTGGCATTTTCTAATATTTCTAGATTAAGTCCCAATCTTTCTGATATTTCAAAGGCATTGCTCTTTCCGGGTGTTCCTATTATAAGTTTATATGTCGGGGATAGAGTATCTACATCAAATTCAACTGATGCATTCATTACTTTATCTTCTTCTACAGCATAATATTTTAATTCACTATAATGAGTTGTAGCAAATGTGAGTATGCCTCTTTTTTTAATATATTCAAGTATGGATATCGCAAGTGCTGCTCCTTCTGAAGGATCAGTTCCTGCTCCAATTTCATCTAGAAGAATAAGTGAATTTTCACTAGCATTTCTTAAAATCTTTACTATATTTGTAAGTGATGCAGAAAATGTACTAAGTGACATTTCTATTGACTGTGTATCTCCTATATCTAAGAACACATCATCAAATACATTTATTACAGAATTCTTATCTGCAGGAATGTATAGACCACTTTGTGCCATAACAGTTAATAATCCTACCGTCTTTAAGCTTACGGTTTTTCCTCCAGTATTTGGTCCTGTAATTATAAGTGTAGTGTAGTCTTTTCCAATTTTTACATTAATTGGAACTACATTTTCACCCAAAAGAGGATGCCTCGCATTTTTTAAGTCTATTATCTTATCGTTATTTACTATTGGCATTGTATATTCATTTTCAATTGCAAATTTTGCTTTTGATTGAAGATAATCTATTCTTGTGATTATATCTTGATTATTTAAAATTTCTACATCAAATGCCTCGGTAAGTCTTGATAATCTATCAAGTATTCTTCTAATCTCTTCTTGTTCTTTTAGCTCAAGATCTCTTAGATCGTTATTTAGTTCAACAATTGCTATTGGCTCTACGAAAATAGTCTGTCCACTTTGACTTCTATCATGTATTATTCCTTTTAAAGATTGTTTCTTTTCGCTTCTTACAGGAACTACATATCTTCCATCTCTTATTGTAACAACTCTATCTTGAAGTATATCATCGAACTTTGAGCTTTGCTTATAATAATTTAATTTTTGCTTTATTTCTTCTTCTTTTCTGTCTTTTCTTCTTCTAATAGATCTAAGATTTGATGATGCATTATCATTTATCTCATCATCAGATATTATCGATCTTTCTATTTCTTTTCTTAAGAATTCATTTGTATCTAATCTATAAAATAAATCTTTTATACTTTCTTTTTCTATTTTGGGATAAAACTCTTTAAGATACTCGCTAACTCTTAGAAAATCTGCAACTTTTAGCAATTCCTGTGGAGTTAGAATTCCTTTTTTTCTAATATATACTATAATATCGTTAAAATCATAAAGCCCAAATATATCGAAATTTCCAGTTTCTTCCATAGTATCTATCATATCTTTAGTATAATCTAGCTCTTTATTTATAAAGTATATATCAGTTGAAGGTCTTATCTTTCCGAGTTCTTCTTTTACTATATTGCTTCTTGCCTTGTTTTGTAAATTTTCTAAAATCTTATCAAATTCGAGAATTTTAAGGCTTTCTTCTTGCATTAAATTACACCTCTATCGTAATTAATATTTGCGATTTTTCTTTTTGTAAATTTCCTATCATCATTTAATACATATAAAAGGCTTACACTTTTATCTAATTTTTTAATATCTACATTCATATAATCATTAGGATAAAGCTTAGTATATCCATGAGTTCTTTCAATAAGGAATTTATCATTTTCTTCATTTATAAGAAAATATCCTTTTTTGAAATTACAATTTTCACATCCTTTAAGATTGCATGATTTTATTGTAGATAATGGACAAAATTTCATTGTCATCACATCTAACCTACCATAAACCATTACTTCAGTAGGATAACTTTTGGAAAAATCATTTATAGAATCAAAATCACATTCCACACTTGAACAAATCATCTCACTAAACTTATCATAGTATTTGAAAGTTTCGCTATTAAATGAATTCGTCTTTCTTCCAATTCTTATCTTTATATTATTTTCTATAAAATCATTAAGATAATAAAGATATGAATAATTATTTATTACAACGCCTTTGATATTGTTATCTTTTATGAATTTTATAAATTTATCTACATCTATCTTTTCCATCTCTAAGATATAATAAATATTATCAAATTCCAAAAGTTCATTACTATATTCTCTAACATAAATATTGTCATAGTCTTTTAAAATATCAAGATCAATATTTTTTGTGTTTTTGATTTCAATATTAATTTCTCTTTCAAATTGTTTATTTATATTATTGGATATATATTTTGAATTTAGATTATGTTTACACTTTTCTAGTCTCTTGTTATTTAAAATTTCTATCGCACTTCTTCTTAGCTTATTGATGTCCTTTTTCTTTATGAAAATGTCATCATCTATATCTATATTGCAATTTTTAAGTTCATAGATAGTTTCATTAAGCTTTGATAAATTTTCTAGTATATCTTCTTTTCTTATATTTATCTTTTTTGCTCTATCTATATTTTCTTGTGTAGAAACACTAACTTCATAATCATTGTATTTTATAGTTAAATAAGCTTTCTTTCCAACGCTTGCAACAAATTTCATATCTATTTCTAGCTTTTCATATTCTGTAGAAAACTTAGCTTTTGAAGAATTTAATACATATACTTTGCTATTTATTTTTGCATCATTAAACCCAACAAGATCTATAGTATCAAATGCTTTATAATCTCTTGTAGCCGTAAAAGGCAGATTTTTGTTTTTATCAGTTGTTATTTGAACAATAGTCTTATCTTTTATATCAGAATTTAGCTTTATCTTTTTGCCATTGGAATCTATTATTCTTCCTACCATTCTATGTTTTCTTTGATCTTTTTTTAATGATACAAAGTCTTTATTTTCTCCAAATATGAATCCTTTTGTATAACCTCTATTGGATATATCTATTAGATTATCTTTATCATATCTGTTGTAATTTAGCTTATCCTTATAGCTTTTTACACTGTTATAGACATATTCAGCAGTTTTCATTCTTCCTTCAATTTTTAAAGAATCAACTCCTATTTCTTCTAGTCTATCTACCATATCTATTGTGGAAAGATCTCTCATGTTTAAAAAATAATCTGGAATTTTGGTTATTTTTTCTCCATTCGGATTTTCTATTTCATACATTTTCCTACAAGGACCTGCACATTTTCCCCTATTTGCAGATCTTCTTCCAAGATAAGAACTCATAAGACATTCCCCTGATATACAAACGCATATTGAACCATGGATAAATACTTCTAGATCAATATCAAGTTTTTTTATCTTTTGTATCTCAGAAAACGGGGTTTCTCTTGCAATCACTATTCTATCAAATCCAATATCTTTTAGAAATTTTGCCCCTTCATAATCTCTTACTGCCATTTGAGTAGATGCATGATATTGTATATCTTTAAAATCTTTTCTTAAGATTTCATAAAATCCAGGGTCTTGAATTATAAAGGCATCGGCTCCATAATTATAAAGCTTTTTTGCATATTCATAGCTTTTATTAAGTTCTTTATCTTTTATAAGAGTATTTAAAGTTATATATACTTTTTTGTTTAATAGGTGAATATAATCTATAATCTCTTCTATATTATCTATGTCAAAATTTTTGGCATAAGCTCTGGCCCCGAAATCATCTGTTGCAAGATAGAAACTATCAGCACCTGCACTTATAGCAGCTAATAGCATTTCATAATTTCCAACAGGTGCCAATATTTCTGTCTTTATCATTTAATCTCCTTTTGAAGTTCTTCTATTTCCTTTTGATATCTAGAATTTCTTCTTTGAATTGTGTTGATTTCATTTCTAAGTTTATTGAGATCTTCGTCTTTTTTAGTTAAATCTTTCCTGTAAGAATTTATCTTTTTATTTAGGCTATCAATTGTTGAATTTAATTCTTCAATTTTCTTTGCAGACTTTATTAATTCATCATTACTTTTCTCATATTTTTCCTTTGTAGAAGATAATCTATCATTTACAAGATCATATTCTTGTTTTAATTTAGGGAAAAGTCTTAGTGGTTCTTCTGATTCCTCTTTTAATTTATCGTAGTTTTCTTTTAGTTTTAACAAATCATCTGTAATATTAATACTTGCAAGTACTGTTGTCATAGTTTGAGTTAACTTGTTATCATCTATTTCTTTTATAGTCTTATTTACATAATCTGCGATTTTTTTAGTTTCCTCTTCACTCTTATCAGTTACAAGAGTATAAGTCATTCCATTTATTACTACTTTGATTTTATTTGCCTGCATTAAAAATCCTCCTAACTACGCAAATCAACTCCTATTTGTTTGAGATTTTCGATTATATCATCTACTATAGGATTGATTTCTTCGTCATTTAATGTCTTATCATCACTTCTAAAGATCAATCTATATGATACAGACTTTTTGTTTTTATCAATCTGATCTCCTGTATAGATATCAAATAATTCGATATTTTTGATTAATCCATTTCCTTTACTATTGATTATATCTTCTATATTCTTAACTTCCAATTCTCTATCACATACTAAGGATAAATCTATTTCTATTGCAGGATATTTAGGAAGAGTTTTGTATTTTTTGATTGGTTTTCTATATTTTAGAATTTTATCTAATTCAACTTCTAATACATAAGCTCCGTTTTTTATCTCAAAATTATCTCTTAATTCATAAGATATTTGTCCTATAACTCCAACTTTTTCTCCATCTAAGTAGATATTCGCACATCTTCCTTTATGGAAAGTTTTTAGATTTTGTTCTTTTTCAAAATCAAATCCATATACTCCAATATTTTCCATTGATTTTATGAACATATCTTTTAGATCATAGAAATCATAATTTCCAAAAAGTGCCATGCAAAGATTCTTTTTCTCATAAGGAAGCTTTTCATTTGATTTTTTAAATACTGTTCCTATTTCATAGAATCTTAGATCATCTTGCTTTCTTTTTATATTCTTAGAAATTGTCTCTAACATATTTGAGATAAGTGTTGTTCTCATAACAGAGAAATCTTCTCCTAATGGATTTATGATTTTTACAATTTCTCCTAATCTCGATTCATCCTTTATCATAAGCTTATCATAAACTTTTGGTGAGATAAATGAATATGTTGAAATTTCATCAAATCTTTGTCCGAATAAGCTTATTTTTAGATCATCTGATAATTCTCTTAAATCATCCTTCTTACCTTGTTTTAAAGCTGAATGTAATGGCTTATCTTCGATATTTTTAATGGCATATAATCTTGCTATCTCTTCTATTAGATCGACTTCAATTCTAACATCGCCTCTAAAATAAGGAATTCTTACTTTAAGCTTTTCTTCACTTTCTTCTACTATTTCAAATTCCAAAAGCTCAAGATATTTTTTGGCTATTTCTTTATCAAAATCTGTTCCTAATAATAAGTTTAATCTTTGTATTCTTAAATCAACTAAAACTTCTTCGCTTTGTTTTATTCCCAAGTCTTCTTTGTCATTTATAACAGTTCCAATGCCTAGCTTTTCTACTAGATTCATAACTCTATTTGAAGCTTGTTCACAAAGCTCAACTTCTACACCTTTTTCAAATCTTGATGACGCTTCACTTCTTAATTGTAACATCTTAGAAGTCTTTCTTATTGAATCTTTATCAAAGCATGCTGATTCCAATAAGATGTTTTTGGTATCTTCTGTAACTTCAGATTCCAATGAACCCATGATTCCTGCAATTCCTATTGCATTTTTATCATCTGAGATTACAAGCATTGAGCTATCAAGCTTTCTTTCAACTCCGTCTAATGTTTCTACAACTTCATTTTCTCTTGCGTCTCTTACAATTAAAGTTTTGTTATTTAATTTATCTAAATCATAAGCATGTAGTGGTTGTCCATATTCAAGCATTACAAAATTTGTAATATCTACTATATTATTAATAGGTCTAACTCCTGCAAGCATTAGATAGTTTTGTAACCATTGAGGAGAATCTTTTATTGTTACATCTTTTATAACTCTTGTTATAATTCTCTTGCAACTTTTGGATTTGAGATCTACTTTATTCATATAATCATAGAATTTCTCATCTACTCCTTTAAAGCTTGTATCTGGAAGTTTGATTTTTGTATCAAAGCTTGCTGCAAACTCTCTTGCAAGTCCTATTATAGAAAGACAGTCTGGTCTATTTGGAGTTATCTCAAATTCTATTACTGGAGAATTTGAATCCAATACATTTATTAGCTTTTCTCCTTCTTTAAATTCCCCATTTAATACTATTACTCCATCTTTAAATTTCTTAGGTATTACACTGTCTGGGTATCCAAGCTCCATATATGATACGAGCATACCTTGTGAAACCACTCCAAAAAACTCATGATCTTCTATCAAATTACCATTATCAAATTTTGTAGGACTTTGTGCAACCAAAACATAGTCATCTTTCTTTACGTTTTTTGCTGCTGTAACTATAGTAACATCCTTATCTGTTCTTATGTTAAGTACAAATAATTTGTCAGCGTTCTCATGCTTTCTTATATCTAAAACTTTTCCTACTTTAATTGATTTTATATCTGATGTATATCTATTTACAGAATCAACATGGCTTCCTGTCTCAGAAAGTCTATCTGTATAAACCATCAAATTTTTATCCAAATCTACATATTCTTTTATCCATTTAATAGGTGCTGACATATCTCCTCCTAGAATTGTTCAATAAATCTCTTGTCATTATCGTATAGAAGTCTTATATCATTTATTCCATGTTTTACCATAGCAATTCTATCAACTCCCATTCCGAAAGCAAATCCAGTGTATTTCTCTGAATCTATGCCACAATTTTCTAATACATTTGGATGAACCATGCCAGCTCCCAATAATTCCATTGACCAACCTGTATGATTGCATGCATCACATCCCTTTCCCTTACATATAGGACAAGTTACGTCAACTTCAAGTGATGGTTCTGTAAATGGGAAATAATGTGGTCTAAATCTTGTCTTTACATCATCGCCAAACATATTTTTTATAAAAATATTTATTGTATCTTTTAAATTTGCCAAAGATACTCCCTCATCTACAACCAAGCATTCCATTTGGTGAAACATTGGAGAGTGTGTATCATCGACTTCATCATTTCTAAAAGTTCTTCCTGCAGAAACCATTCTTATTGGAAGTTTACCCTGTTTCATAACTCTTATTTGAACTGATGATGTATGAGGTCTTAATACAACATTATCGCTAAGATAGAAAGTATCTGTCAAATCTCTTGATGGATGATTTTTAGGAGAATTTAGGTCATCGAACACATTTGCAACTGTATCTATCTCAGGACCTGATACAACATCAAACCCCATTTTTTGGAATAATCCTTCAAGCTCTGCCATTGTTTGATTTATAAGACTAAAATGTCCAACATCATGCTTGTTTCTATTTGCAGTTACATCGATAGTTTCTTCTTTAACTTTGATATTTAATTTTTCTTTGTTTAAATATTCAGTCTTTTCTAATATTAATTTATCAATTTCATTTCTCTTTTCATTTAGAAGTTTGCCCATAGCAGGTCTTTCTTCTTTAGATAATGATGAAAGAGATTTTAATAGAGAAGTGATTTCTCCCTTTTTGCCTAGATACTTTACTTTTATATCATTAAGCTCTTTTAAACTAACTGCATCATCAATTCTTTTTTTTGCAGTTTCAGTTATCTTATAAACTTGATCTTTCATTTTTTCCTCCAATAAAAAAACTGTCCATAAAAGGACAGAATAATCTGCGGTACCACCTCAATTGGTCAATAAACCCACTCTAATGATTATAACGCATCACCGTCTTGGCTACTATAATTTCACCTTACCCTCAACGAGGAATACATATAGACTATTCGAATGATCTCTCATCAACATCACTTGCTGTTTCGAAAGTTTATATATGTCTTTTCGTCTCACTGGTTTAATCCATTCATTAGGATTGAAGCAGCTATAGCCGCATTTAAAGATTCGTTTTCGCCTCTCATAGGTATTTTAATCTTTTTATCTGAAATTTCAAATAATTCATCTGATATTCCATTAGCTTCATTACCTATTATAAGTGCAAGTTTCTTATCATTTATTTGTCTATAATCTATTCCATCCATTGAGGATGCTAAGATTACATAATCTTTTCTAAGTTTCTTGATGTAATTTATATCTTTAACTACAACATTAACTCGAAATACAGATCCCATTGATGCTCTAAGAGATTTATAATTATAAATATCTACACAGTCATTAGTAAGTATAATATCATAAAAACCAAAAGCTTCTGCACTTCTTATGATAGTTCCCATATTCCCTGGATCGTTAATATTATCTAAAATCAAAATTTTATCATTAAATTCTAAATTCCTATCAACAATCTTAACCCTTGCCATGATTCCTTCGGGATTATTGAGATTACTCAACTTACTAAAAAGCTCGTTTTTAAGAATAACTGTCTTGTAATCATATAGTTTATGATTTTTGATGTAATCTTCATTTACAATTATATCAATAATCTTAGAGTTACTTTTGATTGCTTCTTCTACTAATTTTTTTGATTCTATTAAAAATGTTTGGGTTTTTTGTCTGTATTTCTTTTGTTGTAATTTCTTTAAATTTTTAAAAAATTTATTTGAGTCTGATTCTATCATTAAGCGTTTTTAGCTATCTCAATTAATTTTTTGAATTCTTGTGGATTAGAAACTGCTAATTCTGAGAGCATCTTTCTGTTAATATCAACATTTGCTTTTTTAAGTCCACCCATGAATTTTGAATAGCTCATTCCATTTACTCTAGCTTCAGCATTGATTCTTGCAATCCAAAGTTTTCTGAAATCTCTCTTTCTTCTTTTTCTTCCGATATAAGCATAGTCAAGTGATTTCATAACAGCTTGATTTGCAGTTTTAAATAAAGCGTGTTTTGAACCATAGTATCCTTTAGCTTGTTTTAATACTTTTTTATGTCTTTTTTTAGCATTAATTGCTCTTTTAACTCTTGCCATTATTCCCTCCTATTTTCCTAAAGCACGTTTAACTTTCTTTTGATCAGCTTTATAAGCTACAGTGCTCTTTCTTAAATTTCTCTTTCTTGTAGCAGACTTTTTAGCTGTAAGGTGTCCTTTGTAAGCTTTAGGTCTTTTAACCTTACCTGTTCCAGTTATCTTAAATCTCTTAGCTGCTCCTCTATGAGTTTTTAATTTTCCCATTATTTCCTCCTATTTATCTGTGTTTTCTACAAGGTACATAACTAGGCTACGTCCTTCCATCTTAGGTTTTACATCAACTGTTGCATCATCGCCTAGTATTTCAATAAATTCATTTAATACATCATAACCTAATTCTTTATGTCCAAGTTCTCTTCCTCTAAATCTTGCAGAAACTTTTACTTTATCTCCGTTTTGGATAAACTTTCTTGCTTGATTAGCCTTTGTTTCAAGGTCGTGAGTTTCAATGTTTACAGAAAATCTTACCTCTTTTACTTGGATGGTCTTTTGTTTCTTTTTATCTTCCTTCTCTTTTTTGATTGTGTCATATCTGTATTTTCCATAATCCATAATCTTACAAACAGTAGGATTTGCCTTAGGTGACATACATACCAAATCTAGGTTTTTTGATTGTGCTTTTTCTAAAGCAACATTTATTGGTACAACTCCTATTTGTGTACCATCTTCATCGATCAATCTTACTTTTTTGTCTCTGATTTGTTCATTGATTAGAAGCTCTTTTATACTAACACCTCCTAAGTAAATAAAAAAGCGGGTAAAAGTACCCGCATCAAATCCTATCATTATAAAATAATAAAATTATAACCCATTAAGATAAATCCAATAGGTGAGTAACGAGTACTTCTTAAATTACTCAAATAGTATACTAATAAATACATATAATGTCAAGGATTTTAGAAAAATTCTTTCCATTTGTTCTCATAAGTTAAATTATAATCTTTCTTTCTATTCTCTTTTTGAGATTTTATATAGTCTTTCAAAAGATTTCTTATAGCATTTGATAAGATAAACAATCCTATAAGATTCGGTATTGCCATAAGACCATTAAAAGTATCAGCAATATCCCATACTACCTTTAATCCTCCAATTGAACCTACAAAGCAAAGAGCTATGTATAAAATTCTATAAAAGATTTTTACATTATGAGATTTTGTAATAAATTGGATGCATTTTTCTCCATAGTAATTCCAAGATACAGCTGTTGTAAATGCAAATAGTATAAGTCCTATATTTACAATATATCTTCCAATAGGTAAAGCTGAAGAAAATGCTCTAGAAGTTAGAACAATACCTTCTATACTAGGATCTTTCCACAAACCACTTGTAAGTATTACTAAAGCTGTCATTGTGCATACAATTATAGTATCAGTAAAAACTTCAAAGCTTCCCCAAATCCCTTGTTTTACAGGATGATAGGTATGACTTGTAGCATGTGCTATAGGAGCTGTACCAATTCCTGCTTCATTTGTAAAAATTCCTCTTGCAAGTCCCCATCTTATAGCAAGCATTATGCTACTTCCTGCAAATGCTCCTCCTGCTGCAGATGGATTAAAAGCTGACTTAAAAATCAAAGAAAAAGCTGATCCAAGCTTATCTTTTTGTATAAATAAAATAACTATAGCACCAATTATATAGAACAAGGACATTATAGGAACAATCTTTGATGCAAAAGATCCAATTCTTTTTATACCACCAATTATAACTAAAGCCATAAGTATTGCAATTATAATTCCTGATATGCGTAAATTAAACCCAAATGTATCTTCTAAGCTTGTAGCAATAGAATTTGATTGAACCAAAGCCCCTGTTCCTAAAGGAGCAATTATTCCAAAGATGCAAAATATAATTGCAAGAAATTTGCTATTAACTCCCTTTGAAAGATAATACATCGGGCCACCTGTATATGTTCCATCAGTTCCTTTTTCTCTTGTAGATAGTGCTAATGTAACTTCTGCAAATTTAGTTGTCATTCCAATAATAGCTGCAATCCACATCCAAAAAATTGCTCCAGGTCCACCAAAAGAAATCGCAGTTGCAACACCAACAATATTTCCTGTTCCAATTGTTCCTGCAAGGGCTGTACTCATAGCTTGAAAAGGTGTAATTGTGCTATCATCTGCATTTTCTTTTTCAAAAATCTTTCCAAATGTATTTTTCATTATATAGCCAAAATTTCTGTAAATCCAAAATCCAGTTTTCACACAAAGAAAACTTCCAATTCCAAGAAGTAAAATAATCATCGGTACTCCCCAGACGAAATTATTTATAGTAGCATTTAATTTCAATAAACTATCCATAATAGTCTCCTTCTTTGTATGTCTAATTTCTATATATAATATTAAACTAATATTAATATGTCAATGTAGGATATTTTTTTGACAAAGATGTTAATATCTTTGTAAAATTAGTTAAATCTAATAGCAAAATTTTGTCAATATAATAGTAAGCATTAAAGAAAAGCCAGAGATGTTATCTCTGGCTTTTTCTATTTCGTTAATTTTTCAACTAATTCTTCTAATTCCAATGTTTCTTGACTTCCTGTTTTCATATCTCTTAAAGAATATTTTTTCAAATTAAATTCATCATCACCTACGATAATTACATATTTCGCATTTATCTTATCAGCATAATTGAATTTCTTTTTCATCTTAGAATCTTCAAGATATATATCAGATTTTATTTCTTTATCTCTAAGCTTATTCAATAATTCTATAAGATAGAAATTGTATTCTTCTTTCATAGGTATTAGAAGAACATCAAGATAATTTTCTCTAAATTTATCAACTATTCCAATATTCTGGAATTGATAGAATAATCTTGTAAGTCCAATGCTCATTCCAACTCCTGGTAGTTTTTGCTTGGAGAAATTACTTGCTAGATTATCATATCTTCCACCTGAACATACAGAACCTATCTCTTCGTATCCTTCTAGGAAAGTCTCGTATACAGTTGATGTATAGTAATCTAGACCTCTTGTTATCGATAGATCTATCTTTATATTATTATCAGGAATTTTAAATTCTATCATATAATTATAGACTTTTTCTAATTCACTTAGACCTTCTTTATAAAGATCATTTAGATCTTTTGATTTTAATTCTTCTATTATTTCTTTATTGCTCTTTTTATTTGAAATGAATTGAAGAATTTCATCGCATATATCTTCTTCTAAAGAAAGCTCCATCAGAAGTGATTTTGTCTTATCATAGCCTATCTTTTGGATTTTATCTATAATTCTTAAAACTTCTTCTGTATTTGTAATATCAAGCGAATTTAAGAATCCATTTAAAACTTTTCTGTTATTTATGTGAAATTTTACTCCATCAAAATCCAATTCTTTGAATATCTCATAGATTACAAGTGGAAGTTGGGCATCATTATATATTGATAATTTGTCATTTCCAATTATATCTATATCACATTGATAAAATTCCTTATATCTTCCCTTTTGATTTCTCTCTCCTCTGTAGACTTTTGCAATCTGATATCTTTTAAATGGAAAGTTAAGATTAGAAAAATGCTCTGAAACATATCTTGCAAGAGGAACTGTAAGGTCAAATCTTAAGCTCATGTTCTTTGATTCACTGTCAATTCTAAAAATCTGTTTTTCTGTTTCTCCGCCACCTTTTGCAAATAAAACCTCGTCTTTTTCTATAACAGGAGTTTCTATTGGCAAAAAAGCATATTTCTTGAATTTTTCTTCTATTGTGTTTTTGAATTTATCAAATACTAACTGATCTTCAGGCAATAATTCCATTACACCAGCAATCGTAGATGGTTTTACTATATTCATTTATCCTCCTATATTCATAATGCAACCCAAATCAACTAATTGTGTATTAGGATACAATAGTTTTATATTATTATCATAAGAAACTTTCTTTATTATATCATAAGAATTTAACTTTCTAATATCTCCTGTAAAAATAACACAATTGTCATCAATAATTCCGCTTGTTCCACCTATAAATCCATTGTCAAATCCTTTTAAAAAGATCTCTTCTTTTGGCAAAAGATAGATTTTTATTTTATCTTTTAGACTCTTATATATTCCATAATCGCTTGTAAAAAATATATCATGTGGAAATTTTAGTATTGAACAACTTGTATAACCTTGTTTTACAAAAAGATGCTTCTTTTTGTTATCATTTAGATATTTTTCTATTGATTTTTCAGTATAATTATTATGTATATAAAAATCTCTTCCTTCCACAATATTATATATAGCATCCAAGGGATATTTTTTTGATACACTATCTCCTTTTATGATGTCAAATCCTTTTAGATTTTCACTATAATAGCCATAGAGATTTTTATCTACTACTATCTTTCCATCAGATCTTTTAAATACTGACAAATCAGGATGATCTGATATTCCTTCCATAAGGTTTGGATTATCATTTGTTAAAGTATACTCTATATTTTTATCATCTAGAAATCTCTTCAAATCATTATTTAATTTGTTGCTAATTAATAACATAATACCTCTAATCTTTTATACAAAAAAAGACCTTAAGATTAATCTTAAAGGTCTATATCTGGAGGCGTCTCCCAGATTCGAACTGGGGATAAAGGTGTTGCAGACCTCTGCCTTACCACTTGGCTAAGACGCCAGTTGGAGCGGAAAACGGGATTCGAACCCGCGACCCTCGCCTTGGCAAGGCGATGCTCTACCTCTGAGCCATTTCCGCGTGCCCAAAGTCGGAATCGAACCAACGACACGAGGATTTTCAGTCCTCTGCTCTACCAACTGAGCTATCTGGGCTAATCGACAATTGTTGTTTCAAATTGTGACTACCTTTACATTATAACCTATATTAAATTTTTGTCAAATTATTTTTTTATTTTTTCTACATTTATTGCTTTAAGACCTCTTTCGGAATCAATAAGCTCAAATTTGACTTCTTCTCCACTAGTAAGAGTTTTGTATTTATCATCACTTTTTATATCAGAATAATGGACAAATGCATCCAAGCCGCCTTCAGATGTTATAAATCCAAATCCTCTTTTCTCATCAAAATTTTTTACAATTCCTCTTGCCATCTAATCTTCCTTTTCTTTTTTTGCTTTAAAAAGTATTCTCATTGTATTAGAGTTAGTTTCTTTCATTGTATCTTCGTCAAAATTTTTGATATTTATATATCCAATATTTTCTAGAATCTCTTCTATCTCATTGGGATAATATAATCTTTCTTTTTGATATTCTTCTATTCTTTTGTATCTGTCATTTTCTTTTACAAAGAAATTAAGATACATATCTACAAATTTGCCATCAAATTCATTTTCCCAAGTGTAGAATATGTCCTCGTATTCATAAACATAACTCTCATTTCCAAATACATTTATTATTTTTTCTGGACTATTTATATCAAATATCAAAATCCCTTCTTCCTTTAAATTGCAATAACAATTTTCAAAAAGTTTTATGAGTTTATCTTTATCTGTAATATAGTTAATAGAATCCAGAAGTATTATTATAACATCATAGCTATTTTTATTTAGAAATTCTACCATATCCATATTAAAAAATCTCACATTGGGATAGTTTTTCTTTTGAAATACACTTAGCATATCACTAGAATAATCTAGTGCATCATAGTTTTTAAATTTATCTATTAGATATTCGCTTAGTCTTCCTGTTCCTGCTGCAAGCTCTAGGGCATTTTCTGTATTTATTTTTTCTTTTTCTATGATTTTTATGATATTTTCGCTGTATTTCTTATAATCAATGTCAAAGCTTAATTTATCATAAATATATGAAAATTCATTATACATTTTTACTCCAATATTTTAAGTGCATCCGCTACAAGATATAGCGATCCTGTTATTAAAATGATATCATCTTTAGTTGATTTATCCAAAAAATAATTTATTGCATCTTCTAAATTCATTTTCTTATAATTATCAAAACTATGTCCTTTAACATCTTTTATGTATGTTATAACTATCTCTTTTGAATTTTCTTTTACAATATTAAAGGATTTTTCTATATCTTTATCAAATCTTGATTGAAATATAACATACACTTTCTTATCAAAATTTTGAAATAAAGAAGTTATTGCACCATCATTGTGTGCCCCATCAACTATTATTGTAGGATTTTCCCTTACAATTTGAAATCTTCCTATAAGATTTGTATTTAATATATTATTTAAGATTTCATTATCTAATGATATATTAAGCTTTTCCAATGCTCTAATAGAAAGAGCAATATTCTCCATTTTATAATTTGGAATATTTTTATTAAAATAATAATCTTTGTAGTAAAATCCATCTTTTGTTATTTTTATATTAGATTTTTCGACAAAATCAATATTTCCTTTTGCTTTTTGTTTTAAAATCTCTTCTACAGATTCTTTTTGATAAATTGATACATTATCTACATTATCTCTCATTAGATAGGATTTATTTTTTGCAATATCTTCTATCGTATTTCCAAGTCTCTTCTTGTGATCTATCGATATTTTTGTAAATACGCATAATCTTTTTTTATTAAGAAGATTGGTTACGTCATCTTTTGCTCCTATGCCAACTTCCATAACTACATATTCTGGATTTTTGTCTTTAAAATAAAGCATTGCCATTACAAAGAACTTCTCAAAATATGTAAATTCGACTTTCTCTTTATTTTCAATATCTAGTACTTTTCTTTTGTAAATTTCAAATTCATTATCTGTTATATTTTTAAGATTGTAAGATATTCTCTCATTTTCTTTTAATATATGAGGAGATTGAAAATGTCCTACGCTTTTTCCACTTGAGAAAAGACCTGTTGAGATGTATTTCCCAACAGATCCTTTTCCATTTGTACCAGTTATATGAATAAGTTTATATTTGTAATCATATAAATTGTATTTTTGAAGTATTTCTCTAATCATTTAATTTTGCTTTCACTTCTTTTAGACTTATCTTGCTTTTTTCAAGAAGCTTCTTATAATCTTCTAATTTTTCTTTTTCTTTTTCTACAAGTGCCTTTGGAGCTTTATTTACGAAATTTTCGTTGGAAAGTTTTCCAGATGCTCTTTTTATTTCACTTGTTATCTTATCTATCTCTTTTTCTAATCTTTCTTTTTCTTTGTTATAATCCATCAAATCATCAAGTGGCATATAAAGAGTAAATTCATTAAATACAAGTGTTATAGCATTTTCTGGCTTATCTATATTTGTGCTTATGGTAATATCTTTTGCACTAGCTAAATTTATAAATTCGTTTTGAATAGCTCTTAGCTCTTCTTTCTTATCTTCATTTGCTGCTATAAATATCAAGTCTTGCTTAGTCTTATAAGATACATTTAGCTCAGCTCTTTGATTTCTAATTGCTGTTATTACCTCTATTGCTGTATTTACTTCTTTTTCTTCTTTATCGAAATTAAATTCTTCTACAACTTCTGGGAAATCTTCAACTATTAGCATGTCCTTTTTATTAGGAAGATATGAATAGATTTCTTCTGTTATATATGGCATAAATGGATGTAAAAGCTTAAGTGCTTGTGTTAATACATAGATTAGAACTTTCTTTGCATTATTTTTTCTCTCTTCATCTTTGCCATATAATCTTTCCTTAGTAAATTCTATATACCAATCGCAGTATTCATTCCAAATAAAATCTTCTATTCTCTTTGCTGAAACTCCTATCTCATAATTATCAAGATTTCTTGAAACTTCTTCTATACAATTATTAAGTCTTTTTAGAATCCACTTATCTTCAAGTTCAAGATCTATATCTTTAAAGCTAATATCATCATTTTCCTCTAAGTTCATAAGTACATATCTTGAAGCATTCCATAATTTATTGGCAAAGTTTCTGCTTGCTCTTACTCTCTTTTCATCATATCTCATGTCATTTCCTGGAGAATTTCCAGTAATTAATGTAAATCTTAGTGCATCTGCACCATAATTATCTATTACATCTATTGGATCTACTCCATTGCCTAGAGATTTGCTCATCTTTCTACCTTGAGAATCTCTTATAAGTCCTGTGAAAAGTACATGATCAAAAGGAAGCTTTCCTGTATTGTGAAGTGATGAGAATACCATTCTTATTACCCAGAAGAATATAATATCATATCCTGTTACAAGCATATCTGTAGGGAAGAAATATTTGAAATCTTCTGTTTCATTAGGCCAACCTAAAGTCGCAAATGGCCACAACGCAGATGAGAACCATGTATCAAGTGTATCTTCTGTTTGAGTTACATGTACTCCTTCTAACATTCCATTTTCATCCGGTTCATCTTCTGAAACTATTATTTCTCCATCATCTGTGAAAAATACTGGTATTCTATGTCCCCACCATAATTGTCTTGATATACACCAATCTTTTATGTTATTAAGCCAATTTAGGTAAGTCTTACCTTGAGAATCCGGAATTAATTTTAGATTTCCATTCTCATATTCTCTTATGCAGTCTTTTGCGAGATCTTGCATTTTTACAAACCATTGTTTTGATACAAGTGATTCAATCATTGCATCTGTTCTCTCACTAAATCCTACTGCATGATTTATTTTCTCAATTTTCTCAAGATTGCCTTTTTCTTTTAATTCTTCTACTATTAATTTTCTAGCTTGAAGTCTATCAAGTCCAGAGTATTTTCCATAACCTTTAGAAATAGTTCCATCTTCTTCTATTACTATGCATTGTCCAAGGTCATGTCTTTGTCCTACCTCAAAGTCATTAGGGTCATGGCTGGGTGTTATCTTTACAAGTCCTGTACCATATTCCATATCTACATAGCTATCTTCTATTAATGGGACTTTTCTATTTACTACTGGAACTATAAGATTTTTGCCAATTTTATCTTTAAATCTATCATCTTCTGGATTTACTGCAACTGCCAAATCTCCAAACATAGTCTCAGGTCTAGTCGTTGCAATTGTTATATAATCATTACTATCTTCAAAGTAATATCTTATATACCATAAATTACCATCTATATCTTTATGGTAAACTTCTGCATCAGATATTGCTGTCTTTGCAACAGGATCCCAGTTTACAATTCTATTTCCTCTATAAATTAACCCTTCATCATACATCTTCTTGAACACGAATTTTACGGCTCTTGTAAGATTTTCATCCATTGTGAAAGATTCTCTTTTCCAGTCGCAAGAAACTCCTATTGTTCGAAGTTGTTTTTTTATTGTTCCACCATATTCATAAGTCCAATCCCAGCATTTTTCTAGAAACTTATCTCTTCCCAAGTCTTCTTTGCTAAGACCTTGTTTTCTAAGAGATTCTACAACTTTTGCTTCAGTTGAAATTGAAGCATGATCTGTTCCTGGAATCCAGCAAGCCTCATAGCCTTGCATTCTCTTATATCTTATTAGAATATCTTGTATTGTATTATTTAAAGCATGCCCTAAGTGAAGTTTACCAGTTATATTTGGTGGTGGCATTACAATGGTAAATGGTTTTTTGTCTTTATCTATCTTTGCATCAAAATAATTTCCACTTTCCCATTTATCATAAATTTTCTTTTCAAATTCTTGTGGTTCGTATACTTTCTTCATCTTTCCTCCCAAAATAAAAAAAGAGCTTTGACATAGGACGAATAAACCGCGTTACCACCTATATTCCAAAAAGGCTCTCAATGCTCTTATCGCAAGCGTACGATTTGACTATTTCAAATTAACCTTCATAAAAACATCCAAGAAACTTTCAGCCTACATTTCCTCTCTGTGATAGATATTATTTATTACTCCTCTTTGTCAAAGTCAATATATTATTTATATAATAATACCATTTTATGTATATATGTCAATTAGAAATGGTCTATTAAAGGCTCAACCATCTAATTAATAATATTTATGAAATATTTGATATATAAGGATCAAGATATAATTTTTATAATGTCATAAAATTTATAAAAAATTAGGCCAGACTAATAAGCTAAATAAAAACTATAAAAACGATTATCCCTTTCTTTATTGTTTTAAAAAGTTCGATTTTTTTAAAAAAATATAGTTTCGTATTTGTGTTTTTTTGTTGGTGTGATATAATTATATCAGATTGGTTTTTTTATTTAAAGAGGTGTGCTGATGGAAATGGTTATCAATATTCTCTCAGATACTTCAGGGTATGCAACCGAACAAATTGTAAAACAAAGCCTTAATCAATTTGACAATCATGATATAAAAATAAACATATACCCTAATATCAGAGAACTTGATAGTTTGGATAGAATACTAAAATATCTTTTAATATATGAATCAAACCAGATCATATACCATTCTTTCCAAGAGAAAAAAATGAATATTTATATTAAGAATTTTGCAGAGGTTCATAATATCGACACTATTGATATAATGAGCGAATCAATTGAAACTATTGCAAGAGCACTAGGAAAAGATCCCAAATCTATCTTTTCAAAAAATAGCTTGTATAATACAAGTTTCTTTAAGAAATTTGATGCTATTGATTTTGCATTAAAATATGATGATGGTAAAGACTTTTCAGCAATCAAATTTTGCGATATAGCAATAATAGGAGTCTCAAGATCATCTAAAACGCCTCTTTCCCTATATCTTGCAAGCAAAGGATTTAGAGTTGCCAACATTCCTATATTACTTGATTCTAAAATACCAAAAGAACTTTTTGAGATCGACCCCCATAAAATTTATGGACTTACAGTTGATGAAAACATTTTAGCCAAGTTTAGAAAAGAAAGATTGAAGCAACTAAATCTATCAGGATATTCTCAATACACAGACATCGAAAGAATAAGAAAAGAGATCAATTATTCTAAAGAAGTTATGGAAGATATCGGATGTTTAGTAATCGATACCTCCGATAAAGCTCTCGAAGAAATATCAGAAATAATCTTAAATAATTTAAAAGAATATGAGAGGAGTAAAGAATGACAGAAAAATTTGTTTATGATTTTAACGAAGGTAACAAGGACATGAGAACCCTTCTAGGAGGAAAAGGTGCAAACCTTGCTGAAATGACTAATCTTAAGATTAGAGTTCCTTATGGATTTACAGTAACAACAGAGGCTTGCGCAAGATTCTACTTAGAAGATGAGAAACTTTGGGATTCACTTAAAGAAGAAATCAGAGAACATGTTAAAACTCTTGAAAAAGTAAATGACAAGAAATTTGGAGACAATGACAACCCATTATTAGTATCAGTAAGAAGTGGTGCCCCTATCTCAATGCCAGGAATGATGGATACAATCCTAAACCTTGGTTTAAATGATCAAGCAGTACTTGGACTTGCTAACTTAACAGATAATGAGAGATTTGCATTCGATAGTTATAGAAGATTTATTCAAATGTTTGCAGACGTTGCAATGGGAGTTGAGAAAAACAAATTTGAAGAAGTTCTAACAAATAAAAAAAACGAAAAAGGCGTAGAACTTGATACACAACTTACAGCAGAAGATTTAAAAGATGTAGTTAAAAAATACAAAGTAGTATACAAACAAGCACTTGGAGAAGAATTCCCACAAGACCCAGCTGAACAACTAGAAAAAGCTATTACAGCAGTATTTGCTTCATGGAATAATGATAGAGCAATCCTTTATAGAAAACTAAATGATATCGATGATAAAATGGGAACAGCTGTAAATGTTCAAACAATGGTATTCGGTAATATGGGAGATGATTCTGGTACAGGAGTAGCCTTCTCAAGAAACCCTGCAACAGGAGAAAATAGATTATTCGGAGAGTATCTAATGAATGCACAAGGAGAAGACGTTGTAGCAGGTGTTAGAACTCCTCAAGAAATAAAAACACTAGAAGAAAAAATGCCAGAAGTATATGAAGAATTTTCAAAGACAGTAAAAACACTTGAAGATCATTATCATGATATGCAAGATTTGGAATTTACAATCGAAAACAAAAAATTATTCTTACTTCAAACAAGAAATGGTAAAAGAACAGCACAAGCTGCAGTAAAAGTTGCAGTAGATATGGTTCATGAAGGACTTATCGATGAAAAAACAGCAATAACAAGAATTGCACCAAAAGACTTAGATGGACTACTTCATCCAACATTTAAAGAAGACAAATTAAAAGAACATGAACAAATCGCACAAGGACTTGCAGCAAGCCCAGGAGCAGCAAGTGGAAAAATCGCATTTTCTGCAAAAGAAGCTAAACAAAGAGCAGAAAAAGGCGAAGAAGTTATACTTGTAAGAGAAGAAACAAGTCCAGAAGATCTAGAAGGAATGGTATCTGCAAAAGGAATCCTCACAGCAAGAGGAGGAATGACATCACATGCCGCTGTAGTTGCAAGAGGAATGGGAAAATGCTGCGTATCAGGAGCACATGATCTTATAGTAAGCGAAAAAGATGCTACAGTTAAAGTTAATGGCAAAACTTACGGAAAAGACGATGTAATCTCAATCGATGGATCAACAGGAAAAATCTATGAAGGAGATATTGAAAAAGAAACTCCAAAACTTGAAGGAGACTTCGGTGAATTCATGAGCTGGGTAGATGATATCAAAGAAATGAAGGTAAGAACAAATGCTGATAGCCCAAGAGATGTAAGACAAGCATTGACATTTGGAGCAGAAGGAATCGGACTTTGCAGAACAGAACACATGTTCTTTAAAGAAGATAGAATCTTCCAAGTAAGAAAAATGATACTTGCAGATGATACACAAACACGTGAGAAAGCATTAGAGAAGATCCTTCCAATGCAAGAAGACGACTTCTATCAAATCTATAGCTTAATGCAAGATAAACCAGTAACAGTAAGACTTCTCGACCCACCACTTCACGAATTCCTTCCAAAAGGAGAATACGAAATCAGACTTCTCGCAAAAGACTTGGATAAGAGCGTTGCTGAAGTAAAAGCAAGAATAGCAGAACTTCAAGAAGTAAACCCAATGCTTGGATTTAGAGGATTAAGACTTTGTATAGCATATCCAGAAATTGGTAGAATGCAAGCAAGAGCTATAATGCAAGCAGCACTTCATGTAAAAGCAGATGGAACAAATATCCGTCCAGAAATCATGATCCCACTTGCAGGAGATGTAAAAGAATTAGCTTATGTTAAAAATATAATCACAGAAGAAATAGAAAAAGTCTTTGAAGAAAAAGGCGATAGAGTTGACTACCTATTAGGAACAATGATAGAAATCCCAAGAGCGGCACTACTCGCAGATGAAATTGCAGAAATCACAGACTTCTTCAGTTTCGGTACAAACGACCTTACACAAATGACTTATGGATTCTCAAGAGATGATGCAGGCAAATTCTTAAAGATGTATATAGACAAAGGAATATTCGAAAAAGATCCATTCCAAGTATTAGATCAACACGGAGTAGGCAAACTCGTAGAAAATGCTGTAAAATTAGGAAGAGAACAAAATAGTAAACTTCACTTAGGAATCTGTGGAGAACATGGTGGAGAACCTTCAACAGTTAAATACTTATACAATGTAGGACTTGACTATGTTTCATGTTCACCATTTAGAGTTCCAATAGCAAAACTTGCAGCAGCTCAAGCCGTTGTAGAAAAAGAAAATAAATAATAAATAAATCATAAAGAATCTAGCTATTAGCTTTAATCTAATTATCAATTAGATTAGAGTATAATAGCTGGTTCTTTTTATTAGAAAACAAAAATAAAGTGTATTAAAATTTCCCAAAAATTATTTAATACACTTTATTATTCTATTTATAAAAATTATTAATATTTTTTATCAAAAAAGCAACTCCACAATCATCATTGCTCTTGGTTATGAAATCTGCATTCTTTTTTACTTTACTGTTTGCATTTCCCATTGCTATTCCTGTTCCTGCAAAAGATAACATTTCAATATCATTTTCATTATCTCCGATAGCAATAACTTCACTCATTTTTATTCCTAAAAATTCCCATAATTTTTTTAGTGCTTTTCCTTTACCACAATTCTTATTTAATATTTCTAGGCTAAATGTTTCATTTCTCATTAAATAATAATTTTCTGACAGCAATTTGAGATACTTATTTTGAAATTTATCTATTTCTTCTTTATCTCCCATCACATTAATTCTTCCAATTGGACTTTTGAAATTTTTATCTGGAGTTTTTATTTTCATTTTCAAAATTCGACTATCATGTAAGCTGGCATTATTGGGTCTATCTGAATAATTATATATTTCATTTGAGGTATAGATTGATAATTGTAGATTATATCCTTTAATTAAAGATTCTAAGTAATTATAATCCTTTATATCTAAAGTATTTAATATAATTGACTTTTTTGATTTGTTTTCCATTACAAAAGCTCCTGTATTTGTAATACAATATTGATTATTCCTAATCAAATCAAGCTTTTTTAAAATGCTTTCTATTCCACTATAAGGTCTTCCTGTTGATATAACAATTTTTCTTTTTTCTTTATTGATTTCTCTTATTGCCATTATATTTTCTTTAGGCAATTTTCTATTCGAATCCAATAAGGTTCCATCAACATCTATAGCTATTAATTTAATCATTTTCTATGCTTTCATAAATTCCTTTGAATATTAAAAATCCTACAAAGGATCCTCCATCAATACTTCCTAAAGTTTTTTCATTATGATATGCAGCCCTTCCATGAACGGCTCTCATATTTTTTGTATTTTCTGATCCTTCTTTAGCAACTTCCATTGCCGTTTCTAATACTTTATTGTAATCTTTTAAATCAGATTTTTGGGTAGATTCCATAGATTCTATAGCAGGTTCTAAAGAATCAAGGATTGTTTTCTCTCCTTTTTTTGAATTAGCTTTTTTCTTAATATTATTGGCACCTGATCTTAAGGCTTTTATCAATTCTTCTAAATCAAATTCTTCTTTTCCCTTTAAGTTTTTAGCTATTCCCACAATAAAGAATGAAATTATCGTTCCCAATGATGAAGGTGCAGCTTCATTTAAGTCTCTAGCTAGTATCATGAAAATTTTGCCAATATCTGTTTCGTTTTCAGGAAAATTATTAACTAAAGAATTAAATCCTTCTGACATTGAGATACCTAGATCCCCATCTCCAAATTTTTGATCTAATTTTACTAGATAATTTTTATTTTCATCCATTAAATCTCTTATAGATACTAAACTAGCATAAACATTATCTTTATTCATGGTCTCTCCTATTTATTGAAGTTTGTATAAAATGGAGTTTTTGCTACAGATTTTAACAATTTTTCTGTAAGTTCATCCAATTTAAAAATTGTTATAGATACTCCAGCCATTTCCATTGATGTTGCAAATTCACCAATGTGTGGCATTACAATTGATACTCCCTTAGAAGAAATTATTTTATAAACTTCATTATATAAAATATATTGTTCTTCAAGAGGAGTAGAACCTAATCCATTTATCATCACTGAAACTTTATCTTTGCTATTTAAGCTTATTTCTTCTTCTATTTTTGATAATGCAAATTCTGCAATTTCTTTGGCAGTCATCATTTCTTTTACTTCAATTCCTGCTTCACCATGAATTCCCATTCCTACTTCTATTTCATCTTGATTAATATTAAAGGTAGGCTCTCCTACTTCAGGTACTATGCAAGGAGTTAATGCGAATCCAATGGTTCTTATATTATCCATAGCCTTTTTGGTTATGCTATAAACTTCTTTAAGATCATAACCTAAATCAGCAGCTGCTCCTGCTATTTTATAAGCATATACAATGCCTGCAACTCCTCTTCTAGTATCTTTTTTTTCAAATCTAGCACTTGCTATATCATCTTTACCTCTAAGTTGCATGGTTTCAATATCATCGAATTCTACCATTTCAGTTGCCATTTCAAAATTCATATTATCCCCACCATAATTTCCATATAGACATAGAACTCCTTTACCGAAATCGCAAGCTTTTATCATCTCTTCCATCTTAGATGATGATGGAGATGCAAATACATTTCCTATAGCACAACCATCTATCATGCCTTCTCCAACATATCCTAAGAAAAGTGGAAGATGGCCACTTCCACCTGCTGTAACTATTCCAACTTTATCTTTCTTAGGGTTGTTATTTCTTACTATAATTCTGAAATCATCATTTAAAAATTTGATTTTATCACTATGTGCATTAACTATTCCATTTGCAAAATCTTCTACATAATTTTTTGCATCATTAATAATTTTTTTCATAATAACTCCTAAATTTCAAATTTTTCAGGATATTTCCATACTGATAGCTGATCGCTTGTAAATGCTGGAGGTTCCTTTCCATTATTTATAACTAGACTTCTATAATAAACCTCTGCTAGCTCCTCTAAATATTGGACCTTTAAATATGCATCATCTAGATTTTCTCCAACTGCAACGCCTCCATGCTTTTCTAGTAAAAATAAATCTGCTCTTTTTACAGGTTCTATAACGCTTTTAGCTAAATCCACTGTTCCAGGTACTGCAAACTTTGCTACTGGAACATATCCATCCTTTAATCCCATACTTGCAACTTCATAAATTACTGCAGGAATCCTTTTTGCTAATACAGCAAAGCTTGTAGCGAATTTAGAATGAGTATGAGCAACAGCTCTTACATCATTTCTTGTCTTATATATTTCCAAGTGCATCATAGTTTCGCTAGATGGTTTTCTTCCATCTCTACATTCTATTATCTCACCATCTAAATTAACAACACAAATATCTTCTGTTTTTAGTTCCATTCTATCAACACTTGAAGGAGTTACTACTACATATCCAGTCTTTTCATCACGAATACTAAAATTACCAGATTTATGTTTGCATAATCCTGACTGTTGAGCATCTTTAGAAATTTCTATGACTTTATCTTTTAAATTTTCAAGCATTTTCTTCCTCCTTTATATAATCTTTTCTTATTCCTTTCAAATAATATATTACACATATTACAAATACGGCAAATATTCCTATTGCTACAAAATCTCCAGCAAAAAGTCCTGATATAGACCATCTGAATATTGGAGCTTCAACTCCAAAATATGAAATATTTTGTCCTGCAGGTACATCAATAGTTCCTACTTGTCTAGCTAATTCTGTGACATGAGGGGCAAATTTACTCGACACTATTAAATATGCAGGTGTAAATATTATTGATTGTATTAACATTTTTATCAAATTTCCATTTGCTACTATCATTGCTGGAACTACAACTATTACATTTACTATTCCTGCTAATGGTATGATAGTACTCCATCCAAATTTTGCAAAAAGAAATGATAAACCCAATTCTATTGGTACAAGAATAATCGCAACAACCCATAATTCTGAACGTCCAGCCATAAAAGGCCAATCCATTCCTATATAAATTTCTCTATCTTTAAATTTATTTTTCATATAATCTCCAGCTGCATCTGATATTGGAGATAAAGATTGCATAAATAGCTTTGCAACCATAGGAAATAGTACAAGAGCTGTAGCTACTTTCATTCCAACATTTAGAGTATCACTTACATTGTATCCTGCAATTAGTGCTAAAAAAGATCCTATAATTAGTCCCATAACACTATTTTCTCCAAAAATTCCTATCTTATCTTTTAACATATCAGAATCTAATTTTGAATTTCTTAATGCTGGAATTTTATCTAATAGTTTTTCAATAGGATACATTAATGAACATTGCAAAGTCATATAATGAGTGCAAGTAACACCTGGTATATTGGTTATTTCTTGGATTCTTTTTTGGTTTATATCAGCTAATTTCAATTCCAAGAAAATTTGAATTATAGCTGCAACAAAACCAAATATCATATTTCCAGAAATAGCTGCTACCATTGTAGCTGTAAAAATTTTTCCCCAGACGTTCCACAAATCTACGTTTAATGTGTCAGTCCATTTGAAAATCATCATAACTATATTAATTCCTAATTGTATAGGAAACATCAAAATAGCATAAGGCCAAGCCCAAGCAATAGCGCTCATAGCTGTCCATCCAACATCTACAGTGTTTAAGTCTAATCCTGTACTTTTGGCTAAATCAGTAGATACTGGAGAAATCGTATCCATCATAAATCCAAGAACAAGACTCATTCCTGTAAAAGCAATACCCAAGGTTATACCAGCAATAATTGCTCTTCTTGGCTTCATTTTCATTATTAAACCAAAAATCATCATTATTATTGGTAAAAATATTGCCGCTCCTAAATTTAATATATAATTAACTATATTAGTTAGCATTATTTTCTCCTTATTTATCTAAGTACTCTTTTAATTTGCTATACTCTTCATCCATTCCCATTCCTGTTAAGAATTTAATACCATTTATTGTAGGAATATCATAGGATTTTGATCCAGGTACTATAGTTACATAAATGTCAACATTATCTATAATATTATCTAGAGACTTTATGTCTACAGCTTCTACCTTTACATTTCTATAATTATCATCCTCTAACATTCTGCTTATTTTTGATGCAACTGTTTGACTGGTAGCTACTCCTGATCCACATGCTACAACGATTGTTTTTTGATTTCCTTTCATAACTTCCTCCTCGTATAATAGATTTAACAAGTATAAAAAACTTGTTGTTAGTTAC
>JAUMZM010000019.1 GCA_030528125.1 Tissierellia bacterium
GAGAAGGCGGAAAGACAGTAGCCAGCGGAGTTGTTTCTAAGATTCTTAAATAGTTAATACAAATCTCATTAAAGACGATTGATTTTCAATCGTCTTTTTTTGTGTAAAAATAAAGATCTTTGGAATAATCATTTCTAAAAAAATTAGATATTAATTTTAATACACTAAATCTTCAAATTTAAGAATAAATATTCATACATATACTATATTGCCTTTATTTAAGTAATAATAGATATAAATATACACCTAAAATAATTAAAATCAAAAAAAGGTTTGCAAAATTTGGAGTTAATTTGTATAATTATATTATTAAATTTAAAGGAGTAGATATGAGACCAAAACCTAATAGGATACTTTCTTTTTTATTGGCTTTTGTTTTATTCTTTATGCCTTTGGCAGATGTTTTTGCCAAGGATAATAAAGAAATCGAAAAATCTGATCTAGAAAAACTTAAAGCAAATAGTATCGAAAGTATGGAAGAGATCAAAAGTCGAAATGATGACAAAAAGATAAGAGTAGTAGTAGAACTTGAAGGAAAATCAGTTATAGAAGAGGCTAATGACATGGGAGTTGACATAGAAAGCCTTGACAAAGCTACTGTATCTAAAATCGAAGAGAATCTTTTAGAAAAACAAGAAGAAGTAAAAGATGAACTAGAGAGTAAAGACATTGAGACTACAGATGAAGTTGATGGCAAAGTAAAAGCAGATAGCAATTATACAAAGTCTTTTAATGGTTTTGCAACTTATGTAAAAGCTAAAGACATTAAAAAAATTGAAAAAATAAAAGAAGTAAAAGAAGTTCATGCTTCAAATGAGTATAATAAGCCATCATATTCTGTAAATATGGAAACATCAAATGATATGATATTATCACCTAAAGCCTGGGATTTATCATATAAGGGTGAAGGAATGGTAGTATCCATCATTGACTCAGGAATAGATCCATCACATAAAGATTTTAAAATAGATGATGGAGTAGATGTAGCTTTAACTGAAGATAAAGTATCAAAGCTAAAAGAAGATAAAGATCTTCCTGGTTCATATTATACTGAAAAAGTTCCATATGCTTATAATTATTATGATCTATCAGATAATGTAAAAGATATCGGAGAAACTCAACATGGTCAGCACGTTGCAGGTACAATTGCAGCAAATGGTGAAATAATGGGAGTTGCACCAAACGCACAGTTATTGGGAATGAAAGTCTTTTCTGATGATTTACTATATTCTACGACATTTTCAGATATCTATATGAAAGCTATCGAGGATTCAATTACTCTTGGGGCAGATGTAATAAATATGAGTTTAGGTTCTGTTGCAGGAACTTATATTGATAGCACATTAGAAGATGTTGCATTGAAAAATGCTACTGAAAATGGAATAGTATGCTCAATATCAGCAGGTAATGAACATACAATAGTAGATGGAGTAGCTAATTTCTCAGATATATTTACAGGAGAATATCCTTATGCATATTCCAAAAACCCTGATATAGGAACACTTGGATCTCCATCAGTGTATCCTTGGTCATTATCAGTAGCATCAATTGAAAATACCCATCAAAAAACACATAAACTAGTATATACAATAAATGATAAAAAACATGAAGTTGCTACAAGTCCAGCAGATGGAGCACCTAATGCATGGGATGTATTTGATGGACCTGTAAGCGATATAGTTGAAGTTAAAGCATTAGAAGGAGGAGCTCCTGGAGATATAGACTCCTTTAAAAATACAGATGTAAAAGGAAAGATAGCTCTAGTTGAACGTGGTAACACATTTACAGATACAATCGCAAATGCAATGCAAGCTGGAGCAACTGCTGTAATTATTTATAATAACGAAAGAGAAGATGAAGAAACTCTTATAAATATGGCAGGAGGAGAGATTGCAGAAATTCCATTTATGATGATTGGAAGAAGTGCAGGAGTTGATATAGCAAATAATATTAATAATGGTGTTACAATTGAATTTCCTGAAGATTTGATGACTATAGAAAATCCCAATGCAAATCAATTAAGCGAGTTCTCATCATGGGGAACTACACCTGATTTGCAAATAAAACCAGAAATCTCAGCTCCTGGTGGAATGATATATTCAACACAAAATGACAATGGATATACAACAATGAGTGGTACCTCAATGGCAGCACCTCATGTTTCAGGTGGATCAGCCTTAGTAAATGAGAGATTAAAAAGAAAAGATTCTCCATTTGGAGAACTTTCACCTAGCGAAAGATCACATCTTGCAAAAATTTTGTTGATGAACAATGCAGATGTAATAAAAGATCCTGATAACATATCATATCTTGTAAGAGAGCAAGGTGCAGGAATGATGAATCTTGAAAAAGCTCTTACAAGTGAAGTTTATGTAGTTGAGAAAAATAGCAATGAAGCAAAAGCTGAATTGTTAGATTTTGAAGATAGTAAGTTTGATATGACATTTGTATTAACAAATGTATCTAGCGAAGATAAAAGCTTTGATATAAATGCAGAGCTTCTTACAGATTTAATCTTAGAAGGAAATGGGAAAAAATATAATGTCGAATCTCCAAAACCTTTAGATTTTGACATCCAATCTGAAGGAAATATAACTGTAAAGGCAAATTCAAGCTATGAGACGACAGTTACAATCAACTTTAAGAAAGCTATAGATGATAAACAAATAGAAAGAAATAACTTTGTAGATGGATTTGTATATTTTAGTAGCGACAAAGAAAACCTATCAGTTCCATTTATGGGATTTTATGGAGATTGGGAAGAACCATCAATACTAGATTCTCCTTCATATAATCTTAATGATGATGACTTATCGAATGATCCTATGTTTAACAAGACAGGACTTGTAGCAGTAGATGAAGAAGGAAATGCAGTAGAATTACCATCAAATCCTGCATACTTTAATCCAGAAAGTCCGTACAATACAATTACATTATCAGCAAGCATACTTAGAAATCTAGATAGGATTGAATTTAGTATTACAGATAAAGATGATAATGAACTATATAATATAGGACAGGCATCCTCAAGAATTAAAATAAATTCAATGTCCCAAGGTGCATATCCTTATGAAATATTTAATGAAGGATTGTGGAATGGAAGAATTAACAACGATACTATAAAAGAAGGAGATAGTGTATTTTATACAGTTAAAGCTTATAGAACTAAAGATTCTAAGCCTCAAACTATGAAATTTGAATTAAGAGTAGATAAAGACGAACCTTTGATATCTGATTTAGCTTACAAAGATAATTCACTTACATTTAAGGCAAGTGATGCTACAAGTGGACTTATGGATTTCATATTGATAAGTGTAGAAGATTTCGAAAATAATAACTATGATAATCTAATCTATTTTGATGCAAAAGACTCCTTAGTAGAAGGAAATATAAATGACGGCAAATTCAAATTAGACATTGAAAATGATCTTAACAAAGGCAATTACTATGTTCTTGCAGATGATTTTGCAAATAATATGGGATTAGAAGAGTTTGAAGTTAGCCTAGAAGATGCCAAATTACCTTCACCAAAAATAGAGCCAGTATATACAACATCTGATAAGATTACAGGAAATAGCGATCTTAAAGGAGATATCGTAGTATATACAAAAGATAATGAAAATCTTGTAGAACTAGCAAGTGCAAAAGTAAATGATGACTTAACATTTGAAGTTCCAATAGAAAAACAAGAAGAAGGAACTAAACTTTTCGTAACACTTAAGCTAAATGATAAGGAAAGTGATCCAAGTGTAGTTGTTGTAGAAGATAATAAACTAAAACCAGTTGAAATAACTACAAAAGTTAGCGATAAGACAACATTAATTATGGGCAATGCATTAAGAGCTAATGTAGATGTTAATATGTATCTAAAAGAAGGCGAAGAATACACTCTACTAGATACTACAAAATCAAATGAAGATGGAAGCTTTGTATTTGAACTTGAAAAAGCTTTTGAAAAGGGAACAGTTCTTGCATTTGATAGCAAAGATAAAGATTTAGTAAGTGAAAAGATAGAGATTACAGTAGACGAAGCCAAAGAGAAAGAATTAAGCGAATATGGACAAGCAGAATTTATAATAGAAAGTCCAGGTTTGTTAGAAGGTTATAATTCTGATGTAGACTTTAATGGAACATTCTACGGTTGGGATAGTCTAGATAGCCTAAAATTTGGCGATAAAGATATAGCATTTACAGAAAATGAAAAAATGTCAGTAACTCATCCAGAAACAGGTGAGGAACTATTTTATGGTAAGGCATTTACATTTGAAGATAGCTTATCACTTGATGAAGGATATTATGAAATTCCTCTAACAGCAAAATCAAAAGACGAGGAATTTTCAGTAGTAAGAAGATTTTTCGTAGATTATACCAATCCGACACTTGGAGTATCAGTTGGAGAAGATGAGTTTATGACATCAGAAGAATCTAGCGAATTTATAGTATATACAGATAAAGAATCAGTAGCAGTTGACCTATCAATGAAAGATAATCTAAACAGCCTATATCTTTATAAAGGAGAAGGATTATTAAAGATGAGTGATATAACAGCTACAGAAGGATTCAAAGGAACCAATATCGAAGATAGCACAAAAGATATGTTATATCTTGACTTGGGAGATAATATATACAATTATTGGCTAGAAGATGAATCAGGTAACTACACACAGATAGATCTAAATGTATTTAGGACAGATAAATCACAATTAGAAGCTTTAATAGATAGAGCAAATCTACTTTTAAATAAGCCAGATGAGTTAGTAGAAGCTATAGATAAAGCATCAGAGATTCTAGATAAAGAAAATGCAACAGTAGATGAAATAAATTCTGCAATAGATCTTCTTGAACAAAGTCTAGAAGAATTACCACAAGAACCAATGATATATGGAGTAAATGACTTTGATGTATACACAGGAGATGTAGTAGACAAACAAAGACTACTTAAAGATGTAATAGCATTTGATTATCAAGATGGAGATATAACAGACTCTATAATTATAAATCCAGAATCAGTAGATACATCTAAAGTAGGAGAAACTACAGTAGAATATGAAGTTACAGATTCTGATAACAATACAACAAAATATTCTATAATTGTAAATGTAGTAGAAAGACCAAAAGATCCAGTAGACTTCTCAAGTCTAAAAGCTCTTATAGCAAAAGCACTAGATTATAGCGAAAGCAACTACACAAAATCTAGCTATGATAGCATGATAGAATTTGCGAAAGAATCTTTAAATTATCTATCAGATGAATATTCACAAGAAGAAATAGATAATAGAAAATCACAACTTCAAGAAAAGATAGACCAATTAGTATATATTGGTGATCTAAAAGCTTTAGTAGAAGAGATAGAAGATCTTGATCTTAGTAAATACACTAAAGAATCAACCGAAAATCTAAAGTCTAATCTAGAAAAAGCCAAAAAACTTCTAGAAGATGAGAATGCATCTAAAGAAGACATACAACAGATGATAAAATTACTAGAAGAATCAGTTTCTAATCTAGAAGAAAATAATAAATTAGATAAGAGCAAATTAGATGAATTGTATAATAAATTAAAAGATACAGATCTTAAAAATTATACAGAAAAATCAAAGAAAGAATTTGAACAAGCCCTAATGCTTGCAAAAACAGTACTAGATGATGAAAACACAAGTCAAGAAATAGTAGATAAAGCATATGATAGATTAAATGAAGCTTATTTGAATCTAGAAGAAAAAGAGCAATCAGAAAAAGTAGATAAAGAAAAATTACAAAAACTTTATGACGAATGTAAGAAGATGGATCTAGAAGGATATAGCAAATCTTTGAAAGAAGAATTTAACAAAGCATTAGAAAATGCAAGATCCGTATTAGAAGATAAAAACGCTAATCAAAAACAAATAGAAAAAGCTTACAATCTTTTATTAAAAGCAAAAGAAAACTTAGAAAAAGATGATCAATCAAGTAACGATGACAAGAAAGTTACGATTAAAGAAGCTAATAACTCTTCTAATAAACCTAATTCTTCCAACAACTCTAGTTCTTCATCAAATAACGCAAAGACAGGAGTTACAGTATCTATGATATCAATTGGATTATTGGCATCATCATCAGCTGGACTATACTTTATAAGAAGAAAGAGAAAATGAAAAGAGTATTATTAATAGTTTTTCTAATACTTTCTCTTAGCTCATGTGAAAGCAAAGAGAATACTACAAATGATAATTTATCAACAGAAAAGAGTGAAACCATCATGGAAACTAATGGATTAGAATTTAAGAAATACAAAAAAACTTTAACAGAACAAGAGCTTTCTCATTACAAGGATTTCTTTATAATTGTAGATAGCAATGGAAAATCTCTTGAAGTAAAAAAGAGACTCTATGATACCAATATAGTAGAAATTTATGCAAAAGATAAAGATGGAAATGAGATAAGAAAACTTGTTACAATAGTTAGAGATTCAAATTCTAATAATGATAAAAATCACAAATTAATAGAAAAACCAAAGCCAAATCCTGATAAGAAATACAGGTAGTAAAAAGTCCTTAGACTATCTAAGGACTTTTTGGTTTATTAAAGGTTAAATATATTATAGACAAAAACATATTAAATGAGTATATTTTGACGAATTTATATCAAAAAGTATATTCTATTTATATGAATTTTAAGTGGAATAAGGAGTTTCTAATGAAGAAAAGAACAAAGAATATGACACCTGCAATGAGCTTTATAGTATTATTGGGCATTGTAAGTATGTTTTCTGATATGACTCACGAGGGAGCCACAAGTATAAGAGGGGCATATTTATATTTACTTGGAGCAAGTGCATCAACAATTGGATTTGTTTCAGGACTTGGAGAGCTTGTGGGATATTCTTTAAGATATGTATTTGGAATTATAACAGATAAGACGAAAAAATACCGGACTATGACAATAGCAGGATATGTTATAGATGTTCTGGCAGTTCCTGCACTGGCACTTGTAGGAGAAAATGGATGGGTGCTTGCATCAATTCTTCTTGTAGTAGAAAGAACAGGAAAGGCTATGAAAAAACCTGCCAAAAACACTATAATGTCATTTGCTGCAAAAAGTGAGGGAGCAGGAAAGAGCTTTGCAATTCAAGAAGCACTTGACCAATTGGGAGCATTCTTGGGACCTGTGTTTTTTGTATTTTATAATGTTATTTAAGACAAAAGATACATTAGAATCCTATAGACTGGCATATTTATTCTTAGCAATACCAGCCTTTCTTACAATAGCCTTTTTGTTATTTGCAAAAAGAAAATTTCCTCATCCAGAAGATTTTGAAAAGGAAAGCGAAAAAGAAGAAGGCTTTGTAATGAAGCCATCATTTGTAAGTTATATATTTGCGATAAGCTTATTTGCATTTGGATTTATAGATTTTTCATTAATTACAATGCATGTATCAAGATCAAATCTTATAAGTGAAAACGCACTTCCATTAATATATGCTTTTTCAATGCTAATTGATGCACTATCAGCACTTTATTTTGGAATTATGTATGACAAAAAGGGAGTAAAAGCTCTAATAACATCAACCATAATCGCATCAACATTTTCATTGTTTGTATTTGGATTTAATACAAAAACTACTATGATTATAGGCTTAATACTTTGGGGGATAGGAATGGGTGCAGAGGAGTCAATATTTAAAGCGGTTGTTACAAATATTCTTCCCAAGGAAAACAGAGCTAGAGGATATGGAATATTTGAATTTTCATTTGGTGTATTTTGGTTTTTGGGAAGCTGGCTAATGGGAGTTATGTATGAAAAGTCGATTATAGCATTGATAGCTATATCTATAATTGCACAATTATTATCCATACCTTTGTATATATTATCTGATAAAAAAAGAAAAGCTGAATTAAATTAAAATATCTCAGATGAAAATCTGAGATTTTTTGTGCCATTAATAAAATAAAATTCCAATTATTTAACAGAAATATTAAAAAAATATTTTAAAAATTTCAAATTTGTGGTATAATTTGATCAACAATAAATTTTGGAGTAATGATATGAAAGACAATTTCAAAATAAACATGAAACCGATTTTATGGGGAGCTGCAACATCTGCTAGTCAGTATGAAGGAGCTTTTGATAAAGGAAATAAGGGATTAGATACCCAAGATTTGAGAGCTTATATAGAAAGAACTGATAATTCTACAACTTCTACAAGGCTACTTACAAAGAAGATGGTAGAAAAGGCCAAAAAAGACTCTAATAACAAAAGATATCCTTTTAGAAATGCAAGCAATGGATATTTTCATCTAGAAGAAGATATTTCTTACCTAAAAGAACTTGGAATAGATATTTATCGCATGTCAATAAGTTGGGCTAGATTATATCCTAGAGGGGATGAAGAAACTCCCAACGAAGAAGGAATAAAATACTATAATAAAGTTATATCAGCTCTTAAAAAAGCAGGAATAAAAATTTTTCTTACGATTAATCATTATGCTATACCTATTTATCTAGTAGAAGAATATGGCGGCTGGAAAAATAGAAAGATGATAGATTTTTATCTTAATTTTGTAAAAACCATATTTGAAAACTGGGGAGATAGTATTGATTATTATTTGCCTTTTAATGAAATCAACGCTGGATATTTTTCTCCATATAATGGAATAGGACTTATTAAACAAGACAACAAAGATTACGATAAATCCCTTATATTTCAATCATTACATCATCAATTTGTTGCAAGTGCAAAAGCCATAGAGCTAGGGCATAAGATGGTTAAGGGAAAATTTGGATGCATGATAGCATGTTTTTGCTATTATCCTTATTCTTGTAATCCTCTAGATAATATGAAATTAGTAAAAGAAGAAAATATCAATCAATGGTTTTATAGTGATGTATTAGCTAGAGGATATTATCCATCTTATATGTTTAGCTTTTTTGAGCAAGAAGGAATTGATTTTGAGATAACCAAAGAAGATGAGAGATTATTAAAAGAAAACACTTCAGATTTTGTTTCATTTTCTTATTATCAATCATCTGTAATATCTCTAAAAGAAAAAGAAAAGACAGCAGGTAATTTGGTTGTAACTACTAAAAACCCATATTTAGATGCAACAGAATGGGGATGGCAAATCGATCCTGTAGGTCTTAGAATTTCTTTAAATAAAATTTATTCTAGATATCAAAAACCTGTTTTCATATCAGAAAATGGTCTTGGACATAGAGATGTTTTGGAAAAGGATGGAAAGATTCACGACACATATAGAATTGACTATCTAAAAAAACATTTTGAACAAATAGATAAAGCTAAGAAAGATGGGGTAGATATTATAGGATATATGATGTGGGGAGTTATAGATATAGTATCTGCCGGAAGTTGCGAAATGGAAAAAAGATATGGAGTTATATATGTCGATTGTGATAATTACGGAAATGGAACTTATAAGAGAATAAAAAAGGACAGTTTCTTTTGGTATAAAAACTTTATAGAAGGAAAAAAAGAGGATAGTTAATGAGTGATACTTTAATTGGAAAACTAGATACTGAAAAGCAAAATCCTGATACTATAGATATAGATGCAATTTCAACAATTGAAATTCTAAGAAAAATAAATAATGAAGATAAGAAAGTCGCATATATTGTAGAATCTCAACTTAATAATATAGCAAATCTTATAGATAAAGCCTATGAATCAGTAAGAAATGGTGGGAGAATAATATATATAGGAGCTGGAACTTCAGGAAGACTTGGGATTTTAGATGCATCAGAATGCCCTCCGACTTTTGGAGTATCAGAAGAACTTGTACAAGGGATTATTGCAGGCGGATATGAGGCATTGCTTAGAGCAAAGGAGGGAGCAGAAGATTCAAAAGAAAATGCAAAGAAAGATTTAAAACAAAAAAATCTAACCAACAAAGATATAGTTATAGGACTTTCTGCAAGTGGTCGCACACCATATGTTATAGGAGCTATAGACTATGCAAATAAAATAGGAGCACAAACTGGGAGTATATGCTGTGTTAAAAATTCTGAAATTTCAAAATACGCCAAATATCCTGTAGAAGCTGTGACAGGAGCAGAAGTTGTTACAGGATCTACAAGAATGAAAGCAGGCACAGCACAAAAGCTTATTTTAAATATGATATCTACTGTAACTATGATAAAGTATGGAAAAGTATATAAAAATCTTATGGTAGATGTAAGAGTTTCAAATGAGAAATTAAAAAATAGAGCATTAAATATAATTTCAGAGCTTGTTGGCACAGATGAAAAGAAAACACAAGAACTTTTTATAGAAAGTGGAAAAGATGTAAAGACAGCAATTGTAATGGGGCTTTCTAGTTGCGATAAAATTATGGCACAAATGGCATTGAAATCTAATGATGAAAATATTACAAAAGCGGTTAACTATTTATTGAAAGGATAAAATATGGATGAATTTGAAAATATAATTTTTGAGATAATAAGTAATGGTGGAAATGCCAAAGGACTTTCTTATGAAGCAATTGCTTGTGCTGAAAATGGAGAATTTGATAAAGCTTATGAATTATTAAAACAAGCTGATGAAAGCTTACTTAAAGCCCACAAGATTCAAACAAGCATACTTCAAAAAGAAGCATCAGGAGATCATTATGAAGTAAATGTATTATTTGTTCATGCACAAGATCACTTGATGAGTGCAATGGAGATTAGAGTATTAGCTGAAAACCTTATTAAAATCAATAAGAGATTATTTGATATTGAAAAAACAATTAAATTGGATTAAACTATGCAAAAAAAGAAATTAAGAACATGGCAGGTAAAAAACAAAAATAAAAATAGAAAATATCGTACTTCATTGGGTATTACTGATTATGATATACTTATGTTTGGATACAAAAGTGCTTTATTCATAGTATCAATAATATTTGCTATTTTGATATTTGTACCGATAATTAGTAGATTAATAGGCTTAAACTACAAATTAATGACTACAATTATCGGAGGAATAGGAGTTGGATTTTCTGTAAGTTACGCACAGTTTTTTATAGAACAGAAAAAGGGAGTTTGCAAAGCTTTTTGGATTGTAGGAATTCTAATTTCTTTATTCGTAGGGTTAATTATTCTAATTATACAGTAGATAAATTATTGAAAATAAAAGACTGAAGATTACACTTATATTAAATTAAAAATTAGAAAGGGGAAAATTATGAAAGTGTTATTAGTATGTTCACAAGGAATGAGTAGTGCAATAGCCGCTAAGGCATTATTAGATAGTGCAAAGAAAAAGGGAATTGATGTAGAAGTAAAAGAATGTAGTACACAAGATTTTGCACAAGAAGTTAAAAACGGATACGATATAGCTCTAGTAGCTCCACAAATTCGTCATAGAATTGATGTTTTAAAAGAGCAAGCAAAATCAGCAAATGTTCCATGTATATTGATAAAACCACAAGGTTATACACCACTAGGTGGAAACAAGCTTTTGGAGCAAATAAAAGAAGAGTTAGGCGAATTAAAATAATTTGTTCAGGAGTTAGATATGTTTGACAAAATAACTAAATTTATGGATGAAAAATTGTCTACTCCTATGGCAAAGTTAGCTGAGCAAAGACATCTACGTGCAATACGTGATGGAATTATAGCGACATTACCACTTATAATCATTTCATCAATGTTTATGGTAATCGCTTTCTTACCTAATTCTATGCCACAGGAATGGACTTTTACTCAATTCATCATGGAAAATCAGGCAAGAATCTTGATGCCATATAGAGTTTCTATGTATATTATGACACTGTATGCGGTATTTGGAATAGGATATTCATTATCTGTTTCTTATGATTTGGATGGCTTAACAGGTGGTATTCTTTCAGAATTAGCATTTATGCTTACTATAATTCCAAAAAGTATGCCTGTTATAACAGAATCTATTACTAATTTGGCAAGCTCAAATCAAGAATTGTCAAATTATATATCAGATTTGCCACAAGGATTCGTACTTCCAATGGGAAGCTTAGGATCTTCGGGAATGTTTATAGGAATATTGGTATCGTTTTTTGCAGTAGAAATATATAGATTTACTCAAAAAAGTGGATTTAAAATTTCTATGCCGGAACAAGTTCCATCTTCTGTTGCAAGATCATTTGAAGCATTGACACCTACAGCAATTGTTTTGATAGTTATATCTATAATTACTATGTTTATTGGAATAGATCTTCATAAGATAATATCTAATCTGGTATCTCCTTTGATTAAAGCAACGGATACTCTACCATCAGTAATTATTGTAATAGTTCTATCACAATTTTTCTGGTCTTTTGGTATACATGGCTGGTCGATAGTTGGTTCACTTGCTCGTCCTTTGTGGCTTGTATTGTTGGAATCAAACACTACAGCATTTGTAAATGGCAGTGAAATAGTAAATACAGCAGCAGAACCTTTCTATCAATGGTTTGTAATGATTGGAGGATCTGGAGCAACACTTGGTCTTGCCATATTATTTACTTTTAGATCGAAATCAACGTATGGAAAAGCACTTGGTAAGACTGCAATAGTCCCTTCAATATTTAATATAAATGAGCCGATGATTTTTGGTGCTCCAATAGTATTAAATCCTGTGCTTATAATACCTTTTATCATCGCACCACTTTTAAATGGAATTATAGCATGGATTGCTACAAGCTTAGGACTTGTAAATCATGTTGTGGCAAGTGCACCTTGGACTTTGCCAGGACCTATAGGAGCTTTTCTAGCTTGTGGAAATGACTGGAGAGCTGCAGTATTAAGCGTGATTTTGATATTATTATCAGTAGCAATTTATTATCCATTTTTTAGAATGTATGATAAGAAATTATTAGAAGAAGAAAGTGAAGATTAGTTATATAAATGTCTTGAATTTCAAGGCATTTATATTTATAAGGAGATATTATGAGAAGGTTAGGAATTTCAATTTATCCAGAAAAATCTAATAAAAAGGACATCATATCCTATATAGATAAAACAAGTGAGTTGGGATTTTCGAGAATTTTTAGTTCCTTGTTGGCTTTAGATAAGGGCAAAGAAGAAGTTATAAAAGATTTTAAGGAGATAAATTTCTATGCAAAATCCAAGGGATTTGAAATAATAGTTGATATATCGCCTAAGATATTTGAAAAATTAAATATTAGCTATGATGATTTGACGTTTTTTAAAGATATTGGAGCAGATGGATTACGCCTTGATGTTGGATTTACAGGTAATGAAGAATCCATTATGACTTTTAATGAAGATGATTTGAAGATAGAAATAAATATGAGCAATAATGTCCATACAATTGATACGATTATTGACTATAAGCCAAATATCTATAATCTATATGGATGTCATAATTTTTATCCACATAGATATAGCGGATTAAGTGTTGATTTTTTCAATGAATGCACCAAAAGATTCAAAAAATACGGAATAAATACGGCGGCATTTGTCACAAGCCAAAATAAAGATACATTTGGAGCTTGGCCTGTTACAGATGGACATCCTACTTTAGAAATTCATAGAAATATGCCATTAGATGTTCAAATAAAGCATCTGATAGCTTTAGGAAACATAGATGATATACTAATATCAAATTGCTATCCATCTGATAGTGAACTTAATAGGCTAAAGGGGCTTAGTCTAAATCTATTGACTTTTGATATAGAAACTATTAAAGATTTGCCAAATGTAGAAGAAGACATTTTATTTAAAACACTACATTTTAATAGAGGAGATGTATCTTCTAATCTAATTCGTTCTACACAAAGCAGAGTAAAATACAAAGACCATAAATTTAATTTATTTAATGCCCCAGATAAAATAAAAAGAGGGGATATAATAATTGAAAGCAGTCTATATGGGCATTATGCAGGAGAATTACAGATTGCTCTAAAAGATATGGTAAATAGTGGCAAAAGTAATGTAGTAGGTAAAGTTAGAGATGAAGAATTATTCCTATTAGATTATATAAAGCCATGGCAAAAATTTAGATTTAGAAGGTTTACAAAATGAAATATTATATAGGAGTTGATGGAGGCGGTACCAAAACAGAATTTCTATGTTTAGATGAAAATTTAAAAAAATTATATTCTATAACAAAAAAAACAATACATGTTATGGAAGTTGCGAATGATAAAGCCATTATGACATTAAAAGATGGACTAAATGAAATACTCAAATATATAAATTTTAATAAAGGAAATGATGAATTATATATTTGCATATGACTTGCAGGTTATGGGAAAGATAAGAATTTAAGAAAAGAAATTGAAGATATATGCTATAAAGCTTTTTATCCTTATGAATATATAATAAAAAGCGATGGAGAAATAGCACTTAAAGGCACTCTAGATGGAAAAGATGGAATACTTTTAATAAGTGGTACAGGTTCTTTTGCTCTAGCAAAGAATAAAGGCAAATACTATCGCTGTGGAGGATGGGGATATATAATAGGAGATGAAGCAAGCTCTTATTGGATAGCAAAACAAATGCTTTTAGAATTTAGCAAACAAACAGATAAGATAAAACCTCAGACAATACTTTTAGATTATTTGAAACAAAGATTAGAACTAGAAAATAATTATGATATAATTTCTTATGTTTCAAATAAATTAGGAAATGATAGAAGAAAAATTGCAAAGCTTTCAAAATTCGCTTACGAATTAGCAAAATTAAATGACCTATCGATAATAGAAATATACAAGAAATCTGCATTTCATTTAGCACAAATGGCAAATACATTAAAAAAGAATTTTGATGATAAATGTATTTTAAGCTATACAGGTGGAGTATGGAATGTTGGAAAATATATACTTGATCCGTTAAAAGAATTTTTGGATAATGAAATAATAATATATAAACCAAAAAACTCTCCTTCTTATGAAGCTTGTATTATTGCAAAAGAAGTATTAGGATATAATAAAACGAAAGCATAATCACAAAAGAGGTATTTATGAGTGGTTTATATAAAATAAGACAAGCATATTCTTCATTTACAACAACTGAAAAAAAGATAGCAGAATATATAGAGAAAAACAGAGAAAAAGTAATAGAATCTAGTAGTCAAGACTTAGCCAAAATTACAGGAACATCAGCTTCTGCTTGGGTTAGATTTGCAAAGAAATTAGGTTATAAAGGAATAACTGCATTAAAGGTTGAACTTGCAAAAGAAAAAGATGACAATGGAGATATGTTTAATGTAGTTATAAGTGAAAATGATTCAATAGAAACTATGATAAAGAAAGTAAATTCGATTTCTATTGCAACTATAGATCAAACTTATAAATTATTAAATTCCAAAACTTTAAAAGATGCTATTAGCTGTATTCTAAATAGTAAAAATATATTTTTGGTTGGAGTTGGAGGAAGCGGAATAATATGTAATGACTTCATGCAAAAATTAACAAGAATCAATAGAAATGTCATATATCATGAAGATTCTCATGTACTTATGGCGCGAGTTGCCCATATAAAAAAAGAAGATGTAATAATAGCTGTAAGTTATAGTGGAGAGACAGAAACTATAAATAATATTGTAAGCTATGCAAAAATCGTAGGAACACCAGTAATAGCAATTACACAATACAATGTAAAAAGCACTTTGGCAAAGCTTTCTGATTTAACTTTCTATACACCAGTTGAAGAAAAAGAATTAAGATTAGGATCTATATCAAGTCGTAATGCAGCCTTTGTAATAACTGATTTATTGTATTATGGAGTTGCAAAAAATAACACCAAACAAACAAAAGAAGATTTGATAGCAACAAGAAAAATCATACACCCAAATGATTAAAACTATAATAAAAATATTATACACATTAAAATATATTTAATAGATAGAAGGTTCTTTTGATTAAGTTATACTTAAATCAAAAGAGCTTTTTATTAATAAGTAATATGAAAAAGAAAATACTAGTTTATTAAAAAAATTATTATAATCTAGTTGACTTTTATAAATTTTAATGATAGTATATATTTATAATGCAAACGGTTGCAAAAATATAGGAGGATTTATGAAATTTAATAAAAAAATTGTTGCAGGTCTAATGTCTATGGCAATGCTATTAACAGCATGCGGCAAAGGATCTAACAATGATAGCGTAAGCTCAGATAACGCATCAGTAGTAGAAAATGGACTTAAAGGTGAAATTACAGTTCAAGCAGAAAAAGAATGGGTTGATTATTATCAAGCCGCTGCAAAAAGAGTTATGGACAATAACCCTGATGCAAAGATAGATATTGTTGAGGTTTCATCATTTGACAACCTTGATACATTGGATACAACAGATCCTACAAATGAGGATGTTCCAGATGTATTTTCTATACCACTTGATAGAGTTTATGGTCTTGTAGAAAAAGATGCACTAAGTGCTGTAAATAGCGAGGCTATAGCAAAGACAGTTGGCGGTTTTGAAAACTTCGATGATGGAATAGGTGGAGCTTTTAAGATTGCTGATAAAGAAGGAAATGAAGAATATTTTGCATTTCCTATGAGTATTGAATGTCTTATAGTTTATGAGAATAAGGCAAACGCAAGTGATAAATCAATAGATTTAGAGAAACCTGCAGAATTTATGGATTTCAAAAACAACGAAATCACAATTCCAGTATTTGACGCTTGGTATGGAGTAAGCTTATTAAATTCAGCAGGAATAGAACTTTTGACAAAAACAGATGATGGAAAATTTGAATCTGACTTTACAAAAGAATGGAAAGATTTAGAGCCTGATAAACAAAAAGTCGTAGAAGCTTTATATGATTACTGGAAAGTAAATGACGATAAAGGAACTTCTTTATTTGACAGTGACGCAGGATATGCTTATACAGATGAAGCATTTACAACAGGAAATGAAGCTGTATATAGAGTAGGTGGAGCTTGGGATTACAATGCTATAGCTTCTCTTACAAATGATGGTAAAGACTTACAAATTGCACCTTTATCACAAATTACAGTTAATGGAAATCCTCTAAAACACTGGAAAGGTGGCTGGGGATATGCTATCAATGTAAGAAATGAAGGAGACGAAGATAAGATGAATCTTTGCCAAGCAATGATAGCTGAACTTGCTAACCCAGATTATTTCGAAGATTTCTTTACTAAGACTGGAAAGATCATGGAAAATGTAAAGGCAGAAGATTATGAAGCTTCAAGCCTTCCTGATAGTGATAAAGAGACTATTAAATACACAATAGAATCATACAATGATGCTGAAGCAAGACCATTATTTACTGAATATGGTCAAGTTTGGGACACATACAAAAACGCTGTATTATCATGGAACTCAACAAAACCAGCTAGTGCTGAAGAAGCTTATGGCGATTTAAAAGCAAGTTTTGATTCTATGATGTCAAACATTGGAAAATAATAAAAAACCGGGGACCTCGCGGTCCCTTTTTTTTAGATTATGAAATACATTAACATTTCAAAGGAAAGATTAAGAAAGATACTAATAGCAACAATCATTCTTTTGATTGCAGCAAGCATAGAGATTCTAATGATATCAAAAGATTATGATATGTATCTTGAATTTAAACAAAAGTTTGGATATGGAATAAAAGACTACAATGCAATAAATGTATTGAGATATTTTGTTTATACGATAATCTATGTGATCTATGCTATAATGGTGTATCTTTCATACAAAAAAGGTTTTTTTACAAGAATAACAAAATGGACTTTTAATATACTATTGTTTAGTTCAATACTTATGAAGATTCTGCAAATGGATTTTTCAAATGTATTTTTCTATATACAAATTATTTCGGCAGTCTTTGTTTTCTACCAGAATGCAACTGTAGAAAATGACAGGGGGAACTAAAATGCAATTATATCTATATGATGATGTAGGTTTTAAGTATGAAAGGAAAAATCTTTATCTAAAAGAACTTGCACTAGCTTATGAAAATAATGATAAAGAGAAAATTTCAAGTCTTAAAAAAAACAAGGAAGATCATCCCTACATCAAAGAACTTAGAAAATATGAGAAAGCCAAAAAATCTTTTGAAGAAAACTTAGAAAAAGAAATCTCTGTTGAAGAAAATAATAAGAAATTAAAGAAATGGAAAGAGACTTTAGAAAAAAGCAAAAGAAGAAAAGACTTCTACAAAGATTATGTTGATTTAACTTATGATGCAACATATATCTATGAAAAATCTAAAATCTATGTAAATCGTCTTCCAGCTATGATTAAAAGCTATGAAGATAATATGAGAAAATTAGAAGAAGCTAAAAACGAGAAGACTGATACACAAATTTCCAAACAATACAACGAAGATTTCAACAAATTCAAAGATGGAATGGATGAAGATAAGAAGCTTTCTGATGATGAATTAAAGAGAAAATATAAAGAAGGAAATATATCCAAAAAAGCCTACAAAAACGGAATAAGAGAAAACAAAATAAAAAGAGATTATTCTGTAAAGGCCAAGAAATTTCAAAGTCCAGAAAATCTAAATAAGGATTTGATAAAAAAATTAAAACACAATCTAACTCAAGGAGTAAAAGACGAAGAAAAGATTCTAAATGAAGAGCTATCAGAAGTTAGAAGAAGAACTCCAATAGAAGTATACAAAGAAAAAATAAAGAATGCTTATTTTTCTATTATAATCCCAGGATTAGGTCAGCTATTAAATGGACAAAAAGAAAAGGCAGCTTTTAATTTCTTGGGTGCTTTGTTCTTTTATCTTGTAGCAATTCCTTATGCACTAGGATATGGCAATTATCAAGGAGATGGAGTTGCAGGGCTTATAAATCTTGCACAAGGCGGACTTAGAGTAGATAGATCATTAATATTTATGATTGAAGGAATTCTTGCAATTGTTCTTTTGCTTATTTCTGTTGCAATTATCGTAATTTCTTTTAAAGATGCGAAAAACCAAGAGCAAGGGGAAATAGAAGGTATAAGAGTAAACAATTGGCATGAGACAAAATCCAATTTATCAGAAAATGGATTCCCATATTTTGTAAGTTTGCCAGCACTATTTTTAATTATATTCATAGTTATAATTCCAATAATAACTGCAATACTAATATCATTTACAGATATGGATCCTAACAATCAAGCCAAATTCCACTGGGCTGGTATTCAAAATTACAAGATGATATTTACATCAACTGGCCTTCAAGGAAAACTATTCTGGAGAATATTGGTTTGGACAATTATCTGGACAATAGGAGCTACTACTTTACAGATTCTATTGGGATTTATCCTAGCTTTATTTACAAATAATGATAGAGTCAAAGGAAAGAGATTCTTTAGAACAATATTTATTTTGCCATGGGCAGTTCCAGCATTTATAACAATAATGTTCTTTAGCATTATGCTTGCAAGAGGTGGATACTTGGCTGAATTCTTCTCTGGTATTGCAGGGCATAATCTTGATATCAAAAACTCTACAAATCTTACTAGAATGGCTTTGATATTAATTCAAATGTGGTGTGGTAATGCTTATATATTCTTGCTTGCAACAGGAGTATTACAATCCATACCTGAAGATTTGTACGAAGCAGCAGAGATGGATGGAGCAAGCTATTTCCAATCATTAAGTAAGATTACATTACCACTTGTATTCTTCCAGACAGCACCTATTATTGTAGGTCAGTACACATTTAACTTCAATAATTATTCAATTATTGACTTGTTTAATGGAGGAGGACCTTTTAATACAAGCGTATATGGAAACTTAGCTGGAAGTAGTGATTTATTGATATCATATATCTACAAGCTTACAATGGATAACCAATACCAAGCAGTTGGTGCTACAATTACAGTTCTTGTATCAATTGCATTAATAATAATAGCATTTCTAGGTTATAGAAATACTCAGACTTTTAAGGAGTAGTTATGGCAAAGAATAAAAAACAAAAACTTTATTTATCAGACAAAAGACCACTTACTCTATCAGGAAAGATTGGGTTATTGTTTATATATGCTTTTTTGATATTATGGTCATTTATAGTTATATGGCCTATTTTGCAAATTGTAATAGCAGCTTTAAATGGAGCTCAAGGATCATATATCTCATTAAATGGAGACTATGTACTATCAAGCAAAAACTTTGATTATCTATTTAAAGAGACATATTTTCTAAAATGGCTAAAAAACACAGTCCTTATAGGAGTAGCTTCTGCAGTATTACAAGTACTTGTAGTAAGTTTTACAGGATATGCCTATTCAAGATTTAAATTTAAAGGTAAAAAGGCTTCTCTTATGGCAATTCTACTTATACAAGTAATACCAGCATTTGCAGGAATGACAGCTTATTTTACAATTGTTCAAATAGTATCAGGAGTAATTCCGGGATTTTCAAGACAAGCAATGTTGACTTTGATATATGCAGCAGGAGGAATTGCTACAAATACAATGATACTAAAAGGCTATATTGATTCTGTATCGTCAGAACTTGATGATGCAGCAAGAATTGATGGATGTTCTAATATGCAAATCTATAGAATGATAATAATGCCAATAGTAAGACCAATGCTTGCTATAATTGCATTGTGGTCATTTATTGCACCATTTACAGACTACATGCTTCCAAAGATTCTTCTTACAAACACATCAGATTATACATTGGCAACAGGACTTAGAACTTTAATTATAGATCCAAGAACTATGAATCAACCAGCTTGGGCTGCAGGAGGATTGCTTACAGCAATACCTATTGTAATATTATTTATCGCATTACAAAAACAACTAGTAAGCGGTCTATCAAGCGGTTCAGTTAAAGGTTAGGAGAAATTATGAAAGTAGTATTAAATAACATAGGCAAAAAATACGAAGGAAGAGATGAATTTACATTAAGAAATATAAATTTAGAGATAGAAGATAAGGACTTTTGCGTTGTTCTAGGTCCATCAGGTTGTGGTAAATCAACAATACTTAGAATGATTGCAGGATTAAACTCAATAACAGAAGGCAAAATGTATTTTGGAGATAGACTTGTAAATCAAGTTCCACCAAAAGATCGTGACATAGCAATGGTATTTCAATCCTACGCACTCTATCCACATATGACAGTTTATGATAATATGGCATTTTCTCTAAAGATGAGAAAAGAAAGAAATGCAGAGATTGACAAAAGAGTAAGAGAAGCTGCAAGAATGCTTCAAATAGATAAATACCTTTATTCTAAGCCATCAGATATATCTGGAGGACAAAGACAAAGAGTTGCTCTAGGACGTGCTATTGTAAGAAATCCTTCGATATTTCTAATGGATGAGCCACTTAGTAACCTTGATGCAAAGCTTCGTGAGCAGATGAGACAAGAGCTTGTAAAAATCCACAGACAAATGGATACAACAACAATCTATGTAACTCACGATCAGACAGAGGCTATGACAATGGCAACAAAGATTATCCTTTTGAATAATGGAATAATTCAACAACAAGGAAAACCAGATGAATTCTACAATAGACCAGAAAATGTATTTGTCGCACAATTTATAGGTTCACCTACTATAAACCTTATACAAGGAAAGATGAAAGATGGAATATTCGAAGCAGAAGATGATTTGTTTAGAGTAATTCCAAATGATAGCGACAAAGAAAAACTAAAAGACTATGAATCAAAAGAAGTAATTGTGGGAATAAGATCAGAAAGATTCTTACCTTATGATGAAAATAATCATACAAATGAATTCTCATCTCATGTAGATGTAATCGAAAATCTAGGTAAAGAGCAATCCATATTTGTAAAATTAGATAATGGAAAAGACTTCGTAGTTACAATGCCAGGATATTATAAATATAAACAAAACCAAGAGCAAAAGTTTAGATTCGATAATGAAGCACTTCACTTTTTTGATAAAGCTACAGGAAAGAGAATAAATTGATGAATAAGAAAGTTACAATAAAAGATGTAGCGAAAAAATCAAATGTCTCAGTCTCTACAGTATCAAGAGTAATGGCAGGAAGTGATACGATAAGTGAAAGGACCACCAAAAAGGTCCTTTCAGTTATAAAAGAAATGGGATATATTCCAAATGCGACAGCAAGATCTCTTGCAAATAATAAGACAAATGCGATAGGAATAGTTATGCCATCAGCAAAAAGCCATGATCTAATATATCAAAACCAATTTTATATAGAAATGCTAACAGAGCTATCACTATTTGCAGAAAATACCAAGTATTATCTTATAACTCTTATGACTTCAGAAAAGAGTGAATATACTATAATAGAAAATATAGTAAATTCAAAAAGAGTTGATGGACTTATACTTTTGATATCAAGAATAGAAGATGAGAATATAAAATTCCTACATAAAAACAAAATCCCATTTGTAGTAATTGGCAACATAAAAGAAGAATACAAGGATAGAGTATTTAGCGTAAATAATGACAATGAAAAAATAAGCTATAGTATAACGAAAAACCTGATAAATAATGGATACAAGAAGATTCTTTTTATAGGAGGAGATAGAAATCTATTTGTAACAAATGATAGACTAAGTGGATTTAGAAAAGCATTTGAAGATGAAAATCTAAATCTAGATCCATCATATATAAGCTATATGAAATTTTCAGAGCAAGAAGCATATAATAAGGTCAAAGGATTTGATAAGAAAATTGATGCTATATTTACAACAGATGATATATTTGCAATAGGAGCAAAAAGAGCTATTAGTGATATTCCAATAATTGGATTTAACAATTCAAGATTATCTAAAGTCTACAATGTATCAACTGTTGATATAAAAACAAGAGATATGGCAAAAAGCGCAATGGAAATTCTAATAGAAGAATTAGAAGGCAAAAAAGTAGAAAATAGGAATTTGCTTGTGCCAGCAGAATATGTAAAAAGATTTAATAAAAAGATTTGACAGCCTACAAAAAAGATGGTATATTAATTAAGTACTTAGCGGGAATGGCGGAATTGGCAGACGCGCAAGACTAAGGATCTTGTGCCCGTTTTTAGGGCGTGAAAGTTCAAATCTTTTTTCCCGCACCATATTAGGCTTGTAATTATACGAGATTACAAGCCGTTTTTTGTATAAATAATTTTATAATTTAAATCTATAAATTTAAAAAATCTACTTTAAAAACTCATAAATTTTATATATAATACTTAAGTAATTTAGAGAGGTGTAGGATGAGTTTTAAAAATAAATTTGCAATAGGAATGGGAAAAGCGACAAGAGGTACGCTTAAAATGATGAAAAGACAGGCAACAAGTCTTCCAGGAAAAGTTGCCATGAATATAGATAGAGATGTTTTGAATTCTCTAAGCGAAAACACAAAGTTCGTATTTATAACAGGAACCAATGGCAAGACAATGACAACTGCATTTATAACAAATATAATGCGTTATAAATTCGAAAATACAATTACAAATGATTCTGGTGCAAATATGATCCAAGGAATCGTAACAAGTCTATTAGACAATGAAAATAGCAAAGACACAGTTGCAGTTCTTGAAGTTGATGAGGCAAATCTTAGAATACTTGCAGATTACATCAACCCAGATTATATAGTACTTACTAATATATTTGAAGATCAGATGGATAGATTCAAAAGTACAGAAAATACTCTTAATATAATTCTTGATGGAATCGAAAAGACCAAGAATACAACAATAATAGCAAATGGAGATCTTCCATTATTTGCAAAAAGCAAACTTAAAAAATACAGACCAGTTTATTTCGGAGTAAATTACAAAGAAGGAAAAATCGGAAATTATCATTGCCCAGAATGTGGTGCACCACTTGAATATGAGTATGGAATCTATGATTCTCTTGGAAAATTCACATGTAATGAATGTGGATTAAAAAATCCAACCAAAAAATATACCGCAAGCAAAGTACTTGACATAAAATCAAAAAGTTCAAGCTTTATGATAGAAGATAAAAAGATAGATCTAAAGGTTGGAGGAATATATAATATCTACAATGCAACTGCTGCTTGGGCCCTTGCAAAAGAGATGGGAATAAGCGAAGGAATTATAAAGACAGCTTTAGAAGGACAGAATAATCTTCAAGGAAGACAAGAAGAAGTCTTATTATATGGTAAAGAAGTTGTAATGAATCTTGTTAAAAACAAAGCAGGTTTTGACCAAGTTTTAGATATTATCAAATTAGAAGAAGAAAAATATGCACTTTATTTTCTAATTAATAATAATTTCGCAGATGGAAAAGACATAAGTTGGCTTAATGAAGTAGATTATGGATTATTAAAGAGCATAGATAAAGTTACATCTATAAAGATATCTGGTGAAAAAGCCAATGAATTCCAAGATATTCTAATAAAAAATGGAATCACAGAAACAGTTGTAATAGATAAGGTTGAAAATTTAAAACAAGAGATAAAACAAGAAGATACTAAAAAAATCAATGTATTGGCAAATTATACAGCTCTTAATGATTTTAGAGAATCAATAGGACTATAAATCAGAGATTAATCTCTGATTTTTTAGTATAATCAAATAGGAGGGTATTATGGCAAAAGATAGACTTACTTGGCAACAATATTTTATGAAATTGGCATTTACAGTATCACAAAGAGGAACATGTGATAGAGCCTATGTGGGATGTGTTATAGTAAATAAAGACAACAGAATCGTATCTACAGGATACAATGGTTCAATAAAAGGAAATGCACATTGCGATGAAGTAGGACATACAATGAGAGATGGGCATTGCATTGCAACTATTCATGCGGAGATGAATGCATTATTATATTGTGCAAAAGAGGGAATCAAGGTAGATGGCTGTGAGTGCTATGTTACACATTTTCCATGTTTAAATTGTACAAAAAGCTTAATACAAGCAGGCATATCAAAGATTCACTATAGTTATGCATATAGAGTAGATGATTATGCGATGGAATTAATAAAGAAAAATAATATAGGCCTAGAACAAATAGAACTAGAAGATTAATTATGGATATAACCAAAGAATTAAAAAAGCTAGAAGATAGTAAATACAAAGAATTTGAAGCAAAACTTATCCCAAATATAAGAAAAGAGGAGATAATCGGAGTAAGAGTTCCTCAAATTAGAAATTTATCCAAAATTATACCAAAAGAAGATAAGATAAAATTTATAAATGATATTCCTCACAAATACCACGAAGAAAATTTGCTAAATGCAATAATAATAAATGGTATAAAAGACTATGATAAATGCATCATAAAAGTAAATGAGTTTATCCCATATATAAATAATTGGTCAGTATGTGATACATTAAATCCCAAGGTATTTAAAAAGAATAAGGATAAACTAATATTAGAGGTAGATAATTGGATAAAAAGTGAGAAGACATATATTCAAAGATTTGCACTTCTAATGATTATGAGAAATTTCTTAGATGATGATTTCAAAAAAGAATATCTGGATTATCCAATTATTATAGAAAATGATGATTATTATATCAAAATGGCAAAGGCTTGGTTTTATTGTGAAGCTCTAATAAAAAAATGGGATTTTGCAATAAAATATATCGAAGAAAGAAAGCTTGATAAATGGGTTTTAAATAAAGCAATCCAAAAATCAATAGAAAGCTTTAGAATATCTGATGACAAAAAAGAATACTTGAGGATACTAAAAATAAAATGAAAGATAAATACGAATTTGATGCAATTATCCATGAAGTAAAAGAAAAGGGTGGAGCCTATGTTATCTTTCCCTGGAATATAAAAGAAGAATTTGGCAAAGCAAGAATTAAAGTAAATGCAGAATTTGATGGAATAAAATATTCTGGAAGTATTGTAAACATGGGATTAAAAGATAAAGACGGAAATGTTTTGTATATAATAGGTGTATTAAAATCAATAAGAAATAAACTTTCAAAAAAACAAGGCGATACCATACATGTTGTGATAAAGCCTATTATACAATAAAAAGCAGACATTAGTCTGCTTTTTTTATAAGAAATCTTTAGAAAGTTTTTCTATAATATCATTTGATTCATAAAGATACTTACCATCATGATAAAGACAAGGAATTTGTCTTTTTCCGCCTTCTTTCATAAGTTTTAGCATAGCATCTCTATCTTCATTGATATTTACTATATCTATGTTTATATCATTTTCACCCATAAAATCTTTAACTTTTTTACAAAATGGACAATTTGTCCCAACATATAATAAATAATCTTGCATATCTTCCTCCTTAATGCTAGAACAATATACTATCATTTTGCAATCATTCAAGCCATTAGATTGTTAATCTTTTCATACTAGGGTATCATATTTAAGAAAAGGTGAATTATGAAAGATAAAATTATAAAAGTAATACAGATTATTCTTGTAATCATAATAATAGCCTGTGTCGGCTATATTGGAAAGAAATTATATAGAGCTTATACCACAAAGTCTAATCAAAAACAAATTAAACAAATAGTTGATGATGTAAGTATTGACTATGAATCCAAGGATCAAAACCTTAGCGATTTTGAGAAAAAAGAGCTAAAATATAAAGCAATTGTAAAAAAACTTCATGACCAAAATTCAGATGTAGTAGGATTTCTTGAGATTCCTGGAACTTATGTAAGCTATCCTATAATGCAAGGAGAAGATAACGAATTCTATCTTGATAAAGGAGTAGATAAAGAGTATGACGAAGGTGGCTCTGTATTTATGGATTACAAAAACGACAGAGAATTTCTAGATGATAATACCGTACTATATGGCCATCACATGTGGATAGATGCTATGTTTACAGCACTTGATGATTACAGAGATCAAGAATTTGCACAAAATCACACAACATTATATGTTGCAACACTTGATGGACTAACAGAATACAAAGTTTTCTCAGTTTATGGTGTTCCTTCTGATTATGATTATAGAACAATGAATCTTCCAACCGGAGAAGAAAAGATCCAATATTTCAACAAATTAAAAGATAATTCAGAAGTTTCAATTGATATTAGAGATTTTAACGCAAATGATAGGATACTTACACTTTCAACTTGTCAGTATGATTACGAAGATCAAAGACTTGCAGTACATGCATTGAGGGTAACAAATGAATAGATTTATTTATAAAGAAAAAAAAGAACTAGACCTTACAGAAAAAGATGGCTATCTTTTATTAAGATGTGATTCCTTTAATCCAAAAGATATCTTTGAATGTGGTCAATGTTTTAATTTTAATAAAGAAGAAGACGGCTCTTATACAGCCGTTTTTATGAGAAAAATTATAAACGTAAAAAAAGAAAACGAAGATATAATAATAAAAAATATAACAAAAGATGAATTCTATGAGTATTTCTATGATTATTTTGATTTAGGAAATGATTATGAAAAGATAAAAAAAGACATATCTACAGATGAAACATTGAAAGAATCTGTAAAGTATGGAGATGGCATTAGAATATTAAACCAAGAAGTGTTTGAAACCATAATTTCTTTTATAATATCAGCAAATAATCAAATACCTAGAATCAAAAAAGCAGTAAGAATAATATCTGAAAGATATGGAGATTATATAGGAGATTTTAATGGAGTATCTTATTATTCATTTCCAAGACCAGAAGTTCTTGCAAAAGCTAATCCAAAGGATCTTAGAGAATATGCTAAGGTTGGATTTAGAGATCAAAGAATCGTAGAAACATCAAAAATTATAGCAGATGGATTTATCGATTTTGATAAAGAAATAAATTCAACAGGACAAATCCTAAGAATTAAACTTATGGAACTTCCAGGAGTAGGGCCAAAGGTATCAGATTGTATAATGCTATTTGCTTACCACAAAAGAGAGACATTCCCAGTAGATGTGTGGATAAAAAGAGTAATGGAATACCTATTTATAAAAAAAGAAGTCCCCAAAAAATATATAAGCGATTATGCAAATGAACTTTTTGGAGAAAATGCAGGATATGTTCAACAATACCTCTTTTATTATGGAAGAGAAAATAATATTGGAAAATAACTTGCAAAAAATATAAATCGTTGTATATTAACACTAGACGTTAGCACTTAGCTTATAGGAGTGCTAAGTAAAATCAGGAGGTAATTATGAATTTAAAACCTATCGGAGATAGAGTAGTAATTAAAAAATTAGAAGCAGAAAAGAAAACTCAATCAGGAATAGTTCTTCCAGAATCAGCTCAAGAAGCACCACAATATGCAAAAGTAATATCTATATCAGAAGATATAGAAAAAGACGAAAAGAAAAAAGGACAAATATCAGTAGATGATAAAGTAATATATTCAAAATATTCAGGAACAGAAGTTAAATTAGATGGTGTTGAATACATCATTGTAAAATTCCAAGATATATTAGCAGTAGTAAAATAGGAGGAATTTATGGCAAAAGAAATAATTTTTGGAAAAGACGCTCGTGATGGTCTTCAAAGAGGAATAGAAAAACTTGCAGATACAGTAAAGGTAACATTGGGACCAAAAGGAAGAAATGTAGTATTAGATAAATCTTATGGAGCACCAACAATTACAAATGATGGAGTAACAATCGCAAAAGACATCGAATTTGAAGACAAATACGAAAACATGGGAGCTCAATTAGTAAAAGAAGTGGCTACAAAGACAAATGATGTAGCAGGAGATGGAACAACAACTGCAACAGTCCTTGCACAAGCATTGATAACAGAAGGACTCAAAAACATCGCAGCAGGAGCAAACCCAGTAGTATTACAAAAAGGACTCAAAAAAGCAAGCGATAAAGTTATAGAATACATCAAAGAAAACTCCAAAGAAGTTTCAGATAAAAGCGCAATTGAGCAAGTAGGAACAATTTCAGCAGCAGATGAAGAAATTGGAAAACTAATTGCAAATGCAATGGAAAAAGTAGGAAACAACGGAGTAATCACAGTAGAAGAATCAAAGACTGCAGAAACATATCTTGATGTTGTAGAAGGAATGGAATTTGATAAAGGATACTTATCACCATACATGGCAACAGATACAGAAAAAATGATAGCAGAACTTGATGATCCATACATTCTTCTAACAGATAAGAAAATCTCAAGCATACAAGAATTACTACCATTACTTGAGCAAATAGTACAAGAAGGAAAGCCATTATTAGTAATAGCAGATGATGTAGATGGAGAAGCACTTGCAACACTTATCCTTAACAAAATCAGAGGAACATTTAATTGTGTAGCAGTAAAAGCACCAGGATATGGCGATAGAAGAAAAGAAATTCTACAAGATATAGCAATTCTTACAGGAGCAAATGTAGTAAGCTCAGATTTGGATATGGAAATCAAAGACACATCAATAGATATGTTAGGTTCAGCAAAGAAAGTAAGAGTTGATAAAGAAAACACAACAATTGTAGAAGGAAAAGGCGATGAAGCTATATTAGAAGAAAGAGTAGAGCATTTAAGAAATCAAATCGCACAAACAGAAAGCGAATATGATAAAGAAAAACTTCAAGAAAGAGTAGCAAAACTTGCAGGAGGAGTTGCAGTAATAAATGTAGGAGCAGCAACAGAAACAGAAATGCAAGAGAAGAAGTTTAGAATTGAAGATGCACTTTCAGCAACAAGAGCAGCAGTAGAAGAAGGAATTGTATCAGGTGGTGGAACAGTATATGTAGAAGCAATCGATGCAATCCAAGGAGTAATAGATTCCCTTGAAGAAGACGAGAAGACAGGAGCTAAGATTGTAGAAAAAGCACTTGAAGCACCACTTCGTCAAATCGTAGAAAATGCAGGAAAAGATGGATCAGTAATACTTGAAAAAGTAAGAACATCAGAAAAAGGCATGGGATATGATGCATACAATGACGAATATGTAAACATGGTAGAAAAAGGAATCGTAGATCCAACAAAGGTTACAAGAAGTGCATTACAAAATGCTCTATCAGTTGCAAGCATGGTACTTACAACAGAAGCAGCAGTTGCAGATATTCCAGAAGAAAAAGATGCAACACCACAAATGCCACCAATGGGATATTAATAGATAGATTTTAAATATTATAAATAAAGGGGCTGTTGCAAAAGTCCCAAAATAAAAAAGGCGAGGAAATAAAAAAAAC
>JAUMZM010000078.1 GCA_030528125.1 Tissierellia bacterium
AGATTAGATAGTAGAAACAAACCCAGCAAAAAGCTGGGTTTGTCTACGTTCTGGAGCTATGATATACATAGCTCTTTTTTTATTTGATATAATAAAACAAAGATATCATATAAAATATTATTGTAATTATATAATATTTACTATGATTTTCTTTAAAATTTACATAACAAATGAAAATAATATAAGTTTATTAAACCATTGGAGGATAATTTGAGTAGTGTTCTAATTGTTGAAGATAATACAGAGATTTTATTTCAAATCAAAAATTATCTTTTAAAAGAGGGATATGATGTAGAAACAGCTTCATCTTATGAAGATGCAATTAATAAAATGGATGTAAAAATTGATGTATGCTTACTAGATATAAATTTATCAAATAGAGATGGAAGCGATCTTATAGACAAACTAAAACAAAGAAATATAAGAATAATAATTACAACTGTAAAAAATGAAGAAGATTTTATTGTAAAATCACTTGATAAAGGTGTTGATGATTATCTTACAAAGCCATTTAGTCTTGCTGTTCTAAGAGCTAGAATTGATGCTGTATTAAGAACAATACCATTAGTAAATGATGAAAAAATTTTATATTATATAAGGATATTTCTATAAATATAGACACTCATCAAGTCATTTATAAAGATAATATTATCAATCTAACAAATCTTGAATATGAAATATTGTTGTTATTTGTTAAAAATCCAAGAATGGTTTTTACAAGGCAAAGACTGCTTGGGCTTTTCTGGGATGATAGAGATAAATTTGTAAATGATAATACTCTTACATCTACAATAAAAAGAATAAGAGAGAAAACCAACAGAAATATAATAACAACTGTTAGAGGAATTGGATATAGGATGGACTAATGATTTATTTTATTTGGGGATTAAGTTTATTTATTTTATATTATTATCTTACAAGAAAATACAAAAAGAGGATCAATGAAACTATTTGTCTGATGGATAATTTGAAATCAAAAAATTATTCGATTCCAATGAGACAAGATGATTTCTCTATTCTTGAAGATAAAATCTATAAATTATTTGTAGAACTTGTTGAAGAAAAAGAAAATACTAAGAACAAATCAGATAGACAAATAGAGTATTTGGAAGATATAGCTCATCAAATAAAAACACCAATTACTTCTATGTTATTTTCAATAGAAAATTATAGTCAAAAAGATGAAGATATCAAAATTTTAAAAAGGCAGGTTCTAAGGTTAAATTCTTTATCTGATATACTACTTAAGCTTTCAAGTCTTGATGCAAGAGAAGATTCAATGAAAAAAGAAAAAATAAACCTATATGAATTGGTTGAATACTCATTGGATACTATTAATATAAGAAAAGATTTAAAAATTAATATAGACAAAAATTTAAAAGATTATTTTATAATTGGTGATTTCTATTGGATAAGTGAAGCTATTACTAATATCTTTAAAAATGCTTCTGATAGAAAATCTTGTAGTGTTATAGAAATTAATGCAATTAAAAATCCAATATATGTCTTATTATCAATAAAAGATGATGGAGGAGGAATAAAAGATGGTGATTTTAAGAAAATTTTCAAAAGATTCTATAAGACTCCTGATTCCAATGGATTTGGCATAGGGCTTTCAATGGCAAAGAAAATAATTGAAAAGAACAATGGTGAAATAGAAGTATCAAATGAAGATTTGGGAGCAAAATTTGAAATAAAATTTTATAATGTCACCTAAATATCACTTAAGCTTATTATCATTAATTATAGATAATAAGGAGGTATTTATGGAAATTCTTAGAGTAGAAAACTTAAGAAAAGAATATAATAACAAAGTTATTGCTTTAGATGGAGTAAATCTTAAAGTAGATAAGGGAGAATTTATTGCAGTAGTAGGACCAAGCGGTTCTGGCAAATCAACACTTCTTCATTTGATAGGCGGAGTTGACAGTAAGACTGACGGCAAAATATACATAGAAAATTCTGATATTTCAACTTATTCATCAAAAGAGCTTGCTTTATTTAGAAGAAGAAAAGTTGGACTTATCTATCAATTTTATAATCTAATACCCAATCTTACAGTAAGACATAATATAGAATTGCCATTGAAATTGGACAAAAGAAGTATAGATGAAAAGTTCTTCTTAGATATAGTGACTAAGCTTGAAATAAAAAATAAACTTGATAGTTTTCCATCAGAGCTTTCTGGAGGTCAACAACAAAGAGTAGCAATTGCAAGAAGCTTGATATATAAGCCTGCAATAATTTTTGCAGATGAGCCAACAGGTAATCTTGACAGAAAGAATAGCAATGAGATAGTTGATTTATTGAAGTTTTTCAATAGAAGTCTAAAGCAGACTATAATTCTAATAACTCATGATGAAAATGTAGCTCTTAGGGCAGATAGAATTGTAACAATCGTTGATGGAAAAATTTATAAGGATGAGAAAAATGAATAAGAAGAATTTGTCTATATTTATTTCGGTTCTTATAACAAGTATATTTTTCACAATTGTATTTTATTGGGGGTATAGCAATTTAAAGTTAAATTATGAGTCATTTAGACAAAGTTCATTTTCAGATGCATATATAGAAGGTATATATACAAAAAAAGATATAGATAAACTTAAAAATATCGACAATATAGAATCTATCGGAGGAGAAAGCATAGAAATTGATTCTGCAAAGATAAATAATAATACTCTTGTCTTAAATTATCAAGATGAATCAATTAATAAAATGAAAGGAAAGAGCAATCTTTTAGAAGGAAATTTTCCAACAAAAGATGATGAGATAGTTCTATCAGAATATGTAATGGATGAAAATGGCCTAAAAATTGGAGATAAAGTCAATCTAAATATTGGAAAAAGAACTATTGATAATAAAAGCATTGATCCTTTAAGTACATTTACAAATAAAGAAGAATTTGTAACAGATTATAAGAAAACTTATAAGATCGTAGGAATATATGATAATGTCTATAATAAATTTAGAAAAATAAATTATGCTCTGTCATATCCTAGTAAAGACAGTAAGTACATTATTCATGTAAGATTTAATTCTTTCAAAGATGCTTATAATAATAAAGAAAATATCGAAAAATCTATTTCTAAAAATCTAAATAAAAACGTCAAATTAAAATTTAGCAAAAGCGCAATTGTATATTATGGAGTTGAACAAAGCAATATACAAAGAATTATAGGAAAGTCTGTAACCATACTATCTGCAATAGGACTTATAATATTGTTTGTGTTTTTTGTAAAAAACATATTTATGGTATGGGCAATTAGAAAGATAAGAGAGATTTCTATTTATAAATCAATAGGATCTACAGATTTTCAAATATATAAATTATTATTAAAGGATGCAATAAGTCTTTCTATTATTCCAATAGTAATAGGCCATTTTATAGGATTTTGGGTTCTATCATTTCTTTATCAAAAAGTTCAAGGTATTGGAGGAGCCAAATATATAACTAAATTAGAATTTTCTCCTGTATTTAGCTTAATTATTGTTCTTATTTCGGTATTTATAGTTATGCTATCAATAATGAGTCCTGCAAGAAAGATTTCAAAGATAAATATAATTGATGGGATTAGAGGAAATTTTAATTTCTATAATTCAAAAAAGAGAAAATCAAATGATTTGTGGAAAGAACTTACTTTAAATAATTTGGCTTCAATCAAATCACAAAGATATATATCTTCAATAGGAATAATAATTGTATCTGTATTTATTATATTGATATCTTCATCAAAATATTATAGAGATTATAATTACTTCGATAATGGATACAATATAGAAGTTGAATATAATACAAAAAATAGAGATATTCCAAAAGTGTTAGAAGAAATTCAAGAAGAAGTACCCAACGATAAATCGTATATTTTTGCGACAGAATATTTTGATTTAGAAAACAATCTTGAATTTTCTGATGAATTTGTAAAATCAAATGTTGATAAACAATTAGAAGATACGCTAAATACTTATAATGAAGATAATTTAAGTGCAAGGATTATAGCTCTAAGAGATAATGACTTAGAAAATATAGACCAGCTATCAAATGTCAAGAAAAAAATCAATAATAATTAATCTTGTAATT
>JAUMZM010000020.1 GCA_030528125.1 Tissierellia bacterium
TTAATAAAAAAAGTGATGCGCAGAGTAGAATCATATATTCTGCAACATCACCTTTCATCGCTATTTTGATTGGCGTTTTTTCTTTTCTATTTCTGTTATTGTAAATGGTATGAATGCTAGTGGTAGAACTATTACCCATTGCCATGTTATTGTGACAAGTTCGAATAACTCTGTCAATACTGGTATATACATTACTATTAATAATAAGAAGAATGATAGTATTGTAGCTTTGATTAAGTTTGGATTTGTGTTAAATCCTAGTTGTTTTACTGTATATTTTGTTGATCTTACTGCAAATGCTCTTATCAATTCTGATGTTATAAGTGTTGCAAATACCATTGTGTGTGCTCCTTCTATATTATTAGGGAACACTAATTTTAATCCTATTACATAGCTTAATAATACTGCTGTTGCTATTGCTAGTGATTGTATTATTACGCTTCTTTTGAGATGTCTATCTACTATGCTTTCGTTAGGATCTCTTGGTGATTGTCTCATTATGTCTTTTTCGCCTGGTTCAACTCCTATTGCAAGTGCTGGGAATGCATCTGTTACAAGGTTTAACCATAGTAGTTGTATTGGTGTAAGTGGACTTGGTAATCCAAATAGTATTGATAAAAATACTATTAGTACTTCTGCGATATTACATGATAGAAGGAAGGATACGAATTTTTTGATATTTGAATAGATTATTCTTCCTTCTTCTACGGCATTTACTATTGTTGCGAAGTTATCGTCTGTTAGTATTACCTCTGCTGTATCTTTGGCGACATCTGTTCCTGTTATTCCCATTGAAATTCCGATATCTGCGTTTTTGATTGCAGGTGCGTCGTTTACTCCATCTCCTGTCATTGCTACTATATGTCCATTTGACTTAAGTGCATTTACTAATTGGACTTTGTTTTCTGGGGAGACTCTTGCAAATATTCTCTTTTCTTTGACTACTTCTTGGATTTCATCATCTGTGAGGTTATTTAGCTTTGAACCCATTATTGCTTGGTCTTTGCTATCTGCAATTCCTAGATCTCTTCCTATTGCATAAGCTGTCTCAAGGTAATCTCCTGTTATCATTATTACATCGATTCCTGCTGATTTACATTCTTTTACGGCAGCCTTTGCTTCTTGTCTTGGTGGATCTATCATTCCTGTAAGTCCTACAAATACCATTTCTCTTTCGACATTTTCTGATGTTATATCGAGATTATCTATTGTGTCAAATTTTCTGTAGGAATATGCCATTACTCTAAGTGCGCTTTGTGCAAGCTTGGAGTTTTCTTCTAATAGTTGGTTTTTTAGCTCTCCTGTAAATTCTTCTACTTGTCCATTTAGTAGGATTTTGGATGAATTTTCGATGATTATATCTGGGGCTCCTTTTGTCATTGAATAGTAGCTTCCATCTTCCATTTTATGGAATGTTGACATCATCTTTCTTTCTGAATCGAATGGGATTTCCTTTAGCCTTGGGTATTTCTTGTCAAGATTTTCTTGTGTGATATCCCATTTTTCTGAGAAGGTTAGCATTGCGCCTTCTGTTGGATCTCCAATTATCTTGTATTGTTCATCTTCTAATATTAGGTCTGCATCATTACAAAGTGATGATATCATCATCATAAGATTTATGTTCTTATGATCTTTTATTACTTCGTCTCTGTATTTGATGTTTCCTTGTGGCTTGTATCCGGAGCCTTCTACATCGAATTCTTTGTTGTCGGTGTAGGCTTTTATTATGGTCATTTCGTTTTGTGTTAGTGTACCAGTTTTATCTGAGCATATTGTTGTTGTAGCTCCTAGTGTTTCTACTGCGAGTAGTTTCTTTACGATGGCGTTTTTGTCTGCCATTCTGTTCATTCCAAGTGATAGAACTATTGTAACTACTGCTGTAAGTCCTTCTGGTATTGCTGCTACTGCAAGGGATACTGCAATCATTAAACTTTCTAGTATGCTCATGCTTGATCTTAGATATCCTACTGCAAATACTACTATACAAACTACAAGTACGAGTACGGATAATAGCTTACTTAGTCCGTTTAGTTTCTTTTGTAATGGTGTTATCTCATCTTCTACTCTATCTAGGTCTGAGGCAATCTTTCCTATTTCGGTGTTCTCTCCTGTTGTGGTTACTACTCCTTTGCCATGTCCGTAGGTTACTATTGTTGATGAATAGGCGAAGTTTGCTCTATCTCCTATTCCCATGTCGTCTTCGTAGACTTCTTTGTAGTCTTTTTCTACTGCTACAGATTCTCCTGTAAGTGAAGATTCGTCAATCTTTAGGTTTTCGCTTTCTAATAATCTCATATCGGCAGGAACTATATCTCCTGTCTCAAGTCTTATTATATCGCCAGGTACTATTTCTGTTGATTTGACTTCTTTTACTTTGCCATCTCTTATTACCTTGGCTTCAGGCGATGACATTTTCTGCAATGCCTCGACACTATCTTCTGCTCTTCCTTCTTGTATTATTGACATTATTGCATTAATTATAACTATTGCTATTATTATTATGCACTCGACCGCATCGCCTGTGATTGCTGATAATATTGATGCTATGATTAGGATTATTACCATAGGATCTATTAATTGCTCGGCGATTTTTTTGGCGAGGGACTTTTTGGATTTTGAGACTATTTCGTTTTTGCCGTACTTTTCGATACGGTTATCTGCCTCTGTCTGGGTAAGTCCTCTAGCCGAATCTGTCTGTAATTCGTCTATTATGGTATTTGTTTTACCTTTGTACCAATCCATTTTTCCTCCTAATTTATTAAAAAATAGACCTAAGCTTATACTTAAGTCTTGCTCCCATTGGGTTGCTGCACCGGGAAATCTCCGTAATGACGGCGCAACAATTTAGCTACTCCCTTTAGCTTTTATTATTATATCCTTTTTGCTGGAAAAATCAATATGTTTTAATGTATTTATTATTGTTGTTTAATTTATTGATAGATTTTATTATTAATTAATTATTAGAATTATTGGTTAGAAATATTAGATATTAATAAGAAATAGCAATTATTGCTTTTAATTTCTTTGATACTTTGATATACTAAATAAAACATTAAAGAAAGGAACAATTATGGAAAAGAAGAATTCTAATAGTAGAGATTTTTTTGATTCTCAGAAAGGCTTTATACTTGCATGCATTGGATCTGCTGTTGGCATGGGAAATATTTGGCTTTTCCCATATAGGGTTGGTTCTCTTGGTGGGGCGGCTTTTCTTATACCTTATTTTATATTTGTAATAGTTGTTGGATATACTGGTATTATAGAAGAGATGAGTTTTGGACGTAACATGAGAAAGGGGCCTTTAGGATCTTTTAGGAAGGTTTTTGGCAACAGAAAGGGAAGATTTCTTGGATATATCCCTGTTATAGGATCTTTTGCGATGGCTGTAGGTTATACTGTTGTTGTTGCTTGGATTCTAAGATTTCTAGCAGGAAGCATAACTGGTTCTGCTATCAATAATAACGATAGTGGGGTGTATTTTTCTAATATAGCTGGAAGATTCGGGGCTGTATCGTGGCATATTATAGCAATAATCATATCCTTTGCAATTATGGCTTTTGGAATATCTAAGGGAATTGAGAAAGTCAATAAGATTCTAATTCCAATTTTTTATGTTCTATTTATAATTCTTGCTATAAGAGTCTACTTCTTAGAAGGGGCTCATGAGGGATATGCCTTCTTATTAAAACCTGACTTTTCAAAACTTTTAAATATAGATACATGGGTATTTGCTCTTGGACAGGCGTTCTTTTCGCTATCTCTTGCGGGAAATGGTACAGTAGTTTATGGATCTTATCTAAAAGATAGTGACGATATACCGAAATCTGCCAAGTACATAGCAATATTTGATGTAATAGCTGCAATGCTTGCTGCATTTATAATACTTCCTGCAGTATTTGCCTATGGAATTGAGCCTTCGGCAGGCCCTCCACTTATGTTTATAACAATGCCTGAGGTATTCAAGTCGATGCCATTTGGAAGTGTATTTGCGATAATATTCTTCTTGGCAGTTACCTTTGCTGGCATAACTTCACTTATAAATTTATACGAGACACCCGTTGAGGCACTTGAAGATAAGTTTAACTTATCAAGGAAGAAATCTACATTTATAATAATGCTTCTTGGACTTATAATAGGAGTTTTCTTAGAAGAGGCCGATACACTTGGAAGTTGGATGGATATTATATCAATCTATATTACACCACTTGGAGCACTATTATCTGCGATAGTATTCTTCTGGGTAATAGATGAGAAATCGGCACGAAGTGAAATCAACAAGGGTACAGACAAAAAGATAACTGATTTCTTCTACAGATGGTCCAAGTATGGATTTGTTATAATAACAGCTATAATAATGATAGTTAATATAATATACAAAGGAATAGGATGATTATGGATTACTATAAGAAGATATTTGAAATTCTTTATAATGATAAGGACACGATAAAAGGCTATAGACAAGATATAAAGTATATCGCATTTGAAAAACTACAAGAGCATGTCATATTTTTATTTGCAGATGATAATAACAAGAAGACTGACTTATTCTATGCAATACTTGTAGAATTACAAGATGGAAAGATCGTTCTTGGAGAGATGAGAGTATCATACAAGAAACAAATAATAAACCCAAGTGCACCATTTGATTATATAAATGCGCCAATAAGAGTATTTTATAATAATGACCAATACATTAGCTTAGAAGATATGGCAAAAGATAGAGAATTTGAAGATATCTACAAACAATACACTAAGGATAAAGATATAAAGAAAGTTTTAGATAGACTAAGCTATATAACAAGAAGTATATACTATTAGAAAAGACGCTAAGGCGTCTTTTTATTATGATATTATATAAAAAATATAGAAATATGGTATAATAATTATATAAAAAATAAAGGGGTGATAAAATGGCACAAATCAATCTAAAGGTAGACGATAATGTAAAAAAGAAAGCAGAATACGTATGTAATGAATTAGGATTATCATTATCAGCAGCGATAAATATCTATCTAAGAAAAATAGGCAGAGAAAATAAGATTCCATTTGAATTGTCAATAGAAGATCCATTTTACTCAGAAAGTAATATAAAATATCTCGAAAAGAAATTAGAAGAATACAAAAAGGGTAAGCTTACCTTAGAAACTCATAATATAATAGAAGATTAATATGACTAGAAAAATAATTCAATGGGATACAGATTGCCGGCAAGATTATCTTTATTGGCAAAAAAACGACAAGAATACTCTCAAAAGAATCAATAATTTGATAAAAGATATATTGAGAAATCCATTTGAAGGAATAGGTAAGCCAGAACCATTAAAAGAGAATTTGAGAGGACTTTGGAGCAGAAGAATATACCAAGAAAATAGAATAGTATATATAATAGAAGAAAATTCTATAATTATATTATCTTGCAAAGGTCACTATGAATAGAGGATACAGATGATAGGAAGAGTAATACAAGTTGCAGTATTTGGAGAAAGTCATGGCAAGGGAGTAGGAGCAACAATCGAAGGAATCCCAGATAATATCCCGATAGATATGATGAAGCTTAGAAATCACATGAAAAGAAGATCTCCCAAGGGAAATCTTACTACCACAAGAAGAGAAGAAGACAATGTGATATTCTTATCTGGATTAAAAGATGGCAAGACCAATGGCTATCCAATAACTATATATATAGAGAACAAAGACATAATAAGAAAAGACTACAACCTTGATCTAATAAGACCATCACATGCAGACTATACAGCTTATGAGAAATACGAAAACCCCGACTTATCAGGAGGAGGCTACTTCTCGGCAAGACTTATGGCAGCAGTTGCAGCTATAGGATTTGTCGCAAAAGAAGTCCTAGAAAGAATATATAATGTAGAAATCTATTCCCATATATCTAGTGTGTATGACATAGTAGATAAGAGCTTTTTCGATTGTGATGATATCGATAAGATTAGACAAATTAAAGAAAAAGAAATCGAGATAATAGATGATAGTAAGAAAATATCTATAAATAATATCATAGTAAGAGCAAGAAAAGAAAAAGAAAGCCTCTCATCATCAGTAGAAGTAATGGCAACAGGACTTAAAGCAGGCGAAGGCTCGCTGATGTTCGATGCGATAGATTCGACACTTTCAAGGTATTTCTTTACAATACCTGCAGTAAAATCCGTAAGATTTGGCAAAGATACATTTAAGATGAAAGGAAGCGATTATAACGACAATTACTTTATCGAAAATAACAACATACACACCTTTACCAACAATCAAGGAGGAATAACAGGAGGACTTGCAAATGGTAATCCAATAATAGCAGAGATTGGATTTAAACCAACACCTACAATCGCCAAGGCTCAAAGATCAGTAAATGTAGTTACAAGAACAAATGAAATCATAGAAACACAAGGACGACATGACCCATGCGTTGGACTAAGAGCACCAGTCATAGCAGAAAGCATGATGGCACTTGGACTATTGGATATAATAAGAAGCGAGAACAACTAAGACTATTAGAATTTAACAATTATTATAATATTCTTATAAGATTAGACAAAGAAATACGATGCTAGTCTTTTTAGGAGAAATTCATAAAAGAAGTTTTAGAATAATAATCAGTAGATTTGAGTAAATCAAGATAAATCTTAACAAAATTTTAATAATTGAAATAAAAATGTTACAAATATATATAAAAGCTTCATAATAAAATATAACGACAGGTATTCTTGTACATAAGAATAAGCAAAATAGCCAAGCATAAGAGAAATCTTATGCTTTTTTTAATGAAATAAAATTTCAGTTAAAAACAAGACGAAGTTCAAAGTACTTTTAGATATACCAAAAATATTGAAAATATTTTCAATAATTGAATTATTCTTTAAATAATTATTAATATATGTAATGAAATAAATAAATCAATATAGCTTTGAAACATAGTAAATATTCCTTAAATTTCAAATGATTAATATAAAATCATACATAAATATAAAAATCACCTACTGTATAAAAATACATAATATAAACCCAAAACTAATTAAAAATAATTCCTGAAATTTTTACAATCTTAATAAAAATAAAACAAAAATTCCAACATAATTAAACAAAACATAAAAATCATGCAATTTATCTCAAATTTTGCTAAAAGAAATCTAACAAAACATAATAAATAAATTACATTGATTAATAGTGCATAAATAGCTATTTATAAGCACTTTACAAATATCTCGCAAAAGGTAAATAAGACTAATTTGGCATATATTACAATCTTTTTGTAGAGATATTAACTAATTAAAAATGCTAATATTTATTGAAGTTTATTTTAAGATGTGGTAATATATAGTTGACACATACAAGAATATGTATTAATAAGTAAAAAAACAGAATAAATAGCAATTATTTATATTAAAAAATATGGCAATCATAAAAAATACATAATATTTATAATGTAGAAAGTCTTCATACATGAAGAAAAGGAGAATCTGATGAAAAAGGAATTAAGAAGACTATGGTCATTTATAATGACATTTGCAATGGTCATGGAATGTATAGCACCAGGAGTGGTGGTAGCAGGTAAGTACAACGACGATGACAAATTACAACTCATACATACATACAAGATCGATGATAACGATGCTTTTAGTTATCTAATTCCAGCAATAGAAGATGGTGGAGAAAGTAAAAGCGATATGAGATTGGCACTTACAGCAAAATCTGAGCAGAAAAACATAAAGCTTGCTGTAAGAAATGACTTTGCACTATATGATACAGCTTATTACAAGAGCTTAGATGAAATAAGTAAGGTTTATAACAAAGTCATAGATTACTATGCATCCCAAGGATTAGATATCAAGATATCCATAGTAGAAAATGAAGATGGAACATATAATATCCAAAACGATTTTGACAAAGAAAAGTTTTTAGAAAATCTTGATGGAGAAAAAGATTCAACAGAAGTTATCGAAGAAGATAACCAATCAAGCGATAACGAAGATACCAAGAATTCATTGTATAATGATAATTACACAATATATGAATTTGAAGTAAAAGATGATTTCGATTTCGACCAAAAAGGATTACAAAACAAAATCAAAGACTACTATAATGAAGAAAGAGTATATATATTTGACTTTACCATATTAAATAATAAAAACATCTCAAAAAGCGATGTATCAAAGACAGTAGAAATTGTAAATGATATTGATATCGTAGGAGCAATTCTAGATGATACTACATATACTTACTACAATACAGATCGTCTAGAAGAAGAAATACCCGAAGTCAAAAAGCACTACGAAGAATTATCTAAGAAAAAGGCTGAAGAGGAAGCCAAAAAGGCCGAAGAAGAAGAGAAAGAATCAGAAACAGAAGTAATAACAGAAGAAACTTCTAATAATGACTTATCAAAAGATAACTCTAATGATAAAGAAGATTCTACACAAAAAGAAGATAAGAAAGAATCTTCGAAAGATAATAAACAAGACAAAGACTCCAAAGAAGATTCACAAGACAAAAATAAACCCGATAAACTTGAAATAGGAGATGAACTTGTAGATAAGGCTCTAGGAGCAAGTCCTTCTATTGTAAATGGCAAAAATTTTGAATTAAAGACAACATTAAAGATAAATACATCTATTAATCCAATTCCACAAGGTTGGACAGTAGTAATCGATTTGGGACCTTATTTAAAAGAAGATCCTAAAAATACAATAAAACCATTACAATATAACGGTAACGGAAGACAAATTGCCACAGGTACTTATGCTGATCACAAGATAACCTACACATTCAATAGAATCACTCAAAACATGGATCTTACTATTGATCAGATTTTGGCTTTTGATATAGATAATATAAAAAAATATTATGGAGAGAACCCAGAAAAGATTGATATAAATATAACAGTTACACCTAAGAATATGTCTGTTCAAAAAATGCCTACTATTACTGTTACAAAGAATAGTCCAAATCCTGTAACATCAGAATTTGTAGTAGGCGGAAAAGATGGTATTAATTCTGTTACTTATCCATATAAATTGGAAGTATCTTCTAGTCAAAAACTTAAAGATAAGAACGGAAATCAAGTAGAATTCATTCCTACTATTGTTTCAGATCCATATCAAGTTTGGTGGGATTTTGAAGTAGATACAACACCATTAAAAGCAGAGGATGTGGACTTTGATAGCCTTAAAATAAACCTTTATGGTTCAAATCAACAAGGACTAGATCATTTTGAATATAAAGTAGCTACTAATAAACAAGATCTAGATATTAATAATGGGTACATTAGAAATAATACAACAGGTCCTGAGCTTATGACAGCTTTTAAATCTATACCTAAAAAACAGTTAGGAGATAAGCTTTACATCAGGGTAAAAGCTCTAACAAAAGTAGGAGAATATCATGATACTTATTCCATAGGACTTAGAATAAATCCTAGTAGCAACTATATTAAAAACATCTTAGATAAAACATTAGAACAATTCAATAGTATTCCTCTAATATTTAAATGGATAAGAGGATTAGACGTAGCAAATAAATGGGCCACTACACCATTTAACTTAGTTGATTCTATGTATACTGCACAAGTTGGCTTGATAAGCCAAAAGTACACAGAAAATTTCTACTACGATAGTTCAAGAACAATAGTAGCTAAGAGGAATACAGACATCGATAATGAATGGTATGCACTTGATTTACTTAGAATTGGTGAGACTCCAGATATTGGATTAAGAAATGCTAGTTTAAATCCTTCTTCTGATTTAGAAATAATGTATTTTGTACCAAATGTTAGTGGTGGATACACAAGAACTGCTAGCGAAAGCTTAGCTAAAATATCAAATGAAGAATACAAACCAGGTACGATTGTATCTTATAAATATTTCAACCAAAGAGGAAAGAAAGAAACAAATTATAAGCTAAGTGCTAATTTAAAAGAAAAGAATGTAGATTTTATTGATACAGTTGAAGAAAATCAAAATGCTAAAACAGAAGGTGGTTTAGTAAACTTATTTTCAAAAGTTTTCTCAAAAGAACAAGTAAAAAAAGGATACCTTGCTTATATTGAAAATCCATATTATATTATGCGTATCGATAAGACTTTCGAGATGGTAGAATGTTTCAATGCATTCAAATACGATCCTACCTTAGTGAATAAACCAAAAGGAATATATTTACAACAACATAAAGATCCAAGCGGAGATTATTTATTAACTAGGTTAAATAAAACCAGTAAATTAGAAAGTAAGCTCACTCCTGGTAGCCAGTTAAACCCTAAGGGATTATCAAAGGGAGATGCTTTAGAGGATTTAATTAAGAGAATTTACTTCTATGCGAATGAAGAAAAGAAGGAATACTCCAAATTGAACAATGGCAAAGTAATGCATAGGCAGATAGAAGATGGAATGAAGCAAAAAGTTATTCACTTCTATACTGACCAAAGAGATATTACTGATGACTTTTTCCCAGAAGTCACAGGAAATAACTGGAATGATCCTAGACTTATGAGAAACATAACACTTGTTGGTGGAGTAAAACCTGGAAGTACTCAATATGATCCTGCACAGTATTTCGATGGTGAAAAAAAGAATAACAACTGGAGCCAAGATAGCACTTATGGTTCGGCTAGAAAATTATCACCAAATGAAAATCCTTTGCCACAATCACCGATTTATAAAGTTGATCAAGATAAATATGCTAAAAAATTACTTGATAGGGTAGAAGCATCATACAATAATAATGATTGGACTAAAGATAAGGCAAATTCAGTAAGGTTAGTATTCTATAGCCATACAGAAAATCTTCAAGAGTTAATTACAGCTCATATAACAGAGCCTATTAGTATAGAAAAAGTAAATGAACAAGGTGAAAAAGTAGAAGGCGCAGAATTTACTATAATAAATAAACAAACAGGTGAATCTACAATTTGGTCTTCAAAATCTTCTAATAATACAGATAACAAATTATACCTGAAAGAAGGTACTTATTATGTAAAAGAAACTAAAGCGCCTGAAAAATATGAATTATTATCTCCTTTTACGATTAAAGTATCAAGACAAGAAGTAAACCCTGATGACGGTCCATATCCTAAATATGAATTATTAAAAGGAGAAAAAGCTGTCCACGTCAATGATGGATATAATACCATTTTAGAACTTGGAAATGATATACCTAAAAAAGCAAATGGAAATCCTTATGTGGAGATTATAAATGAAAATTCTGGTAATAAGGAAATTCAAATTAAAATTACAGATCCATCAAATATTCTTGGAAAAATCAAATTCACAAAGAAAAGTGAAGGCTATGAAACAACAGATATAAATCTTGATGGTGCAGAGTTTAGACTTACAAAAATAAAATCAAAAACAGATTTTAGTACAGATTTAGGATCTGATGGTAGTAATGTTTATCAAAGAACATCTGATGGGAAAAATGGAGTATTTGAATTTAATCAAATGCCAGAGGGATACTATCTATTGGAAGAAACAAAAGTGCCAATAGGATATGAAAAGACAACAAACAAAATAATTGAAGTCAAAAATCCAACAGATGGAACCAAAAGACTTGTAGCAAAATTCTTAAATATAGATAATGACGATTCTTTAAAAAAGACAGGTGATGAGTATTCGATTATTAATAAGACTAAAAAGACAGAAATTAGATTTAAAAAGGTAGACGAAACAGAAAATGATACAGAAGGAAAAGAACCTCTAATAGGAGCAAAGTTCGAGCTTAATTCAATAAAAAACATTAATGGCATATCTTATGATAAAATAGCTATTACAAGCAAAAAAAAGGAAGATAAAGGAATATTTAAATTTACAGATATTGCTGTAGGAGAATATGTCCTAAAAGAGTTGGTAGCTCCAACAGGTTACCAAAGGCCACAAGACTTAGAAGGTGAAGATAAATTCTTTGGGTGGAAGCTTGTTGTATATCAAGAAGAAGGAAAAGACGAACTTTCTTATAAGATTTATAAATTAAAAACAAGCGAACAAGCTTTAGGATCAGTAGATGGGCTAGAAGAAATTACACCAGCAGATATTTTAAAACCTGCAGAAATCACCAATAAAAAGAGAACTATCGAAGCCCAATTCCAAAAATATATAGAAAATCCAGACTTCAATCCAGATATAGCAGAAAGTGAAACTAATAAAAAATATATTCCTATAGATACAAATAAATTAACCAATACTGATGGCAAGAAAGTTTCATTTGATCTTTATAATGCAGATTATTATGGAGCAAAAAGAGGAGATAAAATTGCAGTCATTGAGCCAGATAAAAATGGAATATTCCATCTCAAAGGCTTAAAATTTAATGGATACTATATACTAGAAGAATCTAATCCACCAGATGGCTACCAAAAGTCAAACGCAATTTTGCTTAGAGTTGTAGCAGAAGCTTTGGCAAATGAAGGAGAAATGAAAGTTATCGTTCGTGATCCTAATATCAACTCATATATGATTGTAGGAGACACATTTGCAGGAGTTATCAATTTTAAAAAAGATGAGTATTCAGGGAAATTCTCTATCAAAAAGACAGGAGATTCCTTAGATAAAGAACATCCTGGCGAAGTTGGATTAAGAAGAGCTTACTTTAGATTATATTATGCCGATGGAGGCTTCAATAAAAAGTTAAATGATAAAGGGTATCCAGAATTTATACAAAAAGTAAGCCCAGGTATACCTCTTACAGAAGTTGATGAAGAGGGAAAGCAAATAATTGATGAAAAAGGCAATCCAATACCAATTGATGTAACAAAGTTACCACCAGATCAAGGTATTGTAACATTCGATCAACTAAAAACAGGTAACTATATACTAGAAGAATACAGAGGACCAGCAGGATATGAGAAAGATCCAAATCCTTGGTATATACAAGTACAAAGCGATGGAACAGTAGTTAAAAGTAGAATCAAAGATGATCCTAACTTTTCAAATGGATCAAGAAATTCTTCTGCAAATCCAGCATCAATAATAGATATAAGAAGTTTATCTGTAAAAAGTATTCCAAAAGAAAATAAAAATCTAGCATTCTCACCATCTTATCTAAGGGCAAGATCATTAGGAACAGGAGATACTGAGATTACAGGAAGAATTGCCAAAATAAGTGTAGAAGGCTCCAATGCCAATACTATAAATGGTACAAAAGATGTTACAGTAAAAATTTTCCCCAAGACAGAAACAACAAATACTGAACCTAGAAAATTGCACATGATTCTTTTGCGGGATAGAGCAAAATATCAATATGGAGATTATGAAGATAATTACTTTGGTAAATTAGGCGGTTATCCAGATGATAATATAAATAAATTCCTAACAGATATTAACAAGAAAGCACAAGAGACAAATACTGATGTTGATATAAGTTTAATTAAATATTCTTATGATACAAATCATACTGAATACAAAGGCACTTTCAATCTAAACGAGATGAATGCTAATAAAAACTTGGAACATTACAACTATTATGACAGACAAATCGTAAATGGAAATATTGTAACAGGTAATGTAGAACAGGTCAACAGTTATCTACATTATATGGATCCAACAGACAAAGCTGAAGATAGACCATATGATGGTTCAAAGAATCTAAATACGAAGCTAGACGGATTTTTAACCAGTATCGAAAATGATACAAAAAATAAGATATATGATCAAAAGATAGCTGTAAACTTTGCAAGATTTGATCCTATAAATCCAAATAGAACAGGTGATAATTTCTATATTGTAAATAATATGGAAAAAATTAATGGTAAAGGATATGAGACTTGGACAACACACATTGATCATAAAAGCAGAGGATCCAATATTATTAGAGAGAATTACAAGAAAAAAGCTTTGAATAGCAGCAATGGAAATCACTATGCGTTCTACTTTAATGAAAGTAATTCCAGAAGTCTTGAGTCCAACTCTTATTTCTCTCCATATTTCCAAAGAGATTATTTAAATGAAAATATCATAAATAATACATCTTACTTTAAAAAAAGAAAGGTAGAGACCGATACAAAGCTTAAAAATGCGACGTTTGAAATTTTGCTTAATAATTCACTTTCCAAATTAAATGCGGACGGTTGGAAAGTGACTAAGTATAATTTAAAGGGTAAACAAATCGACTTACCAAGTGATACAACTGTTACAAAAGAAGGACATAGATTATTTATCAATAATCTTACACTGGGTGTTGATGAATATTTGGTAATAAAATATCAGGCAAAGGTTCCTAAAAGTTTAAACGAAAATCTTAGCTTAAAAATACACAAGAGTATTATTTTAAACAAAAATAAAGATACTCAAGTAATGGTTAATAGCCCTTTAACTGTCGATAAAGAAAAGCAAGGAGCTATTATCGGCAAGCCTACAGGTAAGGCTAGTATTAATATAAAATTCCACTACAACAATTATCCAGATAAGACTATTCCACAAGAAGGAATTCCTGGAACTGTAAAACTCCAAGCTAAATTTGCAGATGGAGATTGGAGAGATCTTGGAAAATACAATAATCAAACAGGCCAAATTGAAGGACTTATCTCTGAAAAAGCACCATTTGACGGTGAAGTAAACTTCACAGAACTTGGTAAAGATTATCAATATAGGATAGTTTACACTAGAAACGCTCCTTATTATGATCAATGGGAAGAACCACAAATATCTTATTATCCTGTAACATTTGAAAAAAGCGATAAAGGGCTGATTCCAGATGATGCGACAGCTACAGTAGATATATCCAATGGAAATCTTCTAAGAATTTATAATAGAGATGAGGATGGATTTAGAATTCCTTTAAGAATTACAAAGATTAATGATGATAATATGGTTCTTACTGGAGCACAATTTAGAGCAAGAAAGATTACTGATGGAACAGGCAAGGATGCCGACAATAATCTACCTAAATACTCAAATGAAGGATTTGATGCAGTAACAGAAGCGACAGGACTTGCAGGAGATAACTATCTAAGAGAGCTAACTCCTGGTATATACGAAATATGGGAAATACAAGAACCCAATGGATATAAACATCTTACAGACAGATGGTATTTTGAAGTAAAAGTTGATCCTAATAAGCATCCTAATCAACAAAATTACATGACTATAAACTTTAACTTTAGCCATAATTTTGCAAATGATATAGATGATCCATCTTATAATAAAGAATTTAGAGATTTCTATAAAACTATTGCCACAGCTGAAGAAAAGAAAATTATAAATGATAATATACTTGGCAAAACAGTCTATGGCCTAGGATTTGACAATAATGGAGGCACTGGAAATCTGAAACCGGGAGATTACGATGGTTTTATTCAAAACATTGAAATCGTAGAAGATGACGGTCGTTCACACCCAGCAAGGCCAGATGCACCTTACCAAAAAATTGATAATGTCAATGTAATTAACCATAAAGCATCTATAGAATTTAAATTCAATAAGACAGATAATAATAATAATATTGCCGATGCAGAGTTTAGGCTTACAAAAATTAATGTAGATAAAGATGGTAATCCAATTTTAGTTACTGGCAAAGATGGCAATAAACATCTTGATATAGAATTAACTGATGCAAAAACACCTACTTATAGTAAGTATTCAAAATCAACGATAGCAGAAGGTGTTTCATTTAAAGAAGTTATACAAGGAACTTATGCACTTGAAGAAATAGTTGCAGCTCCAGGATATAAGAAGATAGATGGCTATCTAATAATCAAATTCCAAGAAGACAATAATGGAAAATTAATTCAAAAATTGGACCTTAATAATTCAACAGATGACTTTAAAGCTTTGATAACGAAAATTACTGATGACAATGGCTATTCAAGTTTGGTATCTATAAAAAATAAAGATAACACAATTGACTTAAAATTTAATAAAGTTGACACCAAAGGTCAAGTGCTTAGAGCTACAGGCTTTAGTCTTTATAGGATAGATAGAGTAGGAGAAAATGAAGAAGAAACAAAGTTAAGTGAAACAACAAATTATGGCTCTAATGAGTTTAAATTCAATGGCCTAAAAGAAGGTAGATATAAGCTTGTAGAGTATAAGACAATCGAAGGATATGAAGTTCCAACTCCATGGTTCTTTAATGTAGAAGAAATTAAAGATAGTAATGGAAGTAGCACAGGTAAATTACAGATAGTATTTGACAAATTACAAAATCCTCAAGGTGAAATTGACAAAAATGGAGATATATCTGTAGATACTGAGCTTGTTGATGACCAATCTGTTATTAAGAACGAAGACGGATCTTTCACCATTAAAAACTACAAGACAACAAACTTTAAATTTACTAAATTCTTGAGAAATCCAGAAGAAAACAACCCTATAATTTCAGATATTTACTTTAATCTAAGGAAAGTAAGAACAAAAGTAGAAACTAATGGAAAGCAAATTTATGATGATGGCGGGAATATAGTCTCTGGATTAGAAAAATATAAGTACGAAGCAAAAGACATAAGCTCTGATAGGTTTGGTATTGTAATGTTTGAAGGACTTAGCGAAGGAGTATACGAACTTACAGAAAATCAAGACATAATTCCAGATTTTATCAACAAGAACACACAAAACAAATGGATTATAAAGGTAATAAAAGAAGGAGATGCTCTTAAAGTAGAATATGATAAGAAATTTGAAAAAGCCTACTTTTCAAAAAATGACAGAGCTTATTATAAGATCTATATATCTAAAAACTTCGATAAAGTAAATCTATTTGAAAAAGATGGTGATAAGCTAAAATTAGCCAACCTACCAAGTGGTATGGACTTCAAGTTTAAAAAGTTAGATAAAGATTATGACACTACTATTAAGGATTTAATAGATTTTGGATTATATAAATTAAGTGATGATCCAAGCAATGAAAACTTAGAAAACATAGACTTAAGTAGCTATGGATCTGAAGTCAATATCTATGCAAAAGATGGAATTTACGAAGCTCAAGGACTAAAAGAAGGACTATATAAATTAGAAGAAAAGAAAGCTCCAGAAGGATATGATAAAGCAGATAGACAAATACTCCTTCAAGTTATCCAAAAGGGAAAATTAAATCCAAATGAACCAGACGAAACAAAAGGTGATTTGACAATTAAATTCTATGAAATAAAAGATAGAGAAGATGGAAGTGGAAAAGAACTATTAAGAGATCCTCAAGAATTCAAGTATCTAAAAGTAGAAAATGGGCAAATATCAATAGATACCGAAGGCTACTATGGATTTAATAACAAACCTACCGAAAAAAGAGGTGCCTTTAAAATCAACAAAGTGGACAACAATAAAAAGAAACTTCAAGGTGCAAGATTTGAACTTGTTGATGGTAACAATAAAAAGATAATGGAGGTAGATTCAGATAAAGATGGTGTAGCATCATTTATCAATGTCCCACAAGGAAGCTATACCCTAAGAGAAATTGTAGCACCAGAAGGTTACGAAGGAACAAATACAACTTGGGAAATTGTCGTAGATGAAAATGGAACGACGACCATAGACGGCAATCCGGCACAAAATGGCAAAGTATCGGAAATTACAGTTACAAATAACGAATTTAACGATAAATATGGTAAATTCGAAATCACAAAAACTGACAATAACAAGGGAATCTTGCCAGGAGCAGAGTTTACACTAACACCAACAAATGGCACAGAGGGAGAAAAAGTAATACAAGCTTCAGATGATAAAGGTAAAGTAGAATTCGTTAACTTAAAGCCTGGAACATATAGATTAGAAGAAACAAAAGCTCCAGAAGGATACAAAGGAACAGATACAACTTGGATAGTAACAGTCGATGTAAATGGCGTTACAAAAGTTGAAGAATCAACAGCAAAAGCTAATATAGCAAACTTCTTTAGAAGATTTAATCCAATGAATCTATTTGCAAGAAGCATAGAACTAGATACCAATACTTCAATAGATCAAGATTCTTTATTAAAAGATGCTACATTTGGTAAATCTACAGTTAGTACAAGTGTTACAGATTTAAATAATGGGAAATTCCAAGTTGATTTGGATATAACAGCGGGAGAAGGAGTCCCTGAAAAAGCAGACTTAGTAATATTACTTCCATCAAAATATATTGGTCAAAAAGAAAAGAATGCTATCATTCAATTGCTTGACAAATACACTGATACGAATAATGGCAGTGATAATATTAAGGTTGGATTAAATATTTATAATGTGAATAATAACTATAAGTTATCCTCAGGGGGTCTAAAGACACCTGACGAAATCAAAACATTATTAAATAGTTATAATAAATTCGGTGGAGGAGGATATGATATACCACAAACAGGAGTTGCTTTTAAAGTTGCAAGTGATTGGTTATTAAATAGTGGAAGAGCTGATACTAAAAAAGAAATCCTTCATATTACTGGAGGAGGAATCATGTCTAACTATAAAGGCATTCAAGATCCAATAAAAGCTGTTAATAGTAAGTATCCTGGTAAATTTAAGATTCATAATTTCTTAATCGGACAAGCTGAATATAGTCAAGGTATGTGGGACGGCACACTATCACCATTTGGCAGTGGAATAAATACAACTAGTAAGAAGTCTGGTAGTTATAGTGAAGCTGATTATTTAAGAGACTTTCCTAAATATGTACAAAATGACATTGACAATGCGATAGTAGATATATCTTTTAACGATGACTTTAACTTTGTAACTGGATCTACAAATTCATATAAGGATAAAGCCGGTCAAGGTAGATGGCATAAACAATATAATAATAAACGAATTGAACTTTTGCCAAATGAATTGACATTGGATACAAATCATACGGCACATATAAGTTTTAAATTAGAACCAAATGGAAAACTTCCAAAAGGAACTTACAAACTAATAAATGATATAACTTTTGATACAAATTCAAACTCCGAAGGTAATAAAATACTAGCACCACAAGTTATAGTTTCTCCTATCATAGAAAAGATAAATGTAACAGTACAAAGTAAACATGATAATACTGTTCCAGCAGGAAGTTCAATCGACTTTACATTGAAGAGAAAATTTAATAACCAAGTAGATACAATGTTTGAAGAAACAGGAACTATCTCTTTAGGAAATAGTCATACATTTGAGAACTTGCCGAAGACAGATGAAAATGGCAATGAATATACTTACTTCTTATCTGAAGTAACAAAATCAGGTCAAAATACTGATAAATTCAATATTGAAAGCTATAATGGCACAGTAAGTCTAAAAGATGGAATAATTGAAATTAACTCTACAAATATCCAACTAAAAGACTTTGTAATAAATGTTAATTGGCATAATTTAGATCCAAAAGGAAAGATCCATGTAACATTAAGTAATGGTAAGACTCTAGATTTAACTGAGGCCTATTCAAGTAAGGATTATGATCCTGATAGTGTCACTATAACCGGAGTAAGCTTTACAGGTTTCGATGGATATAAGGCAACTCTAACTGGAGATAAATCTCCATATACAATAGATGTCAGTGAAAAATCTAAATTCTCAATAAATCTAGCTTGGAATAATATACAACCAGTAGAAGATATTGAGGTAACTGCTACATTAACGGGCGGTAAGGAAATAAAACTTAATTCTAAGAATTCATCCTATGAACAATATATAGGACAAGAAGGAATTACCGCTAATACGAAGATAGAAAAAGTAAGCATTAATAATAAAGGATACAATGCATACTATAATAACGCTTCACCATATACGATCACAATTTCTAAGAAAGATAAGCAGAACATTAATGTAATCAATACGAAGATTCCAAGAGGATATTTCACTATTAGAAAGATAGACGATGGTAATAATCCGAAGGTACTTCCTGGTGCGAAATTTGTACTAAAAGATGAAGCTGGCAAAGTCGTAGGAGAACCAGTTATTTCTGGAGTAGATGGACTTGTAAAATTTGATGATCTTCTACCTGGTGATTACACATTAGAAGAAATAGAAGCACCAAACGGATACAATAAGTCTGAAACAAGATGGAAAATTCATGTTGAAGTTGATGGAAGTACAAGTGTAAAAGAAGTAGTAAAAAATGGAGATACAAGTACTCTAAAAGATGTCATCTTAAAAGTTGATGAAAACCAATTTGATGTTATAAATAAAGAAAAGAAGAAAACATCATTTAAGATTCACAAAAAAGATGGTTCATTACTAAATAAACCACTTAAAGGGGTAGAATTTAAGCTTACACCAATTGATGAATTTAACGAACCTATCGCTGGAGAAAATCCAATCACAGCAACGACTGATTCAAAAGGAGATCTAGAATTTAAAGATATCTACGACGGACGCTACAAACTAGAAGAGATAAATCATCCAGACGGATACTATGACATTCTTATAGACTTTATAGTAGTGGTAAAAGATGGCAAGTTAAGCTATACAAGAAAACTAAAAGACATCGTTAATACAGATAAGAATGCAAGATATGCAAGTGCAGGACCAACAAATGAAGTTTTATATAATGTTGAATTCTTACAAAAAACTGAAAAGCTTCCAGATAACATAACGATGGAGCTATATAAAAAGACAGCAAATGGTAGTCAATATCTTCAAAATTATAAGATTACTAGTGATAATTTCAATGGATATTTAAACGGATTAGATACCGGTAATTACTACGTTAAACTAAACTTAGGAGATAAATCAAAAGACTATGAAGTCTCCTATGTAAAGTTAGGATTAAATAAGATTCAAGTTATCGTCTACAAGAAAGGAGCCTTTGAATCAATCGATAAGAACACTCCTATTGAGATAAGAAATTTCCCTGAACAAAAGGGAGAAGGGAAATTCACACTTAATAAGAAAGACTCCGTAAGTGAAGATCCATTATCAGGAGTTGTATTCAATGTAAAAGGTTTAAATGGTTATAATAAGGACTTTACAACAGATAGTGGAGGTAAGATTCATGTAACAGGCCTTCCAAATGGAGAATATTGGGTTCAAGAAAAGACTCAAAAAGACGGATATGTATTAAATCCTAATCCAATAAAAGTCATGATTGGAGATGAATGGGAAGTACCAGATGTAGAAGGAAAAGATGTATCAGAGTACTTTAGCATAGATACAAATTCATCTAGCCTAACATCAACTTCAGGTAGTGAAAATATAGTTTATCCAAATATGGCTGAAGGTTTGATTGCAAATATGTACTATACAATTGATGAAAGTGTAAAAATTAAGCCTGGAGATACATTCACACTAAAATTAAGTGATAATGTTGATATTGATGGGATAGCTCATTTAGATGATAGGAGCTTTGATATATATGGTCCAATGGGTAGAATTGCAGTTGCAAAGATAAGAGATGATAGAAAAACTATCGACTATACTTTTACAACAGCTTTGGCAGAATATGATAAAATTACCAACTTAACTATAAATACACCTATGTTTGTAAACAGATACCTGATACCATTTGATAATACCGTTAATATTACAACACAAATAGGTGAAGGTAGTAATGCAGTATATACTAAAACTATAAATGTAAATTACGATAATACTAATAACAATGGATATATTAAAAACAAGGCCAATGTAAAGGCTTATATGTTGAAGTTTAATCCTCCAACTGGAGAGTTTACAACAGTAATATATGTAAATCCTTGGCGTAAATATGACTCACAAAGATCAATAGACTTCTTTACAAATGTAAATTCTACAATTAAGGAATTAAATGTCTATATGACAACTGATAGAAGTCCAAATAAATTACCTTGGTCATTTGCAACAGACTATAAGGATATAAATAATCCTTATAAATTGAGGACTTTAAAAGAAGATAAAAACTTAAACTATGATGTAAATAATAATATCCCGCTTCACATTAATCTAGGAAAGTCTAATGTAAGGGGTAATCAACAATTTGTAATAGAGATTAAAGGAGTTTCAAAAGAAAAAAGAGATTTTAAGACTATTACAAGGTATTATAGAAATAGTAAATATCTTAAATTTAAAGACCGAGATTTCTATGATTACGGATGGGATGAGTGGAGTACGTGGTGTCAATTCTTCACACCAGGAGGTAGCTTTGATGCACAAAGAGTAGTCTATAATTCAAAAAATAAAATTGAATATACAAAGATGAGTGGAAAGCTTGTAGCTACTACAAATACAGATCAAGACTACTCAGTAGCTCCAGATAAAGCACTTCAAGGTGTAAGATTTGAACTTAGAAAAAAAGATGCCAAGGGAGAATTTGTAAGAGTTTATGATAGTACAAGAGAATCTGACCAAGAAGGAAAATTCTCTTGGCAAGGACTTGGAAAAGGCGAATATCAAGTTTGGGAAATAAAATCAACAGACGGATACGCTAAGCCAAAAGATTATGTATCAAGCTTTAAGGTAGACAGTGTTGGAAATATCATAGATGTCGAAAACAATAGCTTAATTATCATAAACCACAAGCCTACAGACTTTGAAATCATAAAGAAAGATTTTGATGACGAAAAGGCACTTCAAGGAGCACAGTTTAGTCTCTATAAACAAGTAGCAGGATTTGATAATCCGGATGTTAAGTTCAATAAAAAAGAAGATGAAAACTTTAAGCTAGTAACCATTGGAGATACAAACATCTGGACAACAGATAAAGATGGTAGGATATTATTTAAATCCATAGAAGATGGAACTTACTATATCAAAGAAGAGAAAGCTCCAGATGGCTATATAAATAGATCAGATGCAATAGGACCAATTGTCATAAAAGATGGTATAGTCCAAATATCGCAAGAAGATGGTAAAAAACCAACAAAAGCAGATGATAAATATGAGCTTAAAGTAATACCAAAGGATGAAAATCATACTAATAGCAGAACAACAAGTCAAATGACCGTATATAATACCAAGGTAAATATCCCACTAACGGGAGGAAGAGGAACACTTCTAATAGTAATAATAGGAGTAGCCCTTATGAGTATAGGAATTACACTATACGAAAGGAAAAAGCGAAAGCTTAGTTAGGTAACAAGTAGCTTTCAAATAATAAAAATTTGAAAGCTACATAATTACATTGACATACCGGTTTGAAGCTTTTGCGATATGTCGATATAAATGGCAAATGCCAAGAAGCTATTATACATAGCAATTATAAAAGCGAAGAGGGAAAAGGTTGAATCCAAAGCCGAATCCACACAGGGTACGGTTGAACTTCAATCAACCAGAGCCCAGGGAAGATTGACCCTCAAATCAATCGGGAATAACTAAGGCTTAATAAGCCAAAAAAAGTAGGTTGAACCTCAATCAACTAGAAAAACAAAAAAGGAGAAAGGTATGCAAAAAATATTTAAGAAACTAGTAGCAGCTGCAATGGCACTTGCAATGCTAGTAGGAACAGCAGCACCAGCAATGGCAGCTGAAGACCAAAAAACAGAACATGTAACCGTTCATAAACTTTTAATGTCAAAAGCTGAACTTGGTGCTTGGGACAGTGATGCTCTAGAAGCAAAAGGTTATGATGGTACACAAGACCTAAAAGGACTTCAAGAATTAGTTGGAGAAGGACAAACATTAAAACAAATTCCTGATGTATATTTTGCTTGGCAAAATAGTGAAGGAAAATGGATTGATAAAAATGGTAATGTAGTTGATTCAGTAGATAAAGCTATGGGTGGATTAACTACAGCAGATGGAATTGAGTTTACTACAACTAATCTTCCACAAGATAAAGCAACAAAATATAAAATTGTTGAAGTAAAAGAAAAATCTACTTACGTAGGTGAAGGTGGAGAACTACTTGCAGAACAAAAAGCAGTTCCAGTAGAAATCACTCTACCACTCGTAAATAATGATGGCGTTCAAACAGACGTACACGTTTATCCAAAAAACACTGAAGATAAACCAAAGGTAGATAAGGACTTTACTGAAGAATTAGGTGGTAAAGTTGATGCAAATAATGATAGAAAAGAAGAAACAAATAATGTTGATCCTAAAGATTTGACAGTTGGTTCAAAAGTTCCTTATGAAATTGAAACATTAATACCTGCTAAATCTCAATACCAAACAGCAGCTTGGACAGACCAAATGACAGAAGGTCTTACATTTAATAATGACGTAAAAATATTTATCGGAGCAAAAGGTGCAGAAACTCCTTTAGCTGAAGGTGACTACACTCTTGCAACTTACGGTAATGGATTTAGCTTAGACTTAACTAAATCAGGTCTTGAAAAGATTAATAATCAAGATAGTGAGACAAGAATCCATATAACATATTCAGCAACTCTTGATGAAGATGCTATAGTAGCTAGACCAGAAAGAAACGATGTTGAATTCCATTATGGTAACAATCCAACTCACAGTAACTCACCAATTCCAACAAAACCTAATCAAGAAAATGGTGAATTAACAGTAACAAAGAACTTCCCAGGAGTTGAAGGTGGCTGGGTAGAAGGTGAAACAGTAGATGTTACTCTTTATGATGCCCACACTAATAAACCAGTAACAACAGATAAAGATGGAAATAAGATTGAAAGTACAGTAACACTTGATAAGGACCATCAATCTTATACATGGAAAAAACTTGATAAAAATAGAGAATACAAGGTAGTTGAAAAGTTTAACCCTACAGACGAAGTAACTTATAAAGAAGGCGAAGATGGACAAGTTATAATTGAAAATAAAAAACTTGAAAATCCAAATCCAAAACCACTAACCCCAGAAGAACCATCAGTTGTAACAGGTGGACACAGATTCCAAAAAACTGACCAAGATGGTAAGGGACTTGCTGGAGCAGAATTCGTAGTTAAAGATGCTAACGGTAAGTATCTAGTAGAAAAATCTAACGAAACAAAAGCATTTGAACAAGCTGAATACGATAAAGCTGAAAAAGCATATAAAGATGCAGTAGCTAATGCTACAACTGAAAATCCAGATACAGATAATATCAAAGATTTGAAAGCTAAAAGAGATGCAGCTTATGCAAAAGTAAATACTCAATGGGAATTTACTGGAGAAAATAAAGAAGCTGGATATAAATTTATAGCTGATGCAAATGGTTATTTCAAAGTAACAGGTCTTGCTTATGGAAACTATGAATTAGAAGAGACAAAAGCTCCAAAAGATTATGCTATGTTAAATGGAACTGTTCCATTTGAAGTTGTTGCAGACTCAATGGGTGAAACAGAAATTGGAACAAATAAAGATGCTGGATTAAAACAAATCGAGAATAAGAAAGTAAGTATTCCACAAACAGGTGGTATTGGTACAATGATCTTCACAATAGTAGGTATTGCATTAATGGCAGGAGCTTACGTTGCAATGAAGAAGAACAAGAAAGAAGAATTAGCTTAATAATTCAATGATTATAGCAAAAGAGGGTCATCCCTCTTTTGCATAATTGTATCTTTTCAATTTATAATTTATATAGCAATCATACATACATAATATACATAACATACATACAAATTGAAAAGAGCCAAGGAGAATATAACAATGAAAAGATTAAAACTAACAAAAATACTTACAACATTAATATTAGTCTTAAGTATCATATTCCAAGTTGGAAATGCCTATGCTAGCGACGATGATACCACTAGCGAAAAGAAAGATGGCACTGTTATAGTTCACCTTGGAGAAGTACAAGATATATTGGAAAAGACTAATAGCCAGACAGATGATAAGCTAACAGATAAGGATCTAGAGGATAGAAAGCTAAGCTTGTGGAAAATTTCCGATAATGCAGATGAGCTAAAAGACTACAACGCACAACTAGATAAGCTAGAAGAACTCAATGCAATGGGATTAGATGATATCAACTCAACCTATCCTGATAGATATTATGCAACAACATACATAGAAGATGGCAATCTCAAGGCAAAGACCGATACTCTTACTAAGGGAGTCTATTATGTAAGAGGATATAGAGATAATGACAAGGAAATCTTAGATATATCTAAGAATTTCATGATACTAATGCCATCTGTAAATGGCAAGTACGACTATGATATCTATCCTAAGAAGGATACTTCCATAACAATAACCAAAGTAGACGAAGACGACAACTCCATTCTACTAGAAGGAGCACAGTTTAAGCTATACCTAAGTGATGGCACGCCAGTAAATACAATTAATGGCAAATACGACAAGAACGCAGAACAAGAAGTTCTTACAACAGATAAGGACGGCACAATAACAGTAACAGGCCTTCCTAATGGTTCATATTATTTCGAAGAAATCAAGGCTCCCGAAGGATATAAGATAACTAAATCTAAGACAGATGTAGAAATTCCTAGGGATATGCAAGTAATAATTACCAATAAGAAGGTAACTGGTAAGTATAAGTTTAAGAAGGTTTCATCACAAGATAATACTCCACTAGAAAATGCACAATTTGTCGTTCAAAAAAAGAACTCAGATGGCAAATTCGAGAATGTCACAAAGCCTTACACTCAGAAAGACAACTACATAGTAGAATCTAATAAGGATGGAATATTTGAAGTAGATAATCTCCCATTTGGAACATATTATCTACAAGAGCTTAAGGCACCAGATGGCTATGTCAAATTAGCACAACGTATTGAATTTAAGATTGATGGCAAGAACGAAGATGACAAGGTTCTTGTCATAGAAAATACCCCTAATACTCCTCCTGGAAAGACAACACCACCAGGACCTAATGAACCAAATTCTCCTAAGAGAATCTCTGTCCCCAAGACAGGCGATATAGTAATATTTGTACTAGCACTTGCAGGAGCGTTGTTCGTCATAATGGGAATAAAGATGATAAGAACTAAGGACAATAACTCAGCTGCATAGTTGTGTTATAGATTATTAATATATGTTATAAGGGAAATCGGGGAGAATGCTCCCCTAATTCTCTTTGTATTATATTTATATTAACTATGAAAATACGGATGTCAAAATCCGATTGTGATATAATAAGGATAAGTTAAGAAATATAACAAGATATAGAAGCTCTCTATAAGAGAGCTTTTTTATGGATATCTAAAGAGGGAATTATGCCAAAGAAGAAAACCAAAGCAAACAAAAGACAACGGATTTTTCGATTTATATTTCTCATTGGACTATTGGTATTGTTGTATCCAATGATAAGTGACTTGTATTATAGAGTTGATTCGAACGAAGAGATTGCAGATTTCGATACAGAAAAGAAAAATCTAGACCAAGAAGATATAGATAGAAGAATTGGACTTGCAAGAGCCTACAATGATTCTCTTGTAAATGTAGTTACACAAGATCCCTACGATAAGAAAAAACAAGAAGAAGGCAGGGCAGAATACGCCAGGATGCTTGAGATTCACGAAAAGATTGGCCATGTGGAAATCCCCAAGATTAACCAAGACATCCCAATCTATGCTGGAACAAGCGAGGAAGTCTTGCAAAAGGGCGTAGGACACTTAGAAGGAACAAGCCTTCCAGTAGGTGGCAATAACACTCACACAGTCCTTACTGCACATTCTGGATTACCAGAAAAGAGACTTTTTACAGATCTTAATCAACTCAAAGAGGGCGATAAGTTCTACATTCATAACATAAAGGAAGTTATGGCATACCAAGTCGATCAGATTAAGGTCATAGAACCGTCTAACTTCGATGATCTTCTTGTAGTATCAGGTCATGATTATGCGACACTTCTAACATGCACGCCAATTATGATTAATACCCACAGACTTCTTGTAAGAGGGCATAGAGTTCCTTATGTACCTGCTGTTGATGAACCTCTAATTAAAGATGAGAAGACCAACTATATCTATAAGATTCTATTCTTCGTTGCTCTACTTCTTATAATAATTCTTATAATCACATTGATTAAACAGATTAGAAAGAACAAGAATACAGAAAAGAGAATCAAAAATCTCGAAGACAATATTATAAAAGACAAGGATAAAGATAATGAATAAGAATACATCTAAAAAAGGGAATTGGGTTTTTATTTTAATCTTTATCATAGGGCTTATGTTTACAATATATCCACTTATAAGTCAGTGGTATTATAGGATTGATTCATCTAAGGATATCGAAGAGTTTGACACTGCACAAAAAGAGCTTGACGATAGTGAGATACAAGAGAGAATCAAGCTTGCCAAAGCCTACAACAGCACCCTTTCCCCAACAAGCGTAAAGGATCCTTTTACAAAAAAGGAGAAGGAAGAAGGAATTAAAGAATATGCGAAGATGCTCCAACTTGGAGAGCTAATAGGCCATATCGAAATACCCAAGATTGCAGAAGATTTGCCAATTTATGCCGGAACAAGTGATGAGATACTCCAGAAAGGAGCAGGACACTTGGAAGGCACATCACTTCCAGTAGGAGGAGAAGGTACCCATACAGTAATTACAGCACATAGAGGATTGCCTAATGCTACACTATTTCGAAATCTAGACCAGCTAACCTATGGAGATGTCTTCTACATTCACAATGTAGCAGGAACCTTAGCTTATGAGGTGGATAAACTTGAAGTAATAGAGCCAACAGATATCGACAAAATCCTTGTAAAAGACGATAGCGACATAGCAACTCTACTTACCTGCACACCATATATGATAAATTCTCACAGACTTCTTGTAACAGGACACAGAATTTCATACACCGATCCTGTCGATGAAACCAATCTTCCTTGGAAAGGACTATATCCAGACTGGTTACAACTTTGTCTTGTGCTAATCCCTATAATTTTGCTTTTGATTTATGCTATAATAAGACAAATAAGAAAATCAAAGACATTACGAGAAAGAGAGAGTTATCTTGAAGAAATCTAGAAATTGGAGAAAGACACTTGGATATATATTTGTGATGATTGGAATAACATTTCCACTTGTTGCATTTCTTATGATGAGTTATAGGCAATTTAGTGCAGAAAAATCCTACAAAGAATTTGTAGAAAATGAATCCAACACCACAGATAGTCAAAGGCAAATCACAGCCACATTTATAGAAGAATACGAGAAGAACAACGAGAATGCAAGTAGTGCAATAGTTGATCCATTCGATGCAGGAGATTATGAGGGAAGCTATCCTGATAATATAGATATGACTAAGCCATTTGCATATCTTAGAATACCAAGACTTGATATGTATAAGCCAATATATCTTGATGCAACATACTACCACATGTCAGTAGGAGTTGCACAAGTTGCAGGCACATCACTTCCAGTAGGAGGAGTTGGCAAAAGATCAGTTATCGCAGGCCACAGAGATTGGTGGGGCGATGTGATGTTTCTATACATTCACACACTTGAAAAAGGCGATAGCGTCTACATAGAAAGAGAAGGCAAGTCACTAAGATATGAAGTCGATAACTTCCAGATAATAGATCCAAGCGAGTGGGAGAAGCTACTTCCAGTTAAAAATGAGGATATGATTACACTTCTAACTTGCGAACCATTCTACCCACCAAGACCATATAGACTTCTTGTAAATTGCAAGAGAAAAGAACTTCCAGAAAAAGACACAATCTCAAGTGATGTAGAAATAAAAGAAGACAACATACACGCCAATTCCACAATAAGAAAAGTAAACACAGGCATATATCTTATAACAATAGGACTTGTCGTAGCACTTGTGTTTACGATAGTTAAATTCATAAGATATCTATTGGGAAAATAGAAAGCTTAGAAATTATAAAAAAGACACCTTAGGGTGTCTCAGACTGTAGACAAAGCAGGTAGAAAATACAAAACCTACCTGCTTTTTAA
>JAUMZM010000021.1 GCA_030528125.1 Tissierellia bacterium
GATTAGATAGTAGAAACAAACCCAGCAAAAAGCTGGGTTTGTCTACGTTCTGAAACTATAAATTAGTTTTTCCTTTTTTTATATAAATCTTTAAGATTCAACTTTCCTCTTATATTTTTCTTTATCAAACATATTTTCTTTGTTACTTACAATTATAGTTCCCACTGCATCTCCACAAAGATTTATACATGTTCTTGTCATATCTAGTATTCTATCAATCCCCATGATCATAGCAATTCCCTCAGTAGGTATTCCTACAGAAGTTAAAACCATAGCCAAAGTTACAAGTCCTACAGATGGGATACCTGCTGTACCAATAGATGCAAGAGTAGCTGTTAAAATTATAGTTACAAAATCATTCATATCAAGACTTATATTATAAGCATTAGCTATAAATATTACTGCAACTCCTTGCATAATTGCAGTTCCATCCATGTTTACAGTAGCTCCCAGAGGAATAGTAAATGATGATATTCTTCTATCAACTCCCATATCTTCAAGTGTATTTATATTTATAGGAACTGTTGCTGATGATGAAGACGTAGAAAATCCAAAAGTCATTACTGAAAAATATTTTTTCAAGAAAGTAAATGGATTTACTCTAACAAATACTGTAAGTAAAACCATATATACAAGCATAAGTTGTACTCCAAGTCCTAGTAGAACTGTAAGCATATAGCTTGCCATAGATAATATTACATCATAACCTAATGTAGAAAATGTTCTTGCTATAAGACAAAATACTCCAATAGGAGCAAGCTTCATAACTCCCATAGTCATTTTCATCATAAGATCATTTGCTTCTGTTACTATATTTCCTATAGTTTCAGTTTTTTCACTCATTCTAGCAATTATAAGACCTACAATTACGGCAAATATAATTACTTGAAGCATATCACCTTTTGCTAATGCTTCAAACGGATTAGTAGGAATCATATTTAAAATTGTTTCAACAAAGGAAATATTCTCTCCTGATGCTCCTTCATAATTATTGCTTCCTACTTTCATATTCATTCCAACACCCGGTTTTATAGTAGTCGCTAGAAGTAGAGCAATCGTTATTGCTACTGCTGTAGTAAAAAGATAGAATATAACAATCCTAACTCCAACCTTACCTAATGTCTCTGTATCTCCCATGCTTCTAGTACCATCAATTATTGAAAGGAAAACAAGTGGAACTACAAGCATTTGCATAAGTCTTATAAATCCTTGACCTAGAAAATAAAAAATTCCTCCAACTAAAATATTATCTCTAAAATATCCTTCTGGTACAAAGTAATGAACTATAAGTCCTAAAATAGCTCCAAAAATAAGACCCATAAAGATTTTACCAGTAAGAGAAAATTTCTTTTTATTTTTATTCTTATTTGTATCATTTTTTTGCATTTTTCACCTCCATGTCTATATAATCGGAAAGAGCCTTTTTCCAATCTAAAAACTCAAATTCTTTTGTAAGATTTAATATATAATTTTCTAATGCCAAATATTGTGGTCTAAAGTCAGCTTGGCTATCTCCCTCAATCTCCTTAATCTCAGCTTCAATACCTGTTAATTTCAAAATTTCTTCAGCAAATTCTTTTCTTGAGCATACTCCAGTACATGAAGCATGGTAAGTTCCATACTCACTTGTATTCATTAAAAACAACAAGAACCTAGTAAGTTCTATTGCTGAAGTAGGTGAAAAAAATTGGTTTTTAGGAACAACTACCTCTTTATTTTTCTTAGCTTGTTCTATTATGTCCTCAACAAAGTGATTTTCTCTTGAATAAAGTCTACTTGGTCTAATTATAAAATGTCCTGGAACAAACTCTCTTACAAATTTCTCTCCATAATTCTTGCTTTTTCCATAAACAGATATAGGGTTTGGCTCATCAATTTCTCTATAAGGTATTAAATTAGTACCATCAAAAACCTCTTCTGTAGAAAGATGAACAAGTACAGCCTTAACTCTTCTTGCAGCTACGGCAATATTTCTTGCACCTAATCCATTTAATAAAAAAGCTTCATCTTCATGAGTTTCGCAATAATTTCTTTTAGTAAGTCCCGAACAATTTATTATTATGTCAGGTCTATTTCTTTCAACATATTTATTTACTTGCTTTGAATTAGTTATATCTACTATATTTTTATCAGTTGCAAGTATTTCCATATCTAGTGGGTTTAGATGTCTATATAATGTAGAACCTAGTCTACCACTTGCGCCTGTAATCCAGATCTTATCAATATACATATTTTATCCTCCTAAAGTTTTAAACCATTACTATATTGACTTTATAATACAACATTTTATATAATTATACTACAAAATTTTGCATATTCATAATTTTTTATCAAATTTATACTCAATAAATCCTTTTAATTAATTTCTTTATATAAAATAATATATTTTTATATCTATAAATTATAATTATAAAAAAACATCTTTCTATTTAAATAGAAAGATGTTTTAATACTATTAATATTCTGCCCAAAGAGGAATTATTCTTGTAAATCCATCATACATTTCATAAATTTTATCTATATTCTCTTTTGATATTCTGCCATCTTTATTGTAATGATTGTTTACTATACTCTCTAATAGATAATAGGATTGATATAAGCTTAATAGCTTAAAAAACTTTCTGGTTGGCATATTTCCATTATTATATCCCATTATCATTCCATAAGAGAATGATGGATTATCAATAGCTATTTCATTAGCCAGAACAAAATCTATGACTCCATCTCCCTTTTTGAGTTCTTTTAGTCCTCTTAAATCAATTCCGTTTTCAGAAATTCTTATATTCTTTAAGTCAAGATTAGAGTGTATCAAATTTATCGCAGTGTTTTTTGCTATATGCTTATTTGTATTTATAAAATCTATAAGCATATAATCTTTGTCACCTTTTTTATCCATTAATCCATGCATATACATAATATAATTAGCTTTGGTATTAAATTCTTTATACCAATCTATCTGATTATCATCAATATATATATTATGAAATTTGGTTAATATTTTACCTAGTTCATGTCCCTTTTTATAAGCTTCATTTTTATCTGCTAACTCTAAAAATTCTTTTAAAGACATTTCTTTTCTATAGTCAAAAACTTTATAGCTTTTATCAATATCAGGCAAGATTCCTAAATCATATACTTTTAATACATCTACTCCTGCTTCATCAAGATATTTTTCAAGTTTTTGCTCAATATCTAAATCTTTATAAAAATCTAATGGATATAATCCCAAAGTATAATTTTTAGAGCCAATTTCTATTTTTAATTTGTTCGATGAAATTTTTTCTATATTATTGATGTCTTTGTTATCAAAAAACTTTATTTTTCTTATTAATCTTAAGGTATTATCATCCATTTTTGTTTCCTCAGTTATTTTCTATAACCATTCTTTCGATTTCTTGTGTATCTTCCATATCAAGTATTTTCTCAGCAAATTTCTTTGACTCTTCAAGACTTGTATTTAGAACAGTATCTTTAACTTTAGATATATTTGATGGAGTTCCAGAAAATTCATCTAGTCCTAATCCCAAAAGTAATTTCGTAGCTGTTATATCTAGAGCAAATTGTCCACACATTCCAGTCCATTTTCCAGCTTTGTGACTTTCATCTATTGTTCGCTTTATAGCTCTAAGAACTGCCGGATTATAAGTGTTATAAAGATAAGATATATTCTCATTTCCTCTATCTACTGCCAAAACATATTGTGTAAGATCATTTGTTCCTATTGAGAAGAAATCTACATATTTAATAATTTTATCTGCCATCATAACACTTGCTGGTGTCTCAACCATTATTCCAAGCTCGATATTTTTATCATAATCTATATTTTCTTTATCTAAGTCTTTCTTGATTTCTTCTAAATATTTCCTAGTCTTTTTTACTTCATCAACTGATATTATCATAGGTGTCATAATTCTTATTTTGCCAAAAGCTGAAGCTCTCAATATGGCTCTAAGTTGTGTCTTAAATACATCTACTTTATCAAGGCACATTCTTATTGCTCTATAACCTAAAAATGGATTATCTTCTTTAGGGAATTCATAATAATCAAGCCCCTTATCTCCACCTATATCTAATGTTCTTATTATTAATGGTTTCCCTTCTAGCTTTTCTGCAGCTTTTTTGTATACTTCAAACTGTTCTTCTTCTGTAGGGAAATGTGTATTTTCCATATATAAGAACTCTGTTCTAAATAATCCTACTCCATCACATCCAGCTTCTATTGCAACATCAAGATCTGATAAATTTCCAATATTAGCACTTACTTCTATAGTCTTTCCATCTGTAGTTATAGCTGTGCTATTTTTTATTTTATCTAATCTTTTCTTTTCTTCTTCTAAGCTTTTAATCTTATTAGTATATTCTTCTTTTTCTTCTTGTGATGGATTTAATAATATAAATCCACTATCTCCATCAATTATTGCATAATCCCCATCTTTTACCTTAGATGATATATTGCCCATTCCTACTACCGCAGGTATTCCTAATGTCTGTGCAATTATTGATGTATGAGATGTTTTTCCACCAAGATCTGTTGCAAATCCTAATACATTCTTTTTATCCATAGTTGATGTATCTGATGGTGTAAGTTCCTTTGAGATTATAATACATTTACCATCTAATTTAGAAAGGTTCTTAGGTTTGATGCCCTTTAATTTATACATCAATTGTTCTCCAATATCTTTATAATCTGCTGCTCTTTCTTTCAAATAATCATCATCTAATAAAGACATTGTAGTAACCATTTCATCTATTGTTTCTGAAAGTGCTAATTCTGAGTTTTTATTTTCATCTTTAATTTTATTTACAACTGTTTCTTCTAAGAAAGGATCTTGCAATAATTCTTTATGTGCATTTGCAATTTCCTCTTCTTCTTTTGTTGTTTTTTCTCTATCTTCTAAGTCTCTAAAATAATTTTTTATTGCACTTTTGAATTTTTCTATTTCTGCATCTACTTTTGAGGAATCTATTTCTTCTTGATTTGCTTTGATTTCCTCTTTGCTATATATATAGATATCTCCCATAGCAATTCCATTTGATGCAATTATTCCTTTATATTTATCAGTCATAATAAACTCCCTTTATATAATAAAAGGATACCTTTTGAGTATCCTTCTAACTATTCTGATAAGTTTTCAATAAATTCAACTAGCTTATCAAGATATTCTTCTTCGTTTTCCCCTTCAACGATAAGTTTTATTTCTGTGCCTTTAGAAATTCCAAGGCTCATTACGTTAAAAATACTCTTTGCATTAGCTTCTTTTCCATCTTTAACGATTTTTACCTCGCCAGGATAATTTTTTACGAATTGAACAAGTGATGCTGCTGGTCTTGCATGCAAACCTGTTTCATTTATAACTGTGACCTTTTTTTCTGCCATTATATTCCTCCTATTTTTTATAACATAATTTTAACATTATTTAATTGTTATTTCAACTTAAATATTAGCGGTGGATTCTCTATCCATTATTTGAGCAGGTATTACCCAATCCTCTTCAACAACTTCTTCGTCTTTTAGCTTTTTGATTAGAATTCTTATTGCAACAGCTCCTATATCATAATATGGTTGTTGAACCGTTGTAAGTTTTGGCCTATAGATTGATGCAAGCTTCATATCTCCAAATCCTGCTACTGACAAATCTTCGGGTACGCTTATTTTTTGATCATAACAATAGTTTATAAATCCTATTGAAACTTCATCATTTATACTTGCGACAGCTGTAATGCCTTCTTTTTTAACAACTTCCATTACTTCATCGCCTATTTCATATCCTGCATCTGAATTATTTCCACCTGTACGAATTATTATGCTCTTTTCTCCGATTTCTTCAATAGCTTTTTTGTATCCTGCTACTTTTTTCTCAGTAAGATTATTTGGAACATCATCTGCTATAAAAGCGATTTTTTTGTGTCCTAATTTATTTAAGAACTTTATTAAATTATATTCTTCTTTCTCAAAATCTATTGTAACAGTAGTAAGTTTTTTAAAATTATAGAATTTATCTAAAAGCATAAAAGGTATTCTATGTTCTTTAAGTCCTACTATAACTTCAGGTGATATATCCTCACTTATAACTATAATTCCTTCTACCTGTTTTGTTGCTAAAAACTCAATTGCGTTTAGCTCATTGTCTGTTTCACCATAAGTACTTGATAATATTATATCGTATTTATACATACGGCCAACTTCTTCTATACCTCTTATCATTTGAGCCATATATTCAATACCTATATCTTTTACCACTACTCCAATAAGATTAGATTTTTTCATAACAAGACTTCTTGCTAATTGATTTGGTTTGAAATCTAATTTTGCTATAGCATCTAAAACCTTTCTTCTAGCTTCAGGGCTTACAGGCTTAGAATCATTCATTACCCTTGAAACCGTTGATATAGATACACCAGCTAATTTAGCTACATCTTTAATTGTAGGTTGCCCCATCTTTTCCTCCCTCCTTAAACCTAAGAAAAGCCATCATAGATGGCTTGATCTTACTTATTTCCTATTACATTTCTAAGAATATCAATAACATCTTTAACCATTAAAGCGTAATCACTTACGGAAGTTATACCTTCGCTAAATGTATCAGCTGTATCTATAGCTGTCTCTCCAAAATAATTTACAGTATCTTTAACATCTTCTGATATCATTGAAACATTTGTTAAAGTATCATTAGCTTTAGAAATAGCCATTTTAATATTAGGATCTGCTACTAATTCATTGACATTACCTACTAATCTTTCAGCATCATTAACTATTCCTGGAATCTTTTCTATAGTTGTGTCAATACTATCTCTATTGTCATCTAATACTTCATTTGCAGATTTTATTAATTTTGATACATTCTTTAGAACCATTATCAAAAATACAAGTGCAATAATCCCTAGAATTACAAGAATTGCATTCCCTAGTGCACTTAGGTTAATTGTAACCATAATATCCTTCTTTCTAAGTATTATTTATTTTTAGCTTCTCTTTTTACTTTTTCAGCGTTCTTTTTAGCTTCTTCTTTTGTGTCTTTTGCATTTTCTTTTGCAGTTCTTGCTGTATCTTTAACGCCTTCTTTAGCTGTATCTGCTACTTCTTTAGCATCTTCTTTTGTATCTTTAGCATCTTCTTTTATATCTTGTGCTACTTTCTTAGTGTCTTTTTTTAGATCTTCTAAGTCTTCTTTTATTGGTTTTATTTCTGTAAAAGATCTCTCTTTAACATCTTCATAAGTTTCTTTTGCACTATCTATTACTTCATTTGTTCTATCAACAGCTGTTTGAACTGTTTCATCTGCTCTATCTTTTAATTCTTGTCTGGTTTCTTTGCCTGATTTTGGAGCTAATAATATACCTGCTGCAAATCCAGCTGCTACCCCAAATATAGCTCCTGTAACCTTATTTCTAGAATCACGAGTTTTTGCTTTCCAAATTTCGTATTTTACTTGTCTTTCTTTTTCTTTTGCTTTGTTTTCTAAATAATCTTGTATACTCATAATATCTCCTTAAAATTATAAAATCACTTTCCTGTATAAAATATACCCACTATAATATATTTTAAACATTATACAAAAATCCAGATGAGCCCTACTCTGTTAATACCTTCTGTATGTGAAGGTGGGTTTGCTGTCTAAAATCGCAGACGTCCACTCGTTGGAGGCTTGCCTTTGAAGCTAGACCTCCGCAATCCCTTATAAAAGTCGTAGGTTTAATTTTCGGGCCATATCACCTGGAATTAAGTTTATTATATAATATGAAAATGATTTTTGCAAGCAATAAATAAATAATAAAAATTGATTTTAAATTTTATTATTTATTTTAACATCATTTATAAAAAATCAAATATTTCTTGAGAGATAAAATTACTTTTTATTTCTACTTTTTCTCCTGTAATAAATTTATTAAATGACAAAAAGCTTGAATTTAATTTAAAACCGTCAATCTTTATATCAGATCCATACAATGTATCTCCTATTATTGGATATCCAAGGTATGAAAGAGTTGATCTTATCTGATGAGTTTTACCTGTCAAAAGATAAACTTTAATAATAGATATATTGTCTTTATAATATAATTTCTGAAACTTCGTTTTTGTCATTACTCCATCTTCTGAAACTATGTATTTTTTTAAATCACTATCATACTTTATCTTTAAAGAATACATTCCATCTTTTAGAAAATCGCCACTAACTTCTGCAATATATATTTTTTTAATCTTATTATCTTCTATTTGTTTTTGATAATAGCTCATTGAATAAGGATTTTTTGCAATCATAATTATTCCTGATGTATTCATATCAAGCCTATTTATAAATCTAATTTTTGATTTTATATTCTTTTCCATAAAATAATAGGCAATATGATTTGCAAGAGATTCTTGTCCTTTAGAATTTACCGTCAAATTCTTTTTCTTATCTACTATCAAAAGATTACTATCTTCATATAAAATTTCTAATTTTCCATAAATTGGTTCATAATCCAAATTTTCTTTGGGAACTATTATTTTTATTGTCGAATTATTATTTATTTTTTTATTTTTATTTATTAATTTATCATCTACATAAATCAAGCTTTTTTTATATAAATTTCTTATTGCTCTATTTGAAAAGCCATTTTCACTTAAAATTTTATTTAATGGTTTTGCATCTAGATTTCTAAATATAATATTTGTCATTAATTCCTCCGATGTTATAATGATAAATGAAAGGAATCAAAATGACAAATACAATAAATGTTTTTAAAAATAAATCAAAATATTCTGCATCAGTTTATAGGAAGATAAGAACTATTCTCGAAAAGAATGGATATATTATAAATACTCAATATAAAAGTGATGCAATTTTAAATCTTGTTATAGGAGGAGATGGGACTTTTCTTCACGCTGTTCACAAAAGCAAAAATTTCGATATTCCTTTTGTTGGGATAAATACAGGTCATCTTGGTTTTTATCAAGAGATAAATCCAGATAATGTAGAAGATTTCGTAAAAAGGTTTGTAAATAAAGACTATAATATCGAAAACCTATCTCTATTAGAAACAAAATTTAGAAATAGAAGCTTTCTTTCTTTGAACGAAACTGTAGTAAAGTCGAGCAAAAATCAAATCCTTAGACTAAAAGTTTTTATTGATGGAAATTTCTTAGAAAATTTCTCAGGAGATGGATTAATAGTTTCCACGCCTCATGGATCAACTGCTTATAGTTTATCTTGCGGAGGTGCAATATTATATCAATCTCTCGAAGGATTTCAGCTTACACCAATTGCTCCTGTTTCTTCAAGCACATATAGGAGTTTAAAAAATTCCATAGTGTGTCCTAAAGGATCAAAGATAGATATTGTAGTTTCTAAAAGAGATAACAAACACATGGTGTATATTTTTGATGGTAAAGATTTTTTCACCAAAGAATACAAGATAAGCATCGAAATGAGCTCAGAAAAGGTCAAAAAAATTGTCCTTGATAAAAACCATTATTGGTTTAATATCAAAGACAAATTCCTATAATTATTCTATTATATCATAAGCATCTCTAAGGAGTGGACCTGCTATAGGTGCTGCAGCCTCCCCTCCTGTTCTTCCATCATTTTCAACTACAACCGCAATTGCTAGAGTTGTTTGTCTATCAACTGCAAAGCCTATAAACCAAGCGTCTGTTGAATCATTTTCTGTATCTGCCGTTCCAGTCTTTCCTGCGATTGTTAAATATGGATTGTAAGCTGCCTGTCCAGATCCTTCATTTACAACACCAATCATTGCATCTTTTATCTTATTAGCAGTATCTGCTGTCGTAACTTCACTTAAAACTTCTTCTTTACTTGTTTTTAATATTTTGCCATCTTTATCTTTTACATTAAGTACAAGTCTAGGTTGCATCATTTTTCCACCATTTGCTATTGTTGATGCTACCATCGCCATATGAAGTGGTGTAACTGTCGTCTTTCCATATCCAAATCCAGTCATTGCTGTGTCAATCTCATTTAATTCATCATAAGGAATCTCTGCTCTATTGTGGACAAGGTCAAATTTATAATCTTCATTAAACATAAATTTATCTGTTGTCTCTTCTAAACTCTTTTTTCCAAGTTCTACGGTTTTATTTGCAAAATAAGTATTTACAGAATTAACTATGGCACTTCTTAAGTCTAGCTGTCCAAATACAGCATCTCCAAAATTTGTTACAGTGTAATTTTGAATAACTTCTTTTCCCGTATCGTTATAGTTAAGATTTACATTATTATCAAGTAATCCTGTAGCTGTAATAACCTTCATTATAGAACCTGGTCTATAAACACCTTGAGTTGCTCTATTTAAAAGTGGACCTTTTTCATCTTGAATTAGTTCTTCCCAGTCCATATCAATACTATTAGGATCAAAAGAAGGATTTGATACAAGAGATAATACTTCGCCCGTCTCTGCATTCATTATTACAATAGATCCTACAATTCCATCTAGATATCTATAGGAAAGTTCTTGAAGGTTTGCATCAATAGATAATGTGACATCATTTCCTATTCCACTTTCAATAACCATGCTTTTTAATTTGCTAATTTCATTAGTAGAAATATTTAAAAGATCATTATTGTAAGTATTTTCGATCCCACTTTTACCATAAATAACAGAATTATATCCCGTTACAGGAGCCATAGATTCTCCATAATCATAGACTCTGTAATTGTTGTCCTCTTCGTCTTTTTCTGTATGAACAACTACATTTCCATTTCTATCATATATTGTTCCTCTAGCTATTACATTCTCATCTATCCAATTTCTTTTATTATGATTATGATTTACAAGATCATCTGAATAAAAAAGTTGAAATATAACAAGATATACCACCAAAAACAGAAAAAGAGCTATAAGAAAAACCAACACCACAAGGCTTCTTTTATTTACAGTTGTCTTTTCATTAGATCCTTTGTATTGATTAGAATTTAGCATCTCCCTAGACTCTTTTTCTTTTTTCAAAATTTTATTAAAGAATCTTTTAAATCTATCTTTCATCTTCTTCACCAACCTCCATATCTTCTTCAGTATATTGAAGTATAGCAAGCAAAATAAAACCTGAAATCATTGACGAGCCTCCACTTGAAACAAATGGAATAGTAACGCCTGTAAGAGGAATCAATTTCAAAACTCCACCAAATATTATAAAAGCTTGAATTGCAAAAAGGCATGCAATACAAAAGGCTAGAATGGAATAGAATTTATGCTGTTGTTTTAAAGAATTTTTCATAGCTCTATAGACTAATATCAAAAACAACAATATAACAGCAATCCCCATAAAAATACCCATTTCTTCAGTTATAGCTGGAAAAATAAAATCACTTGTGGCAACTGGTATATAATCCGGTCTTCCAAGTCCTATTCCAGATCCAAAAAGACCACCACTTGCTATTGCAAAAAGAGATTGGGTAATCTGATAGCCTTGATCATCTATTACAGACCATGGATCAAGCCATGTTTGAACTCTAACTCTTACATGGGAAAATAGGAAATATGCCAAAATCCCACCTAATATTATAGCAACTATATTAAAGATTATAAGTTTTCTATCTTTGTCATATACAAATTGACTTAAAAACATAACGACAAAAAATATCACAGCCGTACCAAGCTCTCTTTGTAAGAAAAACAACACAATGAAAAAATAAATTCCAATAGTCATAAAGAACCTACCAAAAGGCTTTACGGCAAATTTATCATAATTTGAATAAAAACTTGCGATAAAAAACACAAAAGGCACTTTTATAAATTCAGAAGGTTGAATTGCAAAATCTCCTATGCTTAGCCAGTTTTTTGCTCCACCTGCTGAAAATCCAAAAACTAAAGTCACCATAAATAAGGCTATAGAAATTATAAAATAAAAATAAGTATAGTCTTCCCAATTCTTGATTTTCCTTAATATAAAATAAGTTAAATAGAATACAAAACTTCCTATTATAAAAAATATTAATTGTCTTCTTCCCATATCAGGATCAAGTCTATATATAATTACTACACCAATAGAAAAAAGCATGCTTACAACTAAAAGCAGTATATTATCTCCTTTGGTTACCTTAGTTACAAGTTTTATTGAAATAAAAGTTACTATGACAATGCTAATACAAGTAAATACATCTTTAGAGGTTGTATTTTCAATATCATACATAAGTGTTAGAAACAAAGCCATTATTTGAAAGATAAATAGTAATCCAACAGCATTTGATATATATTTATCCTTATTTATTAAATTAGATGTTTTTTTCTTTTTCTTGGCTCTAATGACCATCACTATCACCTTCTACAAATAAAAACTCCAACTGTCCTATATTTATAATATCATTATTTTGAAGTTCTATTGCATCACTGATTCTTTCTCCATTAAGATATGTTCCATTAGCAGAATTCTCATCTTCTAAAAAATACATACCATCTTCTTTGATGATTCTAGCATGTTTTTTTGACATAAACTTATCTTTTATAGATATAGTATTGCTATCATCTCTTCCTATGCTATTATCATCTCCAATAAAATAATATTCTTGGACCTTAAATTTTAATCCTCTATTTCCACTTAATAATTTTAGATATGTATCTGAAATCTTTTCATCCATCATCGTTCCTCTTACATCATAGTATATAACTTTGATTATTGAATAAATAAAATAAAAAACTATAATGACAAATAGGTATTTGAAAATAGTTGATAATACTTCATAAAGATTCATATTTCCAAAAACATTAATTGAAAAAATTTTTTCTAAGAAACTTAAAGCTTGCTCCATAGTTTCCTCCTTTATGCTTATATTATTAATTATTTTTGTGTTTATTACAAGTATCTTAATAAAATTTTAAAGATTGTCATATTATCATTTAGTATAATGCAATATATTCTATCATTTATGTGATTGTTTTTAAGTTATTTATATTATAAATAAAAATAAAAAAAGAGAATAGGATGTATTTATTACTCTCATCCTATTCTCTAATGTGGTTTTATTTAACACTTAAGATAATCTCTTTCATTTCTTTATTTATTCCATTTAATTTATCTTCAGCTTCTTTCTTTGTATCTGCTATTGCATTAATGTATAACTTTATTTTAGGTTCTGTTCCCGATGGTCTTAGAGCAAACCAGGATTTATCCTCAAAGTAGTATTTTAAGACATTGGATTTCTGTAATCCTGTTTCATCATTTTGATAATCTACTATATGATCTACTTTCAATTCATTTACTGTATCTAATGGATTATTCCTTACATGTTCCATTATTCTTTTTATTCTTTCTTGTCCATCAGAACCTTCAAGAACAATAGATATAACTTCATTCTCATAATATCCATACTCTTTGTGTAGTTCATCAAGTACATCTAATAGAATTTTGCCTTCTTTCTTATAGTAAGCAGCCATTTCAGTTATTATCATTGCAGAGTTAACAGCATCTTTATCTCTTACAAAGTCTCCATAGCAATATCCAATACTTTCTTCAAATCCATAAATGAATTTTCCCTCATGAGTCTTATCAAATTTATTTGCTATAGCACAAATATTTTTAAATCCTGTCAAAGTCTCATATAAATTAACTCCATATTTCTCAGCTATTGGTTTTGGTAAATCACCTGTTACTATGGATTTTACAATAGCTCCATTTTCTGGAATTTCATTTTTATCTGACAATTGACTTAAAATGTAGTTAATCATAAGTGATCCTATTAGATTTCCAGTTAAGAAATGATATTTGCCATCTTCGCCTTTAACTTCCAATGCACATCTATCTGAGTCAGGATCTGTTGCAAGACATATATCAGCATCTACTTTTTCCGCAAGTTCTAATGATAGCTTAAAAGCTTTTGGATCTTCTGGATTTGGATATCCAACAGTTGTAAAGTCTGGATCAGGATTTTCTTGTTCTTTTACTATATGAACATTATTAAATCCTCTTTCTTTTAGAATCCTTCTTACAAGTTTGTTTCCACAACCATTAAGTGGAGAATAAACGATATTTAAATCCTTATCTACATCTTCATTTATTGTAAGATTTAATATGTCTTTTACATAATCTTCAATCAGTGAATCATCAATATATGTTATAATTCCATCCTCAACAGCTTTATCAAAGTCCATCTTTTCAATCTTTGAAAAGTCTTTGTTTTCTTCTATATGTGATAATATTTTATCTGCTGTTTGTTCAAGAATTTGGCTTCCTTCTTCCCAATATGCCTTATAGCCGTTGTATTCTCTAGGATTATGACTTGCAGTAATCATTACACCAGATATTGCATTTAGCTTTCTTATTGCATAAGAGCATACAGGTGTTGGTTGAATTGTCTTAAAAATATGAACATTTATACCATTTGCTGCTAATACTTCTGCAGTTACTTTAGAGAATTCATCTGATCCATGTCTTACATCATAACAGATTACAACTCCTCTTTTCTTAGCATCTTCTCCATATTCTTTTATAGTTTCGCTAAGACCTTTTGTAGCTTGAGCAACTGTGTATACATTCATTCTATTAGTTCCAGCTCCAACTTTGCCTCTAAGTCCAGCTGTTCCAAATTTTAGTTGTTGATAAAATCTATCTTTTATTTCTTCATCATCATCTTTGATTGATATAAGCTCATTTTTTGTATCTTCATCAAAGAAATCATTGTTTAACCATTCTTCATAAACTTTTTTATAATCCATTTCCTACTCCTATTTCATATACATTTACAGATAATTTATCTATCAAAATATCTGCATCATAAAGGTTTCTTTCTTCTACTCCACTTTTCGAAAATATTTGCTTTATATTAATTTCATTATACCCTAGATGAATTTTTAGCTGTAATAAATTTAAGGCTTTATCATCTCTAGATGCATTTATAATTATAAGATATACTTTTAAATCTGACTTTATTGTATAACCTATCATACTATCATCCAAAAATGATAGAAACTTCAAGTTTTCTTTTATTTTGTAAGCATCTGTCATTTTAAAAACAGAAAGTTTTTTTCTAGTTGCTATAAGTTCTTTTGTATATACGAATAAATCATAATTTTTCTCTTTTAAGTTCCAATCTATGGCATTTATACTAAGAGGAGAATTATATGAATTGCTTACTTTGTTTTTAGTATTCATAAATTCATTTCCCTCATATAAAAATGGCTTTCCAAAAGAAAACATAATTATTCCCATAGCAAGCTTTGTTATATCTTTTATTTCTCTTTCATCGTCTAATGATATCAATAATTTATCATTTAATATTAAATTGTCATGACAATTAAAATAATTAATGGTTTCGTTGGCATCCTTGCAAAATCCCATTCTATCTTTATCATATTCAATAGATCCTGCAATTCCAGATTCGACCTTTTGCTTTAGTTTGTAATTTCCTTGAATATAACCTTTACGATATCCATCATTATCACCTTTTATTGCATCTCTAAATTCTCCATTAAATATTGCAAAATTTTTCCCTTGTTGATTAAAAGGTAAAACTTGCTTTTCCTTTGGAAGAGGTGATTCAAAAGCCATCCAAGGCTCTCCATAAATTATTATATTTGGATTTATCTTTTTTAGTTCTTTTATTATAATCTCTATCGTATCTATATCTATTAGAGCCATCAAATCAAATCTAAATCCATCAATCATATACTCTTTAGCCCAGAATTTTATACATTCTACTATTAACTTTCTTCCCATTTCACTATCTGAACTAAACTCATTTCCAACTCCAGATCCATTTGTAAAATTCCCATTTTCATCTACTCTATGGTAATATTTGGGGGCTAGAATTTCAAAGTTTGAATCTTTTAATTTAAAAGTATGATTAAAAACAACATCCATTATTACATTCATTCCGCTATCATGAATAGCTTTTATCATTTCTTTTATTTCAATTATTCTGTTTTTGGGATCTTCTGGATTTGAAGAATATGAGCCTTCTGGCACAAAATAAAGCTCTGGATCATAGCCCCGGTTATAATTATCGTCATTAAAAAACTTACTTGTTCTTTCATCAGTTGTTATAAAATCATATATTGGCAGTATTTGCACATGAGTTACTCCAAGCTCTTTTAGATGTGATAATGAAGTTTTTATTCCATTATTATTTGTATCTTTTTCAGCTAAACCTAGATATTTGCCTCTATATTTTACTTTAGAGCTTTTAAAAGCTGTAAAATCTTTTACATCTAATTCATAGATTATAGCATCTTCTTCTTTATTAATAGCTCTTTTTGATTGTCTAAAACCTACCGGATCTGTACTTTTCAAATCAACAACAGCACTCATTATGCTATTTATTGAACAAGCTTTGCAATATGGATCTGTAACTTCCCATTTATTTTCTACAAGATAAGAATAGAAATAATTGTCATAATCCCCATTAACAGTAGCTTCAAAGATTCCAGAATCTAATTTCTTCATGTGGATTTTCTTTTTTCTAACTTTTCTATAATCATCTGTCAAAAATAGATCTATTTTTTTTCTTTCTGGAGCAAATACTCTAAATGTTGTAGAGTCTTTAGAATATATAGCTCCTAATTTTTCTTTGTTAATTTCTATCATTTTCACCTAATTCTAAATTTCTTTTGTTATTTTTTTCAAAATTAAATTCATTTGCCCAAACCAAATTATCTATTTCTTGATTTATCCATTTTTTTGTATTTAGATAATCTTTATAAGCCTCTATCTTAACCTTATAAAGCTCTCTTAGGTCACTAAATACCATAAAAGAATCATTGTACTTAATAATTTGATCATAAATGTCTTTAAAATTATAACAAAAATTCTTGTTTCTTTCATTAATAAGATTATCTATAGTTTCTTTTACTATTGCATCCTTATAATAGTAATCTACTGCATTATATGAATTTTCTGATTTTATTTTTTCGATATCATCTAATTCTTTTCCAAAAGTATAAATGGAATTTTTTGTAGTGTTATTATATATAATGCCTCCTTTTGAACAGACTATGTTAGACATATTATAGCAAGCATTTAATATTTCAAAATCTTCGCTATTGTATATTGGTGATGTCAAATCGTTCATTATGTCACAAGCCTTTATCAAAATTTGAGACTTGGTAACATTATAATTTTCTATAAATACTATCTTTATTTTATCTTTTATAAGTACGTCTTTATCAATTAGATTTTTTAGATTCATTATAAATCTTATTATTTCTTTTGCCATATAGTAACCATTACTTGCTTTTCCTGCAAAAAAGTAAGTTACATTTGGAACTGCAAAATTCACATTTGTCTTTAGTGCATAATAATTTGCTGCAATTTCTAATGCTCTAAGTAATTGTCTTCTGTTTTCATGAATTACATCAAATTGCATATCATAGATTGAATAAGGATTTATATCTTCAAGATTCAAGGTTTTTATTATGGACTTTTTATTTTCTAATTTTATTTTATCGACATCGAAAATAAAATTAGAATCATCTTTATATTTTATTACTTCTTTTAAAGAGTCATAATTATAAGGATTTATTTTTTTAAATTTTATATAATTAAACATTCTAGGATTAGATTCTTTAAAATATCTACCTATATCTATTCCCATATTCATATAATCTAATTTTATATCTGTCTTATTTTCTTTAGACTCTTTTGCTATTTTTGATAGAAAAAAATAATCTTTTGACAAATAAAGATTCAAATTTCTCATAATCAAAAAATCATCTTTTATTATATATCTATTTTCACTTTTTAGCTCTTCATTTATATTATAGGCAACTTTTGCAATATCTTTGTTTATATCCTTTAAAATATCCATAGAATAAGTTTCATAAGAATCATTTGATATCGAAAAAGCTATGTGATAAAAAATTTCTCTTGTATGGTTTATGGCTTGTCTATAGCTCATTTTATATCCACTAGTTAATATTCTTATGAATTCTATCAACGCAATCGCAGGATGGATATCATTTAATATAATTTTATTAATATCAAAAAAGTTATTTATATCTTTTTCTTTATTAAAGTATCTTCTGAATATATCTTGAATTGAACTTGCTGCATAAAAATATTCTTGAGTAAGTCTTAGTTTCTTGCCTTCATAAGAGCTATCATCTACATATAGAAACTCTGTTATAGATAAGTCATTAATGTAGTCTTTATATGCCCTAAGAAAATCTCCATTTGAAAATGAACTATAATCGACATTTGTTATAGGAACAGCACCCCACATCCTCATCATATTTACATAGTTATTCTCGCCAACAATAGGCAAGTCATAGGCTTTTGCCTTTATTTCTCTGCCATTTATATAATGAAAATAATAAAATCCCTTTTCATGTTCCCAATCAAGACCATCTTGAAGCCAATTATTAGGATATTCTACTTGTCTATCATTTTCTATGTGTTGATCAATATTTCCTTTTTGGTATCTAAGAGCATAAGCTATTGTATTTATCTTGTTATTTGTAAGAGATTCCATTAAGAAACTTGAACCAACTCCAAGTTGCCCAAATCCTAGAGCTGGTTCTTTCTCAATTTCCATCATATCTTCAAATTCCATACCTGCTTTAGATACTACATCTTTTACTTCATCTAATAAATTTAACTTTGTAACATAATTTGTGAGAAACTTACCAGGCATATATTCAAAGCTTAACAAATACAAGTTCTTATTCATATTTTTCTTATTAAGATTTGTCCAAATCTTTCCTATTTTTTCATTAATCGCATTACAAAGAGCATGATAAAATTCTTTTTTTCTGCAATTTTTCATGTCTTTAGCATAATTAGAATAAAGATATCTTTGAACAGAATTATATAATTCATTTGCCAATTTCTCATTCATATTACTTAACTTTTACCTCTTTATATAATTTAATGTATTTTTGAGCTGATTTATCCCAATCAGTTCTTTTCTTCATTGAATTTGTCAAAAGCATGTTATAGTCATCTTTATTATTATAGTAAAGATTTATAGCGTTTTTCATTGTAAAAAGAAGTTCGTGTGCATTTATATTTGCAAATGAAAATCCCTCGCCTGTTTTGTCAAATTCATTGTATGGGCTAACTGTATCTTTTAATCCACCAGCTTCACGTACTATCGGAACAGCACCATACCTCATTGCTATCATCTGGCTAATTCCACAAGGCTCTGATACTGATGGCATAAGATAGAAATCACTTGAAGCATATATCCTATGACTTTCTTTAGAAGAATAATACATTCTTGATGCCATTTTCTCTGGGTATTTCCATTGGAAATAATTAAACATCTCTTCATAAGTATGTTCTCCTGTGCCCAATACGACAAACTGTATATCTTCTTGTAAAAGTTCATCCATTATATATCTTACAAGATCCAATCCTTTCATTGCATTTAATCTTGAACACATTCCTATCATACACACATCTTCTCTTACTGGAAGATTGTATTCTTTTTGGAGTGATTTTTTGTTTAATTTCTTATTTTCAAATGAATCAATGCTATATTTTTTATCTAATGTAGAATCTGTTTCTGGATTCCAGACATCATAGTCAATCCCATTTACAATACCACTTAATTTGAAATTGTATTTTCTTATAAGACCATCAAGTCCTTCTCCATAGAAAGGATATTGAATTTCTCTTGCGTAATTTTCTGAAACAGTATTTACAGCAGTTGAATGTACTATTGCACCTTTCATAAAGTTTATTGCATCAAAATATTTAAGATCATTTTCATTGAAATAAGATCCTGAAAGCCCCGTAAGTTTGAGTAAATCAGAACTAAAAATTCCTTGATACTTCAAATTATGTATTGTAAATAAAGTTCTTATATCATCATAATAAGGATCTCCCTTTCTAAAATCATTTACAAATACATTTACAAGAGCTGTATGCCAATCATTAGAATGAATTATATCAGGCTTAAAATCAATAAACTTCGGTAATAATGTACAAGCTTTTGCAAAATATATAAATCTTTCGGCATCATCACCATATCCATATGCTTCATCTCTGTCAAAATACTCAAGATTATCTATAAAATAAAAAATAACATTATCTCTTTTGAGGCTATATACGCCTGCATATTGATGCTTCCAGTCTAAATCAACGTAAAATTCAGTAATCTTTTCCATCTTTTCTCTATAAATCTTATCAATTGATTTATATAAAGGAAGAACAACTCTAATATCAACGCCCTTTTTTACCAATTCCTTGGGTAAAGAGCCAGAAACATCTGCAAGACCCCCTGTTTTTATAAAGGGGTCCGCCTCACCTGTCAAAAAAAGAACTTTCATAATATCACCTCTAATCAGTTACTACTTTGTCTTTTTGTGTAACATAAGGATTTGATTTGCTTCCGTAAAGATTTATTCTATCAGCTGTCACAGAATTTTTGTCCATAATTACATTATTTAAAATTGAACCTTCTCCCACAACTGCCTCTTGGAATAGTATGCAATTTCTGATAATTGCATTTTTCTTAATTCTAACACCTCTAAATACTATAGAATGTTCTATTCTTCCTTCAATTATTGATCCATTTGCTACCAAAGAATCCATTACATAAGAACCCTTCTTATAAACTGTAGATGGCTCATCTTTTGATTTAGTGTATACTAAACCATCATCATAGAATAATTCTTTAAATACAGAAGGATCCAATAAATTCATGTTTGATTTATAAAATGATGGCAAATCTGATATTAATTCAAGATGTTTCTTAGTTTCATATAAGCTAACTTTTACTCCACTGTATTTGAATATAGCTTCAAGCAATGTATCTGAAATGGATCTTTCCATACTATAAATTAATATGTCCATAAAAACTTTCTTTTTAATAATCATAGATCCTGTAAATAAATTGATGTCAGTATCTCCTCCAAGATGAACACCAGCATTAACCGCTTTGCCATTTTCATCAATATTAATTATGTCTTTATTGATAAAATCTCCATTTTCATCTTTTACTTTCTTATAGAAAATTAGAACATCACTTTCATCATTTAGAATCTTTTCATAAGCATCAGAAATATCAGCCTTTGTTATATACATAGGATTTGTAATATAGACATATTCTTGTTTTGCTTCTTTAAAATAAGTCATAGAATTATAATATTGTTCTATTTCTGAAACAGATCCTATTTTATCGAATTTAGGAGGATTTATCATAAGTCCTCCGACTCTTCTATTTAATTCCCAGTTCTTACCATCACCTATATGATCCATTGTAGATCTTAGATTTTTATCAGTATATAACAATACCTTAGAAATATTGTGATTTGTAATATTTGAAAGGCTAAAATCAATTATTCTATATCTTCCACCAAAAGGAAGCATATAATCAGGTCTTGCATCACACAAGCTTTCATAAGCCTTCTGATCATAATTTGAGCTATATATTAAAGCCATTAAGTTTTTCATACTATTCCTCCTCAATTCCATCTTCGCTTACAAGATATACTTTATCAGAACCTTCATGTCCAACATCTTCGCTTATGACTTGATCTTCACAAACTACAGCATTATAAACTTTAACACCGCTTTTTATTACAGAACCTGATAAAACTACAGAATTATAAACTTCTGCGCCTTCTTCTACAGTAACACTTGAAAACAAAACAGAATTTTTGACTTTACCATAGACTTTGCAAGCTTCATTAATCAATACATCTTCTAATTCGGCATTTTTGCCTATATAATGAGGAGGTAAATTCAAAGCTGCCGTAAAGATTCTCCAATCATCATCATATATATCAAGACTATTATCTGGATCAATCATATCAAGATTTGCTTGCCAATAGCTTCTTACAGTTCCAACATCCTTCCAATAACCATCAAATTTATATACATAAACAGGATAATTATCTCTTAACATCTTAGGAATTATATTTTTACCAAAATCATAATCACTATTCTCATCATTATAATCTTCTATAAGAAGCTTTCTTAAAGTCTTCCAATTGAAAATATAAATTCCCATACTTGCAAGATTGCTCTTAGGTTCTTTTGGTTTTTCCTCAAACTCAACAACCTTATCATCTTCGTCAGTATTCATAATTCCAAAACGAGATGCTTCTTCCCATTCAACTTCCATAACGGCTATTGTAGCTTCTGCACCCTTTCTTTTATGAACTTCAAGAAGCTTAGTGTAATCCATTTTATAAATATGATCTCCAGAAAGGATTAAAACATATTCAGGATTAACTTTATCTAAGTATTCTATGTTTTCATAAATTGCATTAGCAGTACCACTAAACCATCTTCCACCTTTTTCAGTATAGTATGGAGATAAAATTCTAAGACCACCAGAGTTTCTATCATAATCCCAAGCTTGTCCTATACCTAAATGTTCATTTAATAATTGCGGTTTATATTGTGTTAGGACGCCAATATCTCTTACATCAGAGTGGGTTGCATTTGATAGAGCAAAATCTATAATTCTATATTTTCCACCAAAAGCTATGCCAGGCTTGGCCATATGTTTTGTAAGGCTTTTTAATCTAGTACCTTGGCCACCTGCAAGTAACATAGCTGCCATTTTATTGCTATTTCTCATAAATTCCTCCTACTAGTTTTGTTATATATTTACCCTTAAATAACAAAATAAATAACATCTAGAAACGTTTTCTATATATATTTTATACTTTTTTCAAAAAATTGACAAATCCCTTTATAAAACGTATAGTTTAAAGACATGGGGATGTCATGGTTTCGACGTGGTTACGGAGTTTTAAGTAGCAGGCCGTTTCCCAAAACGTAAAATTGGAACTTAAATATAAATGCAAACAACAATAGCGAAAGACAATTCGCATTAGCTGCCTAATTAATGGCAAGCAACAAATTTTAAAAGTTATCGCGCTTTTTTAATTTGTTTCATATTTTTTGCGATAAACTATTTGCACAAAGCTTTGAGTGTAAAGAAGTATTATGAAGCTACCTTTTCAAACGATTTGTCAGTTAATTGATGATTATGGGAAACTTTTTAATTGACTAAGCTTGTAGAAACTTTTTATGAAGTCTCTACGGACATGGGTTCGACGCCCATCATCTCCACCATGGGCCTCTAGCTCAGTTGGTTAGAGCGCCCGGCTCATAACCGGTAGGTCCAGGGTTCGAGTCCCTGGAGGCCCACCATATATTATCGAAAATAAAAGGCTTTATTTGGCCTTTTATTTTTTTTTGAAATACAATAAAATTATCAAACCGTAACAAATTTCGTAACAAGTTTTTATACCTATATTAACCAATTAAAAATAAGAGGAAGATTACTTTTGCCATATTTTTAATTTAACTTTTCTTTTAAATTCAAAATGTTTTAGATCCATATTTTCTAATTCACTTTTTTGTTTGCTCTCTAGTTCTCTTAATTTTTCCTCTAATTGTTCTTTCTCATAATTTAGTCTCTTCTATTGTGTTTTTGTTATCTTCCATAAAAACCTTCATAATTTATAGTTATAATGCTTAACTCTTTATCCCTAGTTTTAACGTCCTCAAGACTTATACAATAAAAAAGCACCATGTATTCCTACATAATGCTTGATTTATAATATTAATTTGTCGAATTAAAAAAAGCACATTCAAAATCTTACATACATAAAATCTTAATTATGCTTTTATTTTTCTTTATTCATTTTCTTTCTATATTCTTCTAATTCTTTTTCAAATTCTTCAGCTCTTCTTTGCTCTTCTTCGGTTAATTTATGTGGCTCTTCTGAAGCATATCTTGCTAAAATAATTTCAGCTACTTCTTCCTCTGTCAATTCTTCTGCTTTTTTATACATTTTTATTACCCCAATTTATATATTATAAAATCTTTATTTGAATACAACTTTTTTATTTTAGAATTAGAATTCACTAAAAACTCTCTTTGTTTTTTAAATTTTCCTTTGGCTAGCATCTCTATATATGATCCATTGCTACCCTTAGGAATAATAATAGCAAAATTTGGCTTGCCCTTTATAACACCTTTTTTAGTAACAGATGTACTTAAAAATTTCTTTACTTCACCTTCTAATTCGCCTGGATTTGCATCATTTCTATATACAATTATATCGTGATTTAATTTATTTTTCAATAAACTGCTCTCAATATTAGCTATATTTCTTAGTATAATTTCCTCTTCTTTTTCATCAGCTGGCTTATACCTATTTTCAAGATATCCGTTTATTTTTTCAAATAACCTAAGTCCGTCCTTGTCTACACCATTAGTAGTATGGTTTATAGCCTCTCCATTCATAAGTCCATATACTTCTCTCATTACTAAAATTTCGTTTTTCCCATTTCTTCTTGGTACTGAATATCCAAATTTGGAATGAGTCCATAAACCGTCATTATTTATTGCAAAAAGTGATTTAATTATTTTTTTCTCGCCAAGGAAATGGGTTTCTTCCCCTTTTTTTATAAAGCTCTATAGCTTCATTTCCAAGTGTCTTTCTATAATCTAAAATTACCGACTTCGTTGGAGCTTGACTTCTATATTTTTTCATATCAAACTCCTTTTTATTTCCTACTAAGCTCTTAAAAATCAGCAATAAAAAAGCACATGTAACAATCATTTATCAGTGTGCTAATTAATCTTCAATTATTGCAAATTTTTCTGGATCATATAAATAATCTTCTCCAGTATCATCAATGATTCTAATAAATCCATTTTCAAAGCTTAAAACTTCATAAATTTTATCTTTTGTAAGTGAAATCCCTTCACTATTCCCTAAATACTTAGCTTTCATCATTGAATATCCTCTTTATCTTAATTTCTCGTCTGTCATTATTCGCTTCATACCAATGTATTTCAGCCTTTAAAGTTTTTCCTTTATAATTTATTTCAGTTACTCCACTTACTTTTTGCCACGCTTTCTTAGGTTTCTTATAAATGCTTTCTAGTCTTGGGGCATCCCTTATTTCTGTTTTTACACCTTTTTACCAGCAATAACAGTAACTTTTTTAACTTCTTTTGCATCAAATTTCACATGATCCGATCCGACAAATTTTATAGGATAATTTTTCCCCGAACCTCTTGTGAAATTTTCTGTTAGTATATCCTCTTTGTGTAAGACTCTTGGCCCATTATTCATTTCTTTTCTTTTTTTAATATTATCATCTTTACTAATATATGTCCATTTCTTTGACCAAACGTCTTGTTTTTTCCCATTTCCTGGTAAATAATTTACTGTGCAATCTATTCTATCTTGATTTAAGGGAACTTGTACACCCTTTCTGTTCATATTTGCTTTTTTATTTAATATTGTTTGTGTATCTTTGGAATAAGCTGATACTAGTTTATAATTTTCTATAAGTCTGGGTTCTACCACTCTTTTTGCTATAATATAGTACATCTTTCCATCTGGAATTAAATTAGAACTTATATTATCTTTAAAACTTCTGCTAGTATATTTCCAACTTCAATAGCTAATTCATTTTAATCTATATGAGTACTTTTCCCTGAAAATATCTTCTCATTAAGCTCTTTAATTTTCTTACTTTATTTAAATCTTCTATTAAAATCATCTTGTAATAGCTTTATCTCATAAGCTTTTTTGTATGGAAGTATAGCAGATGTGGTGAGGCTTGATTTCTTAATCTGATCATATAAACCCCTTTAAATAATAAAAGCACATCTAACTATCTTTTGTTAATTGTGCTTTTTTTCTTTATTAATTTTCTTTCTTTTATCATTTTTTCTAATTCTTCTAAATCTTCTAATGTGGCTTTATTTTTTACAAATCCTCTTGCCACACTTCTTGCATTAGATACCTTATATGCTCTCTGTTTCTATCTTGCCACTTTTTCTTTGCTTATATTTGTTTTCTTCTTATAGCTTTATATTATAACTTTTGAAATAATAACTATAACATCACAATTTATTCTTTCTATAAAATTAATATATAAGCCATACTATTCATATTATTTGATTTGATATTTAATCATCTTCTCTAATCGCATCGTAATCGGACTGATCATCTCTATTTATATTAAAATCTCTATAAATTATATTAAGGCCTTCTTTATCCATATCATACTGGACTGAATTTATACAAATATCATATACATAGTCCATAAATTCTTTTATTTGGGATTTTACACTTTTTTCTGAAGCCATGTATACTAAATAAAGTCCATTTAATATTGCTCTTGATACCATTGGGTCTTCTTTTCCGTAGTGAATTATTTGTGAGTATGCATTATATAATTCTTCTTTTATCGTATATCCTTTGTAGATTATCTTTGCACTTTCATTTTCTTCTAGCACAACATAGCAATTTTTTGTAGAAAATAATTTTCCTAACAAAAACGAAATTTTTCTAATAGCTTCTATTGCTGTATTCGGATCATTTACTCCTGGACTTAAAGCCATCATTGCAATTTCTACTAAGTTCGTAATCTCATGATGATAATCTTTAAAATCGTTAATACTGACATTTATAAGCATCAATGAAGAAAGCTTTGATAGAAATTCTTTCTTTTGTTCTTCATCTAAGTCTAATTTATCATAAGTATAAAGTTTTGCTATATACATTCCTTTTGCAACGTATTCGCCAATTTTCTTTTCTATTACCAATTCACATTTTATATCTTTTAAATTATTTAAAAGATCGTCACTATCAATGTCATATAAAAATCCTGTATCATAAGCATATATCTTTATTTCATCTAAGTAATCTTCTTTTTCAAATCTTTCTGATTCTTTTCTCTTCTTGGCCTCTTCTTCTACCAATACATGCGCTTCTTCATATACATTTTCTATAACATTTGAAGCTTTTATGTCTTTTAGAACTCTTCTTACGAAAAGTATAAATGAAATCATAGCTCCTATAGCATAAAAAATCGCAATAGTTCCACATAATAGTGGTGTCTTTGAATCAATATTTTGTACCATAAAAAGTGCTAATACTGTATAGAAAAATCCTCCAATATATACTCCAACCAAGCTTAATACATTTGGCTTATCAATAAAATCTTGTACAATTCTTGGAGTAAATGAATCTGAGTATTTACCCAATACAGTAAGTATTGTTGTAAATGTAAATGTTGTAACTGTCAAAAATGTACCTGATAAAGTTGATAGAAATGATGAAGTAACATCTGATGAGAGCAAAAAGATACCTGGTAGATTCTCCTTAAAATCTGGATATTTATAGTCAATTACCCAAGTTATTATCAAAAATCCAAAAGATATCAGTATGTATCTTACAATTCTTATAAAATTTCTGTTATTAACAAAAAATAACTTTATTTTATTAAACATTTCTTCTCCTCGTATAATTAAATATTTAATATTTTTTTGATAAATTTTTATAAATTATGTATTTCATAGAACTTTCATAGAAATTTAAAAACTTTATTTTTTCTATAATCCTTATCTAATTACTGAAAAAAGGACATCTTTTTCCAATGCATTGATTATTAAATTGATGGAAATTGCAAGTCACATTTTCTTTATCCATTTTTATACCAAAATTTTCTTCCACAAAATCAATTGCTTGTAATATAGAAAGATAGCTATCTCTTTTGCAACAGCGTGGGCCTCCTATATTTCCTATTTGTTCTAGTGATCTTGATGTCATTTTATTAGATAATGCAAATGGCTCTATTTCTAATGGATTGGACTTTGAAATTACTGATATAAATATTCCACTACTTATTGCAGCTCCACATGCTCCCCAGAAGCCACAAATTCCACCGGGAACTTTTTTGCCACGGCTTCTAATTTCTTTTAATGAGCTTACAAAGTCTACTTCTCCGCCTGCATTTTTGTATGCTGTTAATAGTGCTTCTCCTACTAGAATATGATGCTCTGGTCCATGCATATGACAAAAAGGCATTGACATCATTTTATTTAAAATATATATGGGATCTTTTGATTTTTCATTAATACATAAATCAAAAACTTGATCTATCCCTTCTGTGTGACATTCATCACATACATAATGTCTATTTACACATCTTGTTTTACTTAATTCTCTCTTGTGACATATAAAGCATTCCATTTCTATTTCTTTATCTAAATATTCGATTTTTGATTTGCATATTAAGCATTCATCTGCCATAATTACCTCCAATTTCTTAAATTTTATAAAATCTATAATTAAGCTATTTTTTCTGCTAAGTATACCGCAAGCACTCCAAATAAAATACTCAATACAACATAGGATAATGCTGTAATTTTAAACCCTTTTTGCAAGAGATTTTGTGTTTCTAATGCAAATGATGAAAAAGTTGTAAATCCTCCACATATTCCTACCTTTAAGAATAATTCAAGCTTTGGACTTATAGTATTTTTTGAAGCAACAGATGCTACTATCCCTATTATAAATGCACCTATTATATTTATTATAAATGTCTTTATTGGAAATCCCGTCTTGCTATTTACATTAAAAAGCCCTATCAGATATCTAAGGACCGAGCCCAGAAATCCTCCGGCTCCTACTATAAAACAATTAATCATTTTAACTCCTGTTTAGTTGATGTTTTTATTATATAACTTTTGAATAAATTATGTAAATAAATTAAATAAGACCTCCAAAAGGAGGCCATATATATTATTATATACTTCTTATTAGATCTATTGCAGGATTTTCAAGCATTCTTTTTAAAGAATAATTATATATAATCATATTTATTGTATAGATTACAATTGCAAATAATATAAACTCTTTATAGAAGAAATAGCTTAGAAGTATCTTCATATCAAGTTGAAATGAGAATATAGAGATTACAAGCATTACAACTACAGTAACCATTATAGCTATAGCAAAAGACTTTAATTCTTCTATAAGAAATTGTCTGTTATATTTGCTATATATTTCCTCTTTATCCATACCACATGAATACAATGTTCCTATTTCATTTCTTCTACTAATTAGACTTAGGTTTATAGAAGAGTATCCATTTGTAACATTTAGTATAAATATTACAATCGCAATTCCTAATACTATATATTTTAAGCTTTCTATATCTGTAGTTCTAGCTTTATTGGAATCTTCTAAAGTTTTGACACTATATTCTTCATCGAAAGATACACTACTTTCAATCTTACTTGTTATATAATCTTTTACACTTTCCAAATCCTTATCTTTCGAATTAAGATTAAGCTCATAATATATTGGATTTTTATTATCTTTAAATTTATTAAAGGTATCAAAATCTGTGTACATTATTACTTCAAATGGGAATATTCTTGTCTTATATATTCCATTATCTAGTATAGTATTTGATATTTCTATTGTTTTTTTATGTTTTTCATCCAGTATAATATTTAGTTTCTTAGGATTTTTAAAATATTTTATATAATTTGATTTAGAAATAGGAGTTTCTTTATCATCTGTTACTATATTTAAAAGTGTAACTTTTCCTTTCTCTCCTCCTCGTATATTATAGTTGTAGTAATTAATACTACATTTTGTTCTCTATC
>JAUMZM010000079.1 GCA_030528125.1 Tissierellia bacterium
ATTAGATAGTAGAAACAAACCCAGCAAAAAGCTGGGTTTGTCTACGTTCTGAGATATAATTATATAATTATATCTTCTAATAAAATTTATGATATTTCTTCTAATCTTTTATCTGGTACAACCCAAACCAAAGCAACGATTATATATATAATATAAGATACAATTGGATAGTACATTGCAAATAAAATTGATATCAAATAAGCAACAATACAAAATTTCCCTTTGAGATCCTTGCCAATGCTTTTTGAGATTTTTGAATCTTTTCCATTAATTTTTATAACTCCAGATTGTAAAATTATATATGATATGGAACACATAAATAATATTATTCCATAAATAAGAGTAGGAAGTTCTTCAAATGGATTTATTCCTATCCATTCTGTAGCCATTGGTATCAAAGACATCCAGAAAAGCCACAACAAATTCTTCCAAAGAATACTTCCAGATACAACATTAAGCATACTAAGAAGATGATGATGGTTTGTCCAATATATTGCTATATAAACATAACTTAAAATATATGAAAGAAAAATAGGATAAGTACCTCTTATAGCTTCTAAGCTTACTTGTTTTGGCATTTCCAATTTTAATACCATAATTGTTATAACTATGGCTAATACTCCATCGCTAAATGCTTCCATTCTATTAGTATCCATTTAAACCTCCTCTGTTAAGGTATAAGTTATTTTCATTGTCTTATCTGCTGTTTTTAATATTGGACTTGATAGGTTATTAATTGTTCCAAGGTATGGGGTATGAAGAAATAGAAGTTTATAAAACGAATTTTCATAGCCTCCATAACCAAGCATTAATGGCCCTAATTGAAGCGGTGTGGACATTAAATACGGAATGCTCCTACCTTCGTACTCTGTTTTATCATCTCTACAAATAATCTCGTCGTTCTTATTTATTGAAAATTTATGCCCTAGGATATAGTCTCCCCAATTAAATAAGTACATGTATTCTCCAGAATAAGTAGTTCTTTGAATATCATATTCTAGATCAAATTTGCTAATATCAACGGGATTATTGATGTTAATCTTGTATAACAAGTTATCATCATTTCCAGCACCAATAGCATATAGATAGCCGTCCTTTATACAGCTATATGCTCTTCTCTCACAATAGCTAGTATCTTGGTCCTTATAATCTCCAAGTTTATATAAGCTAATGTCATTTAAAGACCATTCATCCACAGTAGTAGAATAATCTTTTTTGGAAATCTTCATCCTTATTAACTTATTGTACTTAGTCCCAAATCCATACCAATAACCATCTGGTCCATTATAAAAACATGTTTCTTTCCAATAATATACTTTGTCAAAAAACTCCTTTGCATCTACAATCATTCTTTCTTCTTGATAATTTCCCTTTGTAAATATTGGATCATTTAAACCAATGTCTGTTATTGATTCTCTAAGTTTTACAATATCTATAGATGTTTTGTTCTTAGGCCAGATTGATATGATGGTACTGTTTTCAATATCGTATTCCACACAACCTTGGTAAATATCAGTTATATTTCTATCAGAATTCATTTTTGTTTTATTTAAAAGTAGGAACGGGTCTCTTCCGTGAGTATCTCCATAGAAATATTTCCCTCCTCTATAATGGGTCAACGCCAGTGACGATATTCTTCCATTAGCTTGCGATGTAGAAAAATCCCATACAAATTTATATCCGTTTTCTATGGGAGAAGATTCAGTTAAGTTTGCCGACCCCCTTTTAGATGCATCCGTTGAATTAACATCATTTGAAGCATATCCAATAATCTTATTATCAGATGGAGGATATATTTTTTTAGGATCTTCATCAAGAGTGTTTTCAAATTACAAGATTCCACCATAGCATTTATTGGCAATTGGAAAAATCTCTTCGCGAAATTTTGTTACAAGTTCCTCTCCGACTGGATACATAAGCCCTGATGGATTGAGTCTTAATAAATCTGGGACTGCATTAGTTATTAAGTTTTCATCTTCATATATCTCCTTCGTATTTGTCCTAACATCAGTTAGTTCGATGACTGATTTACCCTTAAGCATTTCATTCCTCCTTATCTTTAAATTCTGTAGTGATTTCTTCTTTATATTTCCCAAGCACCAATCCCTGATATTTAAATCTTCCTACCTTTTCATCAAATACTAGTGGTCTTGGTACTTGTCTTTCTACTTTGTATTCAACCTTCAATTTCCTAAGCAGAAATGAATGACTAAGTTCTATTCTCTTCCAAGATTCATCAATCTTAATCTTTCCATCCCAAGCCTCTGTAGAACCAAGAGACTGACCAGATATAGCTGCGATAGCATTATCTTTACCTATCATAGCTTGTCCTGATTCAAGTCTAATTAATACGGAGAAATTGTTCATAGTCTTCTCTTGAAGTTTGGTTAATGGATAGAAAAGATTTAGAATGTGGTCACCACTTAGATAGGTTTCCTTTGGAATGTGATGTTCTATTTTCGTATCATTGAAAACATAAGTAATAACTAGCCTTGTTGGTATTTCTATGTTTTCAATAAAGTCTAATTCTTCTACTCCCTCTTTTTCTTCAAACTTTGGAGGATCGTAGGATTTTCCTTCTTCATTTAAAACCTCTACTTGTTTCTTGACCTTTCTAGATATCTTTCTAGTTTTTTCTTCAGTATCACAGATGATATTTAACAAGATAGATGCATTAAAAATTGCCTCCGTTTCTTTATTGGAGGCAAATTCTATACGAATTATTGGTGTATCTGTCGTAGAAAGATTAAAGGCAGAATAATTAGAATAGGCATGAACTACTAATTTTTCAGATTCAATTTGATTTAACAGTCCTACTATATTCTTATCATTCTTACTCTTAGCTTTAGATAAGTATGGATTCTTTCCAACTCCTAAAATTCTGTGCTTACCATTTATCTTGTATTCAATGTCAGTAATAAGTCCTTCAATCTTTTCTTCTTCGTAAGAAATAGCTATCCTATCTCCAACATCAAGACTGGGGTCTCCTATGGTTACCATGTCAAAAGGCGTATGATGAATTTTACAAATTTCAGTAAGAAGCACCTCACACATTCTTTTTCTTTTTTCTGGAAGTCCTAACTGCATCAGTGGATTTATTCCAAGATTCATAGTTAGTCCATTATCATTTTCTAAAGAGTAGTATTCAGCAATTTTAGTCTTTGCATTTGTTGAGTTGATGGCTGTATATCTTGTCTTAAAATCTGATATAGATGAAGAAAATCTTTCTCTCGTTTTAATTTCAGTTGATATACTTTCTGCATACTTCTTTAAAACCAACTTACCATCACGAGAAACCCCAGCAAAAGCACCAAGGGTCGATGCTATATAGTGAATAAAGTCCCTGTAAGTCTCTATATCATGGTCTTGGTAAATTGCCAGAACTTCCTCTCCATTTACAAAAGCTTTTACCTCATCTTCTGTCATGCCTAGTTCTACCTTACACTTCTCACATGAAAGACTTAGTAGTTCAAAGGCTGTACCAAAGGTATCTGTTACTGGGAAATTCTTATCAAATCTAAGCATATAATCATAGCCTTTTAGTTCTAAAATCTTCTTAGACCTATTTGCCTCAGTAACATCAAAGATTCCCATTTGTATGGTTTCTATCTTTTTGCTTTCTAATTCTTGATGGTAAAAAAACTCTATCTTTGAATCCTCTAAAGAATATCTGTCTATATTTGAAAAAAGACTAATGCCAAACTCTCCAGCATAAACTGTCCCTATTTCAAGTTCAGAAGATCCAGAGCATGAACGATGAATGTATCCAGACCCTTTTAAAATATCCTTATTAGTAAAGGGAATAATGGTTTCATCTTTTAAGATGATATTTCCCGTCCAGTAAAATTTACGAGAATTCTTTTTGATTGCTATTTTATATTCTTCACTTGTTGGATACATCAATATTCCTCCAATGAAAAAGATACTTCCCACAGTCCTTTATAAGAA
>JAUMZM010000022.1 GCA_030528125.1 Tissierellia bacterium
ATTAGATAGTAGAAACAAACCCAGCAAAAAGCTGGGTTTGTCTACGTTCTGAGAGTGTGATTTCACACTCTTTTATTATGCTATCTTGTATAGGCATATAGCTTAGGTATGTTTATTTTATTAGATTTCCTAAAATTTGATTTTAAAATTAGTAATAAATTTCTTTAGCGCCACAAAACGTTAAAACTTATAGAGTTTTATTTTTACTAAAATAAAACTTAAGACGAAAAATAGTTATTTATTAATTCTTTTGTAATCAAAACATTATAAAGAAATTAATAATTAATTATTTCTCAGCTTAGTTTTACTTGAATTTATATTTTTATTCCTAACCAAAGGGGGAAGAACTAAGGGATTTTCGATTCATGACCTAACCCGATGAGTGTTTAACACGAATCGTTGGTAGGTCAGATGTCGACTTGTTTCAAATCTTTGATTTGTCAAAAGTCGACTCAATAATAATTTCATTAAATACCCCTTGCGACTTCACATCCGTTCGCTTCGTCGCTAGCACTCCTAGCTTACGGTGTTACGCTGCATACAACCTACCAACGAAATCATAGATTTCGGGTTAGGTTGACAAAACGACCATTCCATGGAGGTTAAAATATGTAAGAAGCTTCCGCTTCTTCTTTTTTTACTGATAATATAAATATTATTTATAAAGAATAATATGACTTAACTTTAATTAAATAAATCTATTAAATAATATAAAACCACTAAAATGCGGCTTTCGGAAAAAATTGTTTTAAGTTCAAATAGAAAAAATCCGCTAAAAATTTGCACTGTTTGAGCAAAGCGAGTTTGCAAATTTTAGGATTTTGAGATTTAGAACTTATCAATTTTTGGAGAGCTTGAGCATTTTTGTAGTTTATAATGTTTTATTATAAGTTAAATAATAAGTAATTACTTTCTAGCTTAGTTACACTTTTATATAAATATTTCTTTTCTACTCAAGGGGAGGGAATTAGGGGAGTTTCGATTCTCCCCAACATTCCCTCCCCTTAAACCTCTCCTTTTCTACCCCTTTAAAACGACTGTTGCACAGGGCTGAAAAATGTAAAGAAGCTTTCGCTTCTTTTTTAATTAATATAAATAAATCCCCTACATTGTATAACACTATAGCTATAATATTCTTTACTTTTATTGTTATGCAACTTCACATACCAGTCGTTAATGCTCCTAGTATGTTTTAGGTTTACAAAAAAATCGCAGATTTCTCTGCGATTTTTCTAGTCTTTCTTGTATTCAATTACTACGAATCTGTTAGGATCTTTTCCTTCTGAATGACTTAGTAATTTATCATAATTTGCAATTTCTGTATGAACGAGTCTTCTCTCATATGCATTCATTGCTCTTAGTTTTAAGTCTCTTTTGCTCTTTAGAACTTTTTTTGCAGAACTATTTGCAATTGCTCTTATCTTGTCATCACGTCTTTTCTTGTAGTTATTTACATCTATAGAAATTTTAGGAAGTCTATCTGATTTGTTGATTGCTTTTCTTACGATAAGCTCTATTGCCTTTAATGTATCGGCTCTTCTTCCTATTGCAATTCCTGTATCCTTGCTATCTACTTTTACGTTTAGCTTTATTATATCATCTTCTAAGTTTCCATATACTTTTGCATCAATGTGCATATTGTAGAAGATGTCTTCGACAAGTTTTTTGGCTTTGTAGTATTTTTCTACATCGCTTAGCTCTTTATCATCTTTTAGGACTTCTTTGTTCTCTTCTTCTAAGTCTTCTTTTTCTTCTAAATTATTATCTTCAGATTCTTTAATAACTTTGCTATCTATTTTTTCTATATCTTCTTTTTTGTGTGTATCTTCTAGGTCTTTTTTTAGATCTTTATCTATCTTTTCTATATTATCTTCTAGACTATTATTATCTAATTCTTCTTTGATCTTCTCTTCGTCTTCTTGTGATGGATTAAATTCTTCTATGTTTTCTTTTGCGTCAAAATCAACATTTATATCTGAGAAGCTATCGTTTAGGATCTCTTCTTTTAGCTTATTTAATTGATCCATCGCATCTTCTTCATAACTTATTCTAACTACGGCATCTTTTGTGCCAATTATTCCAAATAAGCCTGTTTTTTCTTCTTCTAATATTTCTATTTCTACTTCATCTTCTCTAAGATTTAGCTCTTGTAGTGCTTCATCTATTGCTTTTCTAGTAGTTTTTGCTGTTTTTATTACTGACTTTTTCATTTCGATCTCATTTACTCTTTTCTTCTTTTTCTTTCTCTTTTTCTTTGTCAAAGAAGAAGTGCATAACAAATCTAAATATTATTTCTATAATTGAACTTAATGTCCAATAAAGTGGCAATGCTGCTGCCATTGATCTAAATGCGAAATAATATGCTAATGGCATTATAAGAAACATTGTATTCATTGAAGCCATTTGTGAGTTTTGTTGTGCCTTGTTGGTCTTTGTTGTAAATAATGTTACTCCGAATTGTGACAATGAAGTCATAAGTGGTAATCCATACCACAATGGATCTTTTAGGTTAAGATCTTTTATCCAAAGGAAGTTTCTTGCAATTGAATCAAATTGTGCTTGACTGTCGAACATATACACATTTGGTTGTCTTATAACTCTTAAAAGTGCTAATAATATTACAAATTGCACAAGTACCATAAGGCATGATGAACATCCCATTGTGCTTACTCCCTTTTCTTTGTAGAGTTGTTGAGTCTTTTCTTGCAAAACTTTTGGATCGTAACCGTATTTTTTCTTTAATTTATCAACTTCTGGTTGAAGTTCTCCCATCTGTTGACTTGATTTTTGGGTTTTGATTGTTATTGGTATTGTAATAAATTTTATGATTACTGTAATTATTATAATTGACAGTGCATAAAAAGATACTGCTTGTGGCTCAGTAGATGAATTCGCTAAGAAATCATATATAAAGCGCAATAGATAGCCTAGTATTTTGGCTAGATATGTCATCTTTAATTCCTCCGTCTATTTTAAAGGGTCATATCCTCCCTTTGAAAATGGATTACATCTTAAAATTCTCCGCACGCTTAATCTTAATGCTTTCAAAAAAGGATATTTTATAAAGGCCTCTCTTGCGTATTCGCTGCAAGTTGGCGTGTATTTACATTTTCCATATCCTAACTGCGGAGAAATAACTATTTGGTAAAATTTTATCAGTTTTAAAAAGATTTTATTTAACATAATATATTTTTTTCTGTTGGAAGGCTTTTTTAATTACATTCTTCAATGATTTCTCAAGTCTTTTGTAATCAAAATCTGCTGTATGCTTTTTTGGGATTATCACGATATCTACATTGTTTATGTTTGAGTAGTTTAATCTTACTATCTCTCTTAATCTTCTTTTGAGTTTGTTTCTAACTACGGCCTTTCCAACTGTCTTTCCTATTGAAAATCCGAATCTGGGATTTTTTGCTTTGTTTTCTCTTATAAGTACTGTGAAATCCCTATTATAATAAGCTTTAGGCTTTTTGTAGACTCTCTTGAAATCTCTGTTATCTCTAAGTCTTAATTTTTTGTGCATTTTCGCTCCGAACAGTAGTAAATAGAAAAAAGCCTAAAGGCTTCTTTCTAAAATCTATGCTGACAATACTTTTCTACCTTTTTTTCTTCTGTTTTTTAGAACACGTCTTCCACCTGGAGTTGACATTCTTTTTCTAAAACCATGGTCTTTCTTTCTTTTTCTTTGATTTGGTTGGTAAGTTCTTTTCAACTTCGACACCTCCTTATATTTTTAATAAGACTAAACTATATTATATGTAAATCATATCCCTATGTCAAGGAATTTCATAGCTTTAATAGGATTTTTTTGATGTTTTTTATATTTTGTATCTTTATTTTGAATTATTATTAATTGTGGATAAGTTTTACATAGATTTTTGCGTTGTGGATTTCTTTTTCATAATTTCTATGAGTTTTTTATTCATTATTTTTAATAAATTATGGGACATATTTTAGCTTTTTGTTAAAATTTTAGTATTTTATTTATTTAACATTTGTAAAATAATAGATTTATTTTAGACTTATCCACATTACCCACAATTATTATCATGATTTTACAAGCTTATTTATAAGTTATCCTAAAGTTCTTAACATTTTGTGGATAAGTTGAAAAGATGGCTTGATTCTGGTATAATTCCTGTGTAAAAAGGTCTTGATAACCTTAGATTTTGTCTATATATTTTTATTTGATGTGGATAACTTTTATGTTGTTTACAAAAATTTAACTTTATTCTAACAAAATACGTCTATATATAGCCAAATATTCTATCCACAACCGACTTATCCACAATTAATCCCAAAAAAGTGGATAACTTTTAGGAAAACTATTAGATTATTAATTTAATGCCATTCTTTATATGTGGATAATTTTCTCTATAAGGAGGAGTAATGACGAAAGTAGAGAGTATTACAAATGAAATAAAAAAGATTATGAGTGTAAAAATTACCGATACTATCCAATACAATATGTGGATTAAAGATATAAAACCAATATCTCTTGTTGATAATACTTTGTATATCGAGGTAAAAAGCAGAATGATTGTAAATATGATCAATAGATTCTACATAACTATGCTAAAAGAAAGCCTTGATATGATAATAGATCCGAAGAATAACTCTTCTAAGATTGTAGTTACAAGCCCGGATATGGATGATTATGAAGAGATTCTAATGAAAGGGCGTGAGGTCAATGAGGATGGTCAACAACAATTTACTATCAAAAAGAGAAACTCTAATCTAAATTTAAAGGCAAGCTATACATTTGATAATTTCATAAAGGGAAAGTCAAATGAACTTGCACTTGCTGCAAGCGAGAATGTCGCAGAACATGCTATAAGTCCTACAAAGGTCAAAGCCTACAATCCATTGTTTATTTATGGTGGAAGTGGTCTTGGAAAGACTCACTTGATGCAAGCTATAGCTCATAGAATAATAGAAAGAAATCCTGATAAATACATAATGTATCTATCAAGTGAAAAGTTTACCAATGAGATGATATCATCTGTAAGGGAGAACAAGAACGAGGAATTTAGAAGAAAATACCGCTCGGTTGATGTTCTTTTGATTGATGATATCCAATTTATTGCCAATAAAACTGGAACTCAGGAGGAATTTTTCCATACTTTTGAGGAATTATACAATGCTGGAAAGCAAATTGTAATATCATCTGATAAGCCTCCAAGAGAGATCAATCAGCTTGAAGAAAGACTCAAAAGCAGATTTGGCTGGGGGTTAATAGTTGATATTTCAAGGCCTGACTTTGAGACAAGAGTTGCAATCTTACAAGATAAGCTTCTTAAGGAAAAGGGCAATGCGACAGATGATGTTATAAACTACATTGCAGAAAATATCGATACAAATATAAGAGAGCTTGAGGGAGCTTTGCTTAAGGTTCTTGCTATAAGTAATATCAGAAAAAAGAAGATTTCAACAATGGAAGATGCTGTTGAAGCACTAGATTCAATTGTAACCCATAAGAAAAAGGTCATAACAATTGATTATATAAAAGAGGTAGTATGCTCTAAATTTAAAATAACCATAGATGAAATAAATGGCAAAAGTAGAAAGAAAGAGATAACTGTTCCAAGACAGATAGCTATGTATCTTTCAAGAGAGCTTACTCAAAATTCACTTATGAATATCGCAGATTCTTTTAACAGAGATCATACAACAATTCTTCATGGTCATGATAAAATAGAAAAAGAAATGCAAAGTGACGAACAATTAAGATTACTACTTGAGGATTTGGAAAAGGAAATTAGACAGTAGTTATCCACAATTTGTTTATAAGTATGTTAATAAGATATGTTTTTATAAATTGGAATTTTTAATATTTGATAGTCTGGATAAGACTATGACTTATACAAAGTTATACACAAAGAAAAATAATAGATTTTCTTTTAAATTTAGACAAAAACTCAACTTATCCACTTATCAAAAGCCCCTACTACTATTACTACTAAGTTTAACAGCAAAAGGAGAATATAATGAAAATAAAAGTCCAACAGAAAGATTTGATCAATCATATAACAATTGCATTAAAAGCAGTTTCTAGTAAAACTAATATAAGCTATCATGAACTTATAAATTTCAAGGCCAAAGGTGATAGCTTGTATCTTTATTCATCAGATGGAGAAATCTCAATTATTACAAAATTAGATTGTCGTGTTGAAGAAGAAGGCAATATGGCAATCAAGGCAAATATTATTTCAAATATAATAAGAAAGCTTCCAGATGATATAGTGTATATAGATTGCACTAATGACAAAATAAATATAAAATGTAATAAGAGCAATTTTAATATAATAGCTTTTGATTATTATCAAAGGGAAGAAAACGAGAACTTTAGAGGTGATCATCTTACTTTAGATAATATGCTTATAAAAAACGCTGTAAGTCAGACTGAATTTGCGACAAGCACTGATGAAACAAAGCTTGCATTTACAGGAATTTTTATGGAATGTGAGCTAAATAAGATAAATATAGTAGCTCTTGATGGCTATAGAATTGCACTAAAGAGCATCAAGAAAGAATATCCATCAAGCTATGAAGGATTAAAAGCAATAATACCTAAAAGATCATTAATAGAATGGCAAAGGATAATCGATGAAAATTCCTTTACAGATATCTACAAGCTTGAAAACGACATGGTATTTGTATCAGATGATACGATAATGTATACTAGATTAATCGATAAGAACTATGTAGACTATAAGTCATTACTTGTAGATAATTCAGAAATTCATCTTCTATGTGATAGAAGAGAGATTATAAATGCGATAGATAGAGCATCACTTCTTTCTGATAGCGGATCGGCAAATCTTATAAGAGTTAAGATTGTAGATAATGAGATAATTATAAATTCCAATTCGCAACTAGGTGATGTAAGAGAAGTTGTAAAGGCTAAGAAAGAGGGAAAGGACTTAGAGATTGCATTTAATGCAAATTATATATCAGAAGGTATAAGAGCAATCCAGACAGATAAGGTAAGTCTAAACTTTAAGACAGATTCAACACCTTGCTTGGTATATCCAGAAGAAAACGAAGATAACGAAGAATATACTTTCTTAGTTCTACCAGTAAGACTTGCAAACACAAAGGGGTAATTATGACAAAGATTGAATTTAAAGCTGAAATGATTAGGCTAAAGGATCTATTGAAGATAACAAGCCTAATACCAACAGGAGGCATGGCCAAAAACATCATAAGAGATGGCTATGTTAAGCTAAACGGAAGTGTATGTGATATTCCTGGCAAGAAACTAAAACCAGGAGATCAAGTAGAATACGAGGATAATATTATAGAGATTAAATGATTATAAAAGAGCTTACTCTTAATAAATACAGAAATTATTTTTACCAGAATATAAAATTTGCACCAGGAATCAATATCTTTCTTGGAGATAATGCCCAAGGAAAGACCAATCTTTTGGAAAGTGTGTATTTTGGAGCAAATGCAAAAAGCTTCAAGAAGGTAAAAGATACCAATCTTATAATGTTTAATGAAACAAATATGCAACTTGATCTAACCATCCAAAAAGACAGTTCTTTTAAAAAGATCAACATCAAAGTCGATAGACATGGAAAGAGTATAGTTGTAAATGGAATAAAATATCCCAATAACAAAGATCTAAGTGCCCTTTTTAATATAGTGCTATTTACACCAGAAGAGATGAAGATAGCCAAAGAAGGGCCATCACTTAGAAGAGATTTTATAGATGATATAATAATATCAGTAGATGATAATTACAAAAGAATAAAAAGAAGATATCAAAGACTTGTCTTTGAAAGAAACAAACTTTTGAAAAAGCCAAAGACAAAGTTTTTTGATGATGAAATTTATGCATTTGATGTACAAATAGCAGACTATGGAGCAAGGATAATACAATACAGGAAAAGATATATAGAAATATTATCCGATTATGCAAATACCTATCTTAGAAATCTTACAAATTACAAAGAAAATTTTAGGATAGAGTATAGACCAGATATAGATGTTGCAACAGAAAAAGAATACATGAATTATCTTTTGGATAATAGAAGAAAAGACCTTGAGCAATATTCAACGACATCAGGAGTCCATAGAGATGACATAAATTTTCTAATCAATGATATGAATATAAGAGATTTTGCAAGTCAAGGCCAGCAAAGAAGTGCAATACTTGTACTAAAACTTTCTCAAATAAAGCTTATTAAAGTAAAACTACAGCAAAAAGCAATAGTCCTACTAGATGATGTATTCTCAGAGCTTGATGAGAAAAGAAGCGGATTTCTCTTAAATAATTTAGAAGGTTATCAGACTATAATAACATCAACAGATTTTACTAATATAGAAAAGATAAATCCAAATTCAATAAGAAAAATCAAAAACGGCAAAATCTTTTAAATAGAAAGGAATGTGAATGGATAACAACAATAATTACAATGCCAGCAATATCAAAGTCCTAGAAGGACTTGAACCTGTAAGATTAAGACCTGGAATGTATATAGGATCAACTAGCGAAAGAGGACTACATCATTTAGTATATGAAGTTGTAGATAACTCAATAGACGAAGCACTTGCAGGAAGATGCGATGAAATCAATGTAATAATAAACGAAGACAACTCAATAGTCGTAATAGACGATGGATCGGGAATACCAGTAGAAGAACATCCACAAACACATAAATCAACACTAGAAACAGTACTTACAGTACTTCATGCCGGAGGAAAGTTCGACTCCAACGCCTACAAGATATCAGGAGGATTGCATGGAGTAGGAGTTTCCGTAGTAAACGCCCTATCAGAATGGCTAATAGCAGAAGTAAAAAGAGAAGGCAAAATCTATCGAATGAAATTTGAAAGAGGACAAGTAGTAACAGATCTTGAAGTAATAGGAAAAAGCGATACTACAGGAACCAAGATTTCATTTAAGCCAGATAGCGAAATATTTGAGACAACAGTATTTAGCAGAAAGACACTCGAAGATAGATTTAGAGAAATGGCATTTCTAAATAGTGGAGTAAAAATAACACTAGAAGACAAAAGAGATGGCAAGAAAGAAATTTTCCACTATGAAGGCGGAATAAGAGAATTCGTAGAATACCTTAACCAAAACAAGACACCATTATTTAAAGAAGTACCACATTTTATAGGAAGACAAGAAAAAGTCGGAATTGAAGTAGCACTACAATATACAGATAGCTATTCAGAAAATGTAATGACCTTTGCAAATAATATCTACAATGCAGAAGGAGGAACACATCTTTCAGGATTTAGATCAGCACTTACAAGAACAATAAACGACTATGCAAGAAAATACGACTTTATAAAAGAAAAAGAAGAAAATCTATCAGGAGATGATGTAAGAGAAGGAATTACAGCAATAATCTCAGTCCAAGTAGAAAATCCACAATTTGAAGGACAGACCAAAGGAAAACTTGGAAACTCAGAAGTAAGAGGAGCAGTAGACCAATTCCTATCAGAACATTTGGGAATATTCTTAGAAGAAAACCCAGATACATCAAAGAAAATAATAAATAAAGCCCTATCATCAAGAAGAGCAAGAGAAGCCGCAAGAAAAGCAAGAGATCTATCAAGAAAAAGATCCATCCTAGACTCAGCAACACTACCAGGAAAGCTAGCCAATTGCCAATCACAAGATATATCAGAAAACGAAATATTCATAGTAGAGGGTAATTCAGCCGGAGGATCAGCCAAAAGCGGAAGAGATAATAGAATACAAGCAATCCTACCACTAAGAGGAAAGATAATGAATGTCGAAAAAGCAAAGCTTGATAGAATCCTAGGCTATGAAGAAATCAAAGCCATGATAACAGCCTTTGGGACAGGAATAGGACAAGAATTCGACATAACAAAGCTTAGATATGGCAAGATAATAATAATGACAGATGCCGACGTAGACGGAGCACATATTAGAACATTATTACTAACATTCTTCTACAGGTACATGAAACCATTAGTAGATGAAGGACATATCTACATAGCACAGCCACCATTATTTAAAGTAACAGCAGGCAAAACCGAAAGATACTGCTATGACGAAAAAGAACTAAATAATGTATTAGCAGAGCTAAAAGATAGAAAATACAAAATAGCAAGATACAAAGGACTAGGAGAAATGAACGCAGACCAATTGTGGGAGACAACCATGGATCCAGATAACAGAGTCCTACTAAGAGTAAAAGAAAACGAAGAAAGCACAACAACAGATTACATATTTTCAATGTTAATGGGAGATAAAGTCCCACCAAGAAGACAATTTATCGAAGAAAACGCCAAATACGTTGAGAACTTAGACTTATAGGAGGGAAAATGACAGAAAATAACATATATACAGTAGACCTTGAAAAAGAAATGAGGAGCGCATACCTTGATTATTCAATGTCTGTAATAGTATCAAGAGCCCTCCCAGACGTAAGAGATGGACTAAAACCAGTACACAGAAGAATACTTTATGGAATGGATGGACTATCCCTATCACCAGATAAACCTACAAGAAAATCAGCCAGAGTAGTAGGAGAAGTAATGGGAAAATACCACCCACATGGAGATAGCGCAATCTATGAAGCAGTAGTAAGACTCGCACAAGACTTTTCGACAAGATATCCATTAGTAGATGGACAAGGAAACTTCGGATCAGTAGACGGAGATGACGCAGCAGCAATGCGTTATACCGAAGTAAGACTAACAAAGCTAGCCTTAGAAATGCTAAGAGATATCAATAAAGACACAGTAGACTTCATGCCAAACTTCGACGAAAGCGAGAAAGAGCCAACAGTACTCCCATCAAGATTTCCCAATCTATTAGTAAATGGAGCAAGCGGAATCGCAGTAGGAATGAGTACCAATATGGCACCCCATAACCTAGGAGAAGTAATAGATGGCCTAGTAGCCTATATGGAAAACCCAGAAATAACCATAGAAGAGCTAAACAAAAAATACATCAAAGGCCCAGACTTCCCAACATCAGCCAACATAATGGGAATAGAAGGCATAAAAAAAGCCTACAAAACAGGAAGAGGAAAGATAAAACTTCGCGCAGAAGCTAGAATAGAGACATTTAAGAAAAACAGAGAAAGAATAATAGTAACAGAAATCCCATATCAAGTAAACAAAGCAAGATTAATAGAAAGCATAGCCAATCTAGTAAAAGACAAGAGATTAGACGGAATAAGCGATATAAGAGATGAATCCGACAGAAAAGGAATGCGAATAGTAATCGAAATCAAAAGAGATTCAAACGCCAATATCGTACTAAATAACCTATATAAGCACACCCAAATGGAGACAACATTTGGAATAATAAATCTAGCACTAGTAAATGGCGAACCCAAGATATTAAACCTAAAAGAGCTAATAAAATACTACATAGCTCATCAAAAAGAAGTAATAACAAGAAGAACACAATACGATCTTAATAAAGCCGAAGATAGAATACACATCGTAGAAGGACTTATGATAGCAATAGATAATATCGATGAAATCATAAAGATCATAAGAAATTCATACGACGATGACGAAATAAAAAGAATCTTTAACGAAAGATTTAACCTAACAGAAAAGCAATCACAAGCAATCCTAGATATGAGACTAAAAAGACTATCAGGATTAGAAATAGAAAAGCTAAACCAAGAACATGATGAGCTAACAGAAAAGATAAAATACTACAAATCAATCCTAGGCGACAACAAAGTATTACTAAACCTACTAAAAGACGAGCTATTAGAAATAAAAGAAAAATTTGCCGATGAGAGAAGAACCAAGATAATGCCAAATCCAGGAGAAATCTCATTAGACGAACTAATCGAAAACGAAGATGTGCTAATAACATTAACACATGATGGATATATAAAAAGAATACCAGTAGATACCTACAAAGTACAAAACAGAGGCGGAAAAGGAATAAGCGCAGGACAAACCAAAAAAGGCGATTATATCCAAAAGATAATAACAACCCAAACCCACGATAACCTCATATTCTTTACAACATTTGGAAAAGCATACTTACTAAAAGCCTACGAAATCCCAGAAGGAAGCAGAAATGCAAGAGGACAAGCAATAGTAAATATACTAAATATCGATAAAGGCGAAAGTATAGCCCAAATGCTCGCACTATCCGAAGTAAAAGACAAAAGCCAATTCCTAATGGCAACAGCAAATGGAACAATCAAAAAGACAGACGCCAATAATTTCCTAACAATCCAGAAAAACGGAATAATAGCAATCACATTAAAAGAAAATGACAGACTTATATCGGTAAAACAAATAAATGAAAATAGCGATATAATAGTAGCAACAAAGAAAGCCATGAGCATAAGATTTAACTCAAAAGATATAAGAAGCACAGGAAGACAATCAACAGGCGTAAAAGCAATCACATTAAAAGAAAACGACAAAGTAGTATCAATGGATGTCGTAGAAGATAACAACTACATGTTCGTAGTAACAGAACAAGGATACGGCAAGAAATGCTATCTAAATAACTTTACCACCCAAAAAAGAGGCGGAAAAGGAATAAGATGCCACAAGATAACAGATAAGACAGGAGATATAGCAGGAGTTATACTATTAAACCTAGATGATGATATAATGATGATATCAAAGAGCGGAGATATGATAAGAATATCAGCAAGAGATGTATCAACCCAAGGAAGAAACACATTAGGAGTAAAACTCAAAAACATAGCAATCGAAGAAGATAGAATAATATCAGCAATCAAATATTTCGAAGAAGAAATAGAAAATGAGGGGAAATAATGTTTCAAGAGAAAATAAGAGAAGAAGAAAACAAAGTAGTACTAGATCTTAAAGGCGATCTTGACATTTACTCATTAGATCAAGTAAAAGAAATAACAAGTAAAATCATAAGCTACAACAAAGACATAGTAGCAGACCTAAAAGAACTAGACTATATAGACTCAACAGGACTTGGACAATTTATAAACATCTACAAAGCACAAAAAGAAAACAACAAGAGCATAAAGATAATAAATGCAAAGCCAAATATCAAGAAACTATTTGCAATAACAGATTTAAAAGACATATTTAATATGGAGTAAAGATGGAAAAGATAACAATAAATCTACCAGTAGAGAAAAAATATCTACCGTCAATAAGACTATTTACAGCATCAATAGCCACAAATATGAACTTCGATATAGAAAAAATAGAAGATATGAGAGTGCTAATAAGTGAAGCTGTAAACTACAAAAAAGAAAAAACAACAATACAAATAAACTATTGTATACAAGAAGATACCCTAACAATAGAAGTAATAGGCAAAGACAAAGAAATAGACGAAGAAAGAAAGAACATGAGAGATCTAATACTAAAAGAACTCTCAGACAAAGTAGAAGTAAGAAAAAATGCGATAATACTAATAAATAAGGTGTGATATGTCTAATGACAAAAACGACAAGAAAGAAATAGAAGAGAAATTCCTTGAATTCTACAAGACAAAAGACCCCAAGCTACGTGAAGAACTCATAGAAAGACACATGTATATAGTAGATATACTATCAAATAAATACACAGGAAAAGGCATAGAAAAAGAGGATCTATACCAAGTAGCATCACTCGGATTGATCTATGCAATAGATAGATACAACCCCGAAAAAGGCTACGCCTTCTCCTCATTTGCAACCCCAACAATAATGGGAGAAATCAAAAGATACTTTAGAGACAAAGGCCGGGTAATAAGAGTACCAAGAAGAATTCAAAATCTCTACAAAAAAATAAACACAGCAAAAAAAATTCTCCCCCAACAGCTACAAAGAACACCCACAGTATCAGATATAGCAAAATACATCGGAGAAGACGAAGAGAAAATCCTTGAAGCAATGGAGGCAAGCAAAGTCTATTCACCACAAAGCATAGATGTAGAATTCGATGCAAATGACGGAGAAAATGTCCTAAACCTAGAAGAAATAATAGGAGAAGAAGACAAAAACTTCGAAAGCATAGACCTAAATGACCTTATAAATAAATCAGTAGATAATCTAAACGATCTAGAAAAAAAGATACTCAAGCTAAGATATTACGAAGGAAGAACCCAAATATCCATAGCAAAACATCTCGATATATCACAGATGACAGTATCAAGAATAGAAAAAAAGATAACCCAAAAGTTCACCATAGAATTAGAAAAGATGACAAAATAATCCTTCCTAATACTAGATACAAAAAGGAGCAGATTATGTCAAATAGCATAAGCACAGATAGAGAACTTAAGTTTCAAGACTTCAAAAGGTCAGAACTTGCCAAAAGACTAGGAAGAGTAGCAAGAATATGTAACGATCTTTCCATACCAATACTAATAATAGTAGACGGATGGGAATCATCAGGAAGAGGATATGTAATAAAAGATCTAAAAAGAGAATTAATAGCCAAAAAATTCGACGTAGAAGTATTAGACAAAGACGAAAAACTAGACAAAAAATATCCATTCATAAGAAAATTCTGGATAAATGTCCCACAAAAAGGACATATAAAAATCTTCGATAGATCATTTTATTATAAACTCTTCGAGAAAAAAGATCTAACAGATAAACAAATCGAAAAAAGAGTAGACTCAATAAAAAGCATCGAGAAAATCCTATACGATGACCAAACAATAATCCTAAAATTCTTCCTAAATATAGATAAAGACGTACAAAAAGAAAGAATCGAAAACATAGAAGATTCAGAAAAAGAAGATTTCTACCTAGACGGGCTAGACAAAGATCAACAAGAACACTATGACCAATACGAAAAGCACTTCAAAAAAATGCTAGAAATAACAGATTTCCCATACTCAAGATGGGATATCATAGATTCAAATGACAGAAAAGAAGCCAGCAAAGAAGTCCTAGGCCTTGCAATAGATAGAATAACACAAGGAATGGAAAGAGTAGTAAGGCAAAGAGAAGAAAACAAAAACAGCAAAAGACCCGAAAGAGAAATAAAGCCCATACTACAAAATATCGATCTAACCAAAACCATCGAGAAAAAAGAATACAAGAAAAGAAAAAAAGAACTCCAAAAACAAGTCGAAAAACTAATGTATAAATACTACCAAAAAGGCATAAGCCAAGTATTAGTATTTGAAGGAGTAGATGCAGCAGGAAAAGACGGCGCAATCGAAAGATTAATAGAAAAAGTAGACCCAAGATTATATACAGTTTATGGAATATCAGCACCATCCAAAGAAGAAGACTCCAGAAACTATCTGTGGAGATTCTACACCAAGCTACCACAAGACGGATACGTATCAATATTTTCAAGATCATGGTATGGCAGAGTAATGGTAGAAAGAGTAGAAGGCTTTGCCAAGACAAACGAATGGGACAGAGCCTATGACGAAATGCTAGAAATGGAAAGACAAATCTATAAGCATGGAAGTCTAGTGCTAAAATTCTTCGTAACAATAGACAAAGAAGAACAACTACAAAGATTCAAAGACAGACAAAGAGAACCAGATAAGCAATACAAAATAACAGACGAAGACTGGAGAAACAGAGACAAGTGGGACGATTATATAATAGCAATGAATGAAATGCTAGAAAGAACCAATGTAGACTACGCCCCATGGATAGTAGTGCCAGGAAACCAAAAGAAATACGCAAGAATCAAAGTAATGGAAGAATACGTAAAATACGCCACAAAACACTTAGAAGAACTTGAAAACAAAGAAAGTAAAGAAAAATAATAAAAAATAAATTTTTTGAATACAAAACTCCTGATTATACCAAAAATAATCAGGAGAATTTTTTTTAAATAAATAAATACTAATCGCTATATTTTGTTTAATTATATACTTTCTTTTTTCAACTCAAGGGGAGGGAATTAGGGGAGTTTCGATTCTCCCCAACATTCCCTCCCCTTAAACCTCTCCTTTTCTACCCCCTTAAAACGACTGTTGCACAGGGCTGAAATATGTAAGAAGATTTCGCTTCTACTTTTTTACTGATAATATAAGTCGTATTTCTAAAGTATTCTTATAGCTTAGCTTTAGGTAGATTATTCTATATGTATTAATCTATTTATAAGAATTAAAGAAGATATATTCTTTAGTAGTATGACCTATATAAATAAATAAACAAATGAAAGAAACGTAGTTTCTTTACATATTTCTACCTCCATGGAATGGTCGTTTTGTCAACCTAACCCGAAATCTATGATTTCGTTGGTAGGTTGTATGCAGCGTAACACCGTAAGCTAGGAGTGCTAGCGACGAAGCGAACGGATGTGAAGTCGCAAGGGGTATTTAATGAAATTATTATTGAGTCGACTTTTGACAAATCAAAGATTTGAAACAAGTCGACATCTGACCTACCAACGATTCGTGTTAAACACTCATCGGGTTAGGTCATGAATCGAAAATCCCTTAGTTCCTCCCCTTTTGGTTAGAAAAATAAAAATATATAAATAAGTAAATCCAAGCAATAAAAGACTACTATTTATTTGTAATCAAGTATTATCGGATGTGAAGTCGCAGGGATTATCAACTACAGTTTCGATGGCTTTTTCCAAAGCTTTTTCTATCATATCTAGGCTCATTGATGGTTTGTCGAATCTTTCCAATACTTGCTCTGGAATATATGGAACATGGATAAATCCTGTTATCATATTAGGATACTTGGTTTCTTTTAGATGAGCCATTCCATAGGCTACATGGTTACATATAAATGTGCCTGCGGTATTTGAAACTGATGCTGGGATATTGACACTTTTGATATTTTCTACTATTGCCTTTATTGGAAGTGTTAGAAAATACGCATCTGGGCCATCTTCTATAATTTTTTCATCAACAGGCTGATTGCCTTCGTTGTCAGGTATTATTGCATCATCTACATTTATTGCAACTCTTTCTATTGTAATATCGCTTCTTCCAGCGGCTTGACCTACTGTAATTACTGCATCTGGTCTTACTTCTTCTATCTTTTCTTTTAATTTATCGATGCTTTTTCCTACTACTGTGGGAATTTCTATTTTTATAATATCTGCTCCTTTTATTGTATCTGGGAGCATCTTTACTGCTTCTATTGATGGATTTATTTTATCTTTGCCAAAAGGATCGAATCCTGATATTAATATTTTCATTCATGCCTCCTAAATAAGTATCGTGAATCTACATTGTTATGCAATGTATTAAATTATAAACTAATTGTTCTCATTTTCTAATATACCCATTAGGAAGAAATTGATAAAATTTATTTCTTAGCTTAGATTACTTTTGTTAATATATTAATTATTTACTAATCTATTTATAAACAAAAAAGACAGGGATTCCTGTCTTTTCTTTAGCCCACATAACCCACATAATAAAAATAACTTTTTTATTTAGAAAGATCACTTTCTTCGACTTGTTCTTGTTTCTCGTAGGTTTTTCCTTTGTATTCGATTTTGTTATCATCTATTACTTTGATTTCATCTTTTAATTTGTCAGCTTTTATTGTATTGGTTTTGCTGTCATAGACTGGATTTTTGAAAGTATCATCAACCGTTTGAAAATCCATAAATTTTGCATATGATAGGTTTTCTTTAATTTCTTCTTTTTCTTCTTCAGTAAAGTAATGAATTTCATAGATATGGATACTATTTTCTTTAAATTCTATAAAATTTGCAGGACTTCTTCCATTTGCATACTCTACATCTTCTTTTGTAAATATATGAGCATACATAGTGTCTTTGAAATTTGAATTGTAATCGTTTTTCTTACAAGATGTAATTGAAACGATCATTACAATTGCTACTGTTATTTTTAGTAGTATTTTAAGTAAATTTTTCATATTAACTCCTAAATATTATAAAATTCCTGTTTCAGGAGAAACGCTATTTGATACATAGCCTGAATAAACTATAGTTATTAAAGTTTTTCCATAATCTGAAGGATATGCATCATCAATGGATAGTACTCCTCTTTAATATCCATCATCATAAAATATGCTATGTGGAATGTTACAATGTACAGGATAATCGCTCCAACGACAATGGTAAGTTCTTTTTTGAGTAATAAATTTTGTAGACATAGGCATATGTCTAGTATTACTTAATAAACTTACACTTATCTCTTTATTTTTCATAGCTGGTGCAGGGATATCTTTTACACTAGGATGATATAATCTTCCTGAATATTTTACAAGCCATACTCCTCCAACAGACATTCCAGAGGCATCTGCTAATCCTAGCCAACCTCTATAGCCACCTTCTTCATAAAATGCATATGGACCATTATTTTTGAGATATACTTCAACATAGTAACTTCTCAAATAATTAGGTTCATAATTTGTAGTGTCAAACTTACTTGCAAATGTGTTTTTTGGGATTAATAAAATCATCACAAAACATAAAAAAAATAAAAACCTTTTCTCTAAACTTTTCAGTATATCCTCCTTGAAATAATTTAGCACTGTATCTTTTATAAAAGACCTGCATTCACGGAATTAAATAAAAAACCATTAAGAAATATTAAACTATTATTAATTAAAAATAATTTAAATCTCAACCATATTATAACATATAAAATTAATATTGTCAATAATACGACGTATAGGTTTAATTATGAATTTTTATTCATCATTTAACTTTTAATTAAATATTTATTATTGTTTTATGCATATAATATTTGTTTTTTTGTAAAACGTTATCTTTATTATTGAAATCAAATAAAAAAAATAAAATCATGATATTTCAATGTTTCAAATGGGGCATTTTAGCGTCTTAAATCAATATATTGTATAAACACTTTACATTTGCATATATTTATGCTATAATCTTCAAAAGGCTTAATAAACTTAATTATAAATTAATTTTTATTAAATTATTTTTTTTATTATGCTACGTTATGATTAGTTGAACTAATGATATCCTAAAATTAGCGAAGGACAATGAAATGGAAAAAAAGAAATTACTTGAAATTAAAGATCTTCATACTGCTTTTCGTATTGGCGGAGAGTATTATGATGCGGTAGATGGTGTAACATTTGATCTTTATTCCAATGAAGTGTTAGCGATAGTTGGTGAATCCGGTTGTGGTAAGTCAACAATTGCTATGACTATAATGGGGCTATACAACAAGCTTTTTACTAAGGTAAAGGGTGAGGTTATGTATAATGGTAATAATTTATTGGAATATAGTGAGGATGATTACAATACAATTCGTGGTGGAGACATTGGAATGATATTCCAAGATCCTCTAGCTTCTCTAAACCCATTACATAGAATAGGAGCGCAGATTGAGGAGGCCTTGGAATATCATACTAATTTAAATGCTGATGAAAGAAAGGCTAAGGCTATTGAGTTATTGGATCTAGTTGGTATCGAAAACCCAAAAAGATGCTATAGACAATTTCCTCACGAGCTTTCTGGTGGTATGAGACAGCGTGTAATCATTGCGATTGCTCTATCTTGCAAGCCTAATATATTGATTGCAGATGAGCCTACTACTGCTTTGGATGTAACGATACAGGCTCAAATTCTTGATCTTATTTCTGATCTTAGAGAAGAAATTGAGGCTGGAATTATTCTTATAACTCACGATTTGGGAGTTGTTGCTCAGACGGCTGATAGAGTTGCTGTAATGTATGCTGGTGAATTTGTTGAAATTGCTGAGGTTAACGAGCTTTTCAATAATCCTTTGCATCCATATACAAGATCTCTATTAAATTCTATTCCTCAGGATAGTTCTCTTGGTAAGGATTTGCACGTAATTCAAGGTATGGTGCCTTCCTTAAACAATATGCCAAGACATGGTTGTAGATTCAAAGATAGAATTCCATGGATTGATGATAGCGCTCATGAGAAAGATCCAATCTTGCATGAGGTTAGTCCTGGACATTTTGTAAGATGTAGTTGCTATAAACATTTTCACTTTCAAGGAGAAGATGAGATATGAGTTTTTTAGAAGTTAATAATTTGAAAGTCCACTACCCTATAAGAGGGGGATTTTTTAACACAATCAAAGACTACGTAAGGGCTGTAGATGGCGTTGATATGTCGATTGAGCCTGGTAGAAGTTATGGACTTATAGGTGAAAGTGGTTCTGGTAAATCAACTATTGGTAAGAGCATTATAGGTCTTGAGAAAATCACCGATGGTACGATTATCTACAAGGATACTGATGTGTCTAAGAAATCAGAAAGAAAGGCTATCAATTTTACCAAAGATGTTCAAATGATCTTCCAGGATTCTGCATCTTGTCTTGATCCTAAGAGAAGAATTCTTGATATAATTGCAGAACCTTTGGACAATTTTGAAAAGCTTACATTAGATCAAAAGAAAAATAAAGTTCTTGAATTATTAGATATTGTTGGAATGCCTCATGATGCAATCTACAAATATCCTCATGAATTTTCTGGTGGACAAAGACAGAGAATTGGAGTTGCAAGAGCTGTTGCTCTAAGACCTAAGTTAATCATTGCAGATGAGCCTGTATCAGCTCTTGACTTATCAGTTCAAGCTCAGGTTCTAAATTACATGAAAAACATTCAGCAAGCTTTTGGGCTTTCTTATATATTTATCTCTCACGACTTGGGAGTTGTAAAGCACATGTGTGATTACATATATATAATGCACAGAGGAAGATTTGTAGAAAAAGGAACTAGAGAAGAGATTTATTATAAACCTAAGCATATCTACACGAAAAAGCTAATCGCAGCTATTCCAGAAGTAGATCCAAGTAAGAGGGATATTATACAAGAAAATCGTATTAAATTAAAAGATGAATTTGAAAGTGAGAAATCAGACTACTACACCGAAGATGGTAGAGTATATGATTTGATGGAAGTAGAAGGAAGTCACTGTGTTGCAGTTAAGGATAAGGAGGTATTAGATAATGTGGAAAACAATATTGCGTAGAGTCCTACTTATGATACCTCAGTTATTTATATTAAGTATATTTGTATTTGCTTTAGCAAAGTTCATGCCAGGAGATCCATTCTCAGGAATGATAAATCCCAATACTCCTTCACAAAGAATAGAGGAATTAAGGGAGAAGGCTGGTCTTAATGATCCAGTACCACAACAATATGTTCGTTGGCTAAAAAACGCCGCACATGGAGATTTTGGTAAATCATATACAATGAAGATGCCTGTAGCAAAGGTTATAGGAGAAAGAGCTAAGAATACTTTCTGGCTATCACTATTATCACTTATACTCATGTATGCAATAGCCATACCATTAGGAATAAAGGCCGGGCGAAGTGCAGGGTCGAAAGCCGATCAGGCGATAAACCTATATAACTTTTTGACCTTATCAATCCCAGGATTTGTAATGTATCTTGTTACACTACTAATATTTGGATATAGATTAAAGTGGTTTCCTACAGGAGGAAGTGTAGCGGTAGGAGTACAAGGAGCAAGCTATGTATTATCTAGACTATATCACATGCTACTTCCAGCACTATCTTATGCACTTATTGCAACAACAGGTACTGTACAATATCTAAGAAATGAGATAATTGATGCAAAGACTCAAGATTATGTAAGAACAGCAAGAGCTAAGGGTGTTCCTACCAAGAAAGTCTACACACATCATATCTTTAGAAATTCATTGCTTCCAATAGCAGCATTTCTTGGATTCCAGATAACAGGACTACTTGGAGGATCAGTAATGATCGAGACAGTATTTGCTTATCCTGGAATGGGAAAATTATTCATAGAGAGTATAACATCAAGAGATTATTCAGTAATAACAACACTTGTATTATTATATGGATTGCTCACACTTATGGGATCACTTCTTTCAGATATCATAATGACAATAGTAGATCCTAGAATAAGAATTGATTAGGACGGTTTTAGTAATGGAAATACAACAACCTAAAAAACAAGAAAAACCCATGGGTTTTAGAGTTATAGTAAATGAAGTAGTTCAAGACAAAATAGCACTAACATCATTTATAATCCTAGTGGCATTGATACTTGGAGTTGTAATTGGATCTTTAACAATAGATACCAAAGAACTTATGAAAGTAGATATATTTAACTCCTACGCAAGACCAGGACAAGAAGGATATATACTTGGAGCCGACAAGGGCGGAAGAGATATACTGGGTCAGCTTATAATAGGAGCTAAGAATTCACTAACAATAGGATTTCTAGTAACACTAATAACAACAGCAGTTGGAGTAACAGTAGGACTAATAATAGGATATTACGGAGGAGTTGTAGATAATATCATAATGAGAATTATAGACTTCCTTCAAGTACTACCTATAACAATGATAATAATAGTTCTTGTAGTAATAATCCCACAATACACAATGTGGAAATTCGTGTTAATAATGTCCATATTCTACTGGACAGGTATTGCAAGACTTGTAAGAAGTAAGTCATTATCAGAAGGAAGAAAAGACTATATTAGTGCATCAAAGACAATGGGAACACATCCACTTAAAATAATGTTTACAGAAATATTACCTAATATATCATCAATAATAATAGTAGATGCAACCCTTTCACTTGCAGCAAATATAGGAATCGAGACAGGACTTACCTTCTTGGGATTTGGATTACCAACAAGCACACCATCACTTGGAACATTAATATCTTATGCAAATGACCCAGAAGTAATAGCAGACAAATTATATATATGGGTACCAGCAGTAATACTAGTATTAGTATTTACACTATCAATAAACTACGTTGGACAAGCAATAAGACGTGCATCAGATGCAAAGCAACGTAGAGCATCATAATTGGTTTTTCCATGCGAAGCATGTAAAAAATAAAAAATAAGGAGAAGGAAATGAAAAAGGGAATTAAAGGATTGGCCTTAGCACTATCAATGTCTATGTTATTGACAGCTTGTGGTGGCGGAAGCAAATCAAATGATAAAGCTTCAACAGACAATGCAAGCAATTCAACTGTGACAGAATCTAACGGTTCATCAGAAAAAGCTACAAAAGAAATAAAGTGGGATGCAAAGTCCTTACCAGTAAAAGGAGAAGGCGACCCAATCGAAGGTGGTACATTACAATACGCAATAGTAGCAGATTCTCCAATCAAAGGAATCTTTGATGAGAACTTATATCAAGATGCTAACGACTACTATGTAATAGGATTATGTAATGGAGGAAATCTATACGATGCAGACGAAAGTTTCAGATTAGTTTCATCAGATAGATTAGAAATTAACTGGGATGATGAGAACAATAAAGTAGAATTCAAATTAAATCCAGATCTTAAATGGAGTGATGGAGAACCAGTAACAAGCAAAGACTTAGAATATTCATACTATGTAGTAGGAAGCCCAGACTACACAGGAATAAGATATGACGGAACAGAACATGGAAGAATCATAGGAATGGAAGATTACCATGCAGGAAAGACAGACAAGATCGAAGGAATCACAACACCAGATGATCAAACAATGGTAATTCAATTTAGCAAACTTACACCGGCAACACATTGGGGCTCAGGATTACAACCAAGCTTAATGCCATATCATTACTTAAAAGATATTCCAATAGGAGATCTTGAAGAATCAGATGAAATTCGTATAAAGCCATTATCAGCAGGACCTTACTACATTTCAAACTATGTACAAGGAGAGAAAATCGAACTAACAGCAAATCCATATTACTATAAAGGAAAACCATCAATAGATACAATCAATATGGAAGTAGTTCCACAATCTAATATCTTATCAGCAATAAAAGCTCATAAATACGATATGGTATCAACAGTACCATCAAAATCAGTAGAAGAATTCAAACAAGTTCCAGGATACAACATGGAAGGAGTAGGAGATTTCTACTATTCATACTTAGGATTTGAACTTGGACATTTCGATAAAGAAAAGGGCGAAGTAACAGTAAATCCAGATGCAAAGATGGCAGATGTTAATCTAAGAAAAGCAATGGGTTATGCACTTGACCAAGAAGCAGTAGCAAAACAATTCTATCAAGGAAACAACCAATTAGCTAAATCAGTAGTATTACCAGTATTTGGAGAATTCTATGATCCATCAATCAAAGGCTACACTTATGATCCAGACAAAGCCAATCAATTATTAGACGAAGCAGGATACAAAGACGTAGACGGAGATGGAATGAGAGAAGACAAAGATGGCAAACCACTTGAAATCCATCTAGCAATGATGGAAGGTGGAGATACACAAGAGCCACTTTCACAATACTACCTACAATCATGGGCAGATGTAGGATTAAATGTAACACTTGCAACAGGAAGACTTATAGAATTTAACTCATTCTATGACAAACTAGAAGCAGAAGATCCAGAAATCGACGTATTCGTAGCAGCTTGGAGAGTTGGAACAAATCCAAATCCAAAGGAAAGTTACGGAAACTCAGCAGCATTTAATATGTCAAGATACACATCAGATAAATTACAAGAATCAATCGATAGAATCTCAAGCATGGAAGCAAATGACAAAGACTTTGTAAACAAAGCTTACAAAGACTTCCAAAACATAGTATTCGACGAAGTACCAGCAATTCCACTACAATGGAGCACAAACTGGCAATTAGTTAACAAACGTGTACTAAACTATGATGCAGGTTATGGTAATGGAGAACATATCAACAACGCAGGAGATTGGGCTCTATCAGCAGACGCACCAATAGAAAAATAATCATAACAGAGAAAGGTCAACCTTAGGGTTGGCTTTTTTCTTTTATAAAGTAAAATCATATAAATAAATAATAGTATTCATAATAATTTATAAATTACAAAGATCTATCCATATAATTTCCACATAACCAAAATACAATTACAAATGAAATCATAATACAAAGTACAATTATTTTTATTATAAACACAACAAAGTTAAATATATGGGTAAGAATTAACTAGAAGGATCAAAGTTTGCAAAAAAAAAAAATGGGGTATAATAAGAATAGTTGGAAAACAAACTAAAGGAGAAAATATGTTAAAAGATAAATTACATTTTCAAATTATGCGTTGTTTCCAAAATTTAAATAATGACATGATAAAACAAACATCCAATATCGACCTTTCACCAGGTTGGCCAAAGGTATTAGAATACCTTTACGAAAGAGATGGAGTTCTTGCAAAAGAAATCTGTGACAATTGTTATTTTGACAAATCGACAGTTTCATCAATATTAAATGCTATGGAAAAAGAAAAGTTAATAACAAGACAAAAGCTTAGCACAGATAAAAGATGCTCTGCAATCTATCTTACAGATTATGGAAGAGAAAAGGCAGAACAATTGTTACCGATCGCAAAAAGTATCGATGATTTTGCACTAAGCGGAGTTACAGAAGAAGAAAGAGAACAAGTATTTGAAGCATTGCAGAAAATCATAGATAACTACAAAAGGAGGAATAATGAATAGACAAATCGTAGAGAAAGTTAAAGGATTTAGAACAACAGATGGAGCAGGAGTAAGTCTAGTAAGAGTATTAGGACATGATACAGTAAGATCATTTGACCCAATACTAATGCTTGATTCATTTGACAGTACAAATCCAGACGACTATACAGCAGGATTTCCATTCCACCCACATAGAGGAATTGAGACAATCTCATACCTTTATAAAGGAAAGATGATCCATGCAGATAGTATCGGAAATAGCGATGAGCTATTCGATGGAGGAGTACAATGGATGAACTCAGGATCAGGAATCATGCACGAAGAGAAAGTTCCAGCATCAGATAGACTACTTGGAGTGCAATTATGGCTTAACCTTCCACAAAAAGAAAAGATGTCTAAACCTTACTACCACAATGTAAAATCAGAAGAAATCGAAGAAATCGAATTTGATGGAGGATATCTAAGACTACTTGCAGGAAATTACAAAGACCACAAGGGATATAGCGGAGATCATCTACCACTAGATTATTATGATATCCATCTAAATAAGGGAGCAAAGTTTACACTTGATACAGAAAAACAAGCATCTGTAATGGCATTTACCTTATTAAAAGATGTAAAAATCAACGGCGAGATAATCGAAGAAAAGACAGCCGTTAAATTCTCCGAAGGAGATACAATCGAATTTGAAGCAGTAGATGACGATACACAAGTATTATTTATGTCATCAAAGAAACTTGACGAACAGATAGCTTGGGCAGGACCAATAGTAATGAATACAGACCAAGAAGTAAGAGATGCTTGGATGGATTTACGTACAGGAAACTTTATAAAAGAGGAGATAGAATACTAATGGATTACAAATACGAAAAAGAAAACTCAAGAGTAGCAGTATACGATGATGGAAAAGAAATAGGAGAATGCACATATTCACAATCAAAAGGATTATGGATAATCGACCATACTTTTGTTGATCCAACATATAGAGGACAACATATAGCAGAAAATTTAGTAAAAGAAGTTGTAGACAAAGCAAGAGAAGAAGGAGTTAAGATTATTCCACTTTGCCCTTATGCTAAGAAGGAATTTGATAGAAAAGAAGAATACCAAGACATGTTACAGAAATAAGAAAAAGGATACTATATGAAAATTACAAATCTATTAGAATTAAATAAAGCATTAGAAGAAGACTTATTATTAGAAGTAGAAAATTCAATATCAATAGATGAAACAATACATCTAAAAAAAGGACAGAAATTAATAGGTACAAATGACAATGTATTTCTAAGTTTTATAAATGGAGGCTCAATAGAACTTGAAGGAGATAACGAAATATCAAATCTTTCAATCCAAACAACACCATCTAAAAGAGCCATAAGATTAAAATCAAACCTTGAAGACTTAGGAGAAATCAAGCTAAAAGATTTAACTATAACAGGAATGGTACAAATTTTAACCAAAGCACCTAATAAGTACCTAGATGTAAAGATTGAAAATATGGATATAGTATCATCAGATTCAAGAAATTATCCACAAAGACCTATGAAATACGGAGTAAATGTATATCAAGGAGCACTTACAATCTATAATTACAATCCAGATAAAGAAAGTCTAATAAATGTAGATATAGATGGAATAAAACTTGGAAGAAAGAATGCTCCAGTAATAGGATCAGGAGTATTTATTGGAGGATTAAATGATGATACAGGAAGAATTGAAGTAAATAACCTAGTAACAGATGATATCTATTCCAATGGAATGATTCCAACAGGCCAGCCAAACCTTATAACAGGTGCTATATTTATAGTACAATCAACAAATGCAAAGAATATTCTCACAAGAGGAAATACCGTAACTTATGGAACAAATGACATGGTACTAGATGTATGGGGTAAAGTTGAAAAATGGGTTGTTGAAAAACCAATAGTAAGTTATGGACAAAGTGCGATAGGATTTGTAAATTTCGGAGAAGTAGACTATTTCAAAGCAAACTCTCCAATAAAAACCTACGGATTAGGAGCAAGAGGATTTAACCAATACGACGGCACAATAAAAGAAGCAATCTTCGATTCAATAGAAACAGTAGGAGAAGGCTCAATAGGAATGCAAGTAAGTAAGCCAGTTGGAAAAATCGAAATAATAAATAGCGTAAAAACCAAAGGCTCAATAGGAGAAACACTTGTAAAAGGTGTAATAATGGAACTTGCAGCAGATGCTATAAGCATAAAAGAAGGCGGAGTTGTAGAAAATCTTGTAATAGGCGAAAACCTAGAAGTAGGCGGCAAGGAAGTAGTTGCATATCATGTTGATAAAGGACAAGTCAAAAAATTCTCACTAAACGGAAAAATAATTGCTGAAGATGACTCATCACAAGAAGTCAAAATTGAAAACTACGGCGAAACAGACACTACTGATATAAAAGAATATTTATAAAATATTAGCAAAAGAAATCTCTTTATGAGGTTTCTTTTTTTTATGTAAATTATTAGAGATAAATATTATTTAGCGTATAATGTAAACTAATAAAAGGGGGCTATAGGGGGTATTTTGACTAATAAAGAATATATAAAAAGAACAATATCGATGGCGTGGCCTTCTGTATTGGAGTCGTTTTTTATAGCAGTTGCTGCACTTATAGATACCCTTATGGTATCTAGTCTAGGAGCAAATGCAATAGCTGCAATAGGACTTACAACACAGCCAAAATTTATAGCATTCTCACTTTTTTTTGCGATAAATGTAAGTGTATCGGCACTTGTAGCAAGAAGAAGAGGAGAAGGTGATAAGAAAAAGGCCAACGAAACATTAGTTACAGCGTTGATTTTATCACTTGTGCTTGTAGCAATAATAAGTACATTGATGGTCTATTTTACACCACAGATTATAAGAATTGCCGGAAGTAGTGCAGAAACTCACGATATGGGAGTTACATATCTTAAAATAATAATGGGTGGAATGGTATTTAACATAATATCAATGACCATAAATGCAGCACAAAGAGGTAGTGGGAACACCAAGATAGCATTTACAACCAATGTAGTATCAAGCATTGTAAATATAATATTTAACTATCTACTTATAGGAGGAAACTTCGGCTTTCCAGCATTAGGAGTAAAAGGAGCAGCACTTGCGACAGTACTTGGAACAGTAGTTGCAAGTATTATGAGTATATTCTCCCTTTTTAGAAAGAAAAGCTATGTATCATTTCCTCTTATCGTAAAAGAAAAGATTAAGTTTTCAAAGGATATAACTAAACATATCTCAAATCTTGGAATAAATATATTTCTAGAAAATCTTGCAGCAAGAGTTGGATTTCTAATAACAGCACTTACAGCAGCAAGACTTGGAACAGATCAGTTTGCAGCACATAATGTAGGAATGAATATATTAAGTCTTTCATTTGCATTTGGAGATGGAATGCAAGTTGCAGCAGTTGCACTTACAGGAAATGCACTTGGAGCAGGAAAGAAAGATGTCGCAATAAAATACGGCAATATTTGCCAAGATATAGGACTTATAATATCTGCGATAATTTCTGTAATACTTATAATATTTAGAAAGAGTATATTTAGGATATTTTTCGATGACAAGAATATCATAGAGATGGGCTCAATCATAATATATTTTATGATAGTTATAGTCTTATCACAGATAAGCCAAGTAATATATGGAGGATGTCTAAGAGCTGCAGGTGATGTAAAATACACATTACTTGTATCTTTATTATCAATATCAATAATAAGATCAGCATCAACACTAATCTTTGTCCATGTTCTAAAATGGGGAATTGCAGGAATATGGGGAGGAATACTTTCTGATCAAACAGCAAGATTTGTATTACTTAGAAATAGATTCAAAAAAGGCAAATGGGTTGATATTAAAATATAAAAGGACTTAGATTAATCTAAGTCCCAGACTGTAGACAAAGCAGGTAGAAAATACAAAACCTACCTGCTTTTTAATT